>DATIDX010000159.1:0-5905 GCA_035456025.1 Cellvibrio sp. | reverse complement strand
GGCTGAGTATTCCCTGTGTTTAACTGTGACGATCTTTCCGGCGTATCGCTCCCTGAATTAATGGCTGCTACCAATTGGCAGCAGCAATATCGCTTGATTATCCAATGGGGAAAGTTGATCCAACCAAAAGCTGAACTGCGGCAGCCTGAGAATCTTATTAAGGGATGCGAAATGCCGGTCTGGTTGGTTCACCAAGTGCGTGACCAACACTGTTACTTTGCGTTTGATTCTGACAGCAGTGTGATGAACGGTTTGGCGGTGCTGTTGTTGGTGCAGGTGAATGGAAAAACCCGCCGGGAGTTGGCGGGTTTGGATATGCTCGCATCGCTGCGTGAGTTAGGCTTGGAAAAGCACTTAACACCGTCGCGCAATAATGGTTTGACGGCCATCATCAAACGTATCGAAACGGCGTTAAGTTGAATTAATTAGTCGCGGTGTTTTTGTTGCCTATCTCATCTGCAATATAAATTTGCCAGGGCTCCATCAATTCTTTTTTAATCATCTGCTCGTGCCAGTTTTGCGTGACCATGGGTACGCCTTCCATGTCCGGTAAATGATGCGCTATACCTTTATGGCAATCGATACAGGTTTTTTCACCGCTGGCGAGTAGGGTGGAGTGCATGGTCTGTGCGCGCGGTGATTGCAAGGTAAAGTCCATCGATTCCAGCGCGTGGCAGTTGCGGCACTCCAGCGAATCGTTGGCTTTTAGCCGCGCCCATTCGCGTTCGGCCAATTCACGTCGCTTGGCGAGGAATTTATCGCGCGTATCAATAGTGCCAAATATCTTGCCCCAGACTTCTTTGGAAGCCTGCATTTTACGGGCGATTTTATAAGTCCAGTCATGCGGTACATGGCAATTGGAGCACATGGCGCGCACGCCGGAACGGTTGGTGTAGTGAATAGTTGACGACAGCTCCTCATAAGGATTGTTTTTCATTTCATGGCAGCCAATACAAAAGGTTTCGGTATTGGTAAATTCCAGCGCGGTGTTAAATCCACCCCAGAAAATAATCCCGGCAATAAACCCGCCCATCGCCAGGGTGCCCATGCTGATGAAAGCCGCAGGGCGGCGGAACAACTGCCAATAGTGTTTAACCCACGCACATGATCGCTTGAACATGATTTACTCCGCTGCTGGTTGTTGCTGGAGCATTGCATCAATACTTTTATAGTCATTGGTGCGCGCAGGATTGACGTCCGCTTGCGGCAAATGGCATTGCACGCAAAAATAACGGCGCGGTGAAATGGCAGCGAGCGCCTGGCCGTCGCGGTCGTAATAGTGGGTGATACTCACCGCTGTGGCGCCGGTCAGTGGGCTGGCGCTGCGGCTGTGGCAACTCAGGCACATATTAAAATTTTTATCGATTTGGTAATCGCGGATATTGTGCGGCACCATCGGTGGCTGCTCAGGATAATTGCGGTGTGCCGGGCCAGTGGTGATGCGCTGCTTGGGAATTTTAGGCGCGGCCAAATCCTGTGCGAGGGTGCCGCCCGGGCGAATGCCATCGGGCGCACTCACGTCCAACTTGGCCGTTGTACTAATGGATTTGGTATTGCTGGGCGGCGCCTCTGTCTTATCGTCTTGCGCAAACGTATGGAGTGCTGCAATAAAACCCAGACACACAAGTGTGTATGCAGTAAGGATATTTTTTTTCATCATCCGCTCCTTATGCCAAATTCACGAGTTCGATTTTAACCGCACATTTTTTGTAATCCGTTTGCAGCGATATAGGGTCGGTTGCATCGAGCGTGACGTTATTGACCAGTTTGGTCGCATCAAAAAACGGAATAAAAATCAGCCCGCGCGGTGGCTTCACTCGCCCGCGTGTTTCCACCCGCACGCGCACGGCACCGCGCCGGCTTACCACGCGCACTTCACTGCCGCGCCTAAAGCCCATTGCCTCGGCATCTTCGTGGTTCATATATACCAGCGCATCCGGCACCGCTGCATGCAGCTCTTCCACGCGGTTGGTCATAGTGCCTGTGTGCCAGTGTTCCAACACCCGGCCGGTGCTGAGCCAGAAGGGGTAGTCGGCATCGGGCGACTCCGCTGGCGGCTCGTAGGGAAGGGCAAAAATAATCGCACGTTTATCTGGCTTGCCATAAAACTGTACGCCGGTGCCTTTTTCGACATAGGGATCGTAACCTTCGCGGTAGCGCCAGCGGGTTTCTTTACCTTCCACTACCGGCCAGCGCAAACCGCGCGCGTTGTGGTAATCGTCAAAGTTGGCCAGATCGTGGCCATGACCACGCCCAAATTGTGCGTACTCTTCAAACAAACCTTTTTGTACATAAAATCCGAAGGCTTCGGCTTCGCTATTTAAGTAAGTTTCGTCGCGTTCGCTACTAGCAAATTTATCGACTTGGCCGTTCGCAAACAAAACCTGGAATAAATTTTTGCCTTTGTAATCCGGCGCTTTAGCGACCAAGTCGGCGGGCCAAACATCGTCTACTTTGATGCGCTTGGAAAATTCGATGAGTTGCCATAAATCCGATTTGGCATCGCCTGGTGCGGTTACTAATTGGTGCCAGAATTGTGTGCGCCGTTCAGCATTGCCGTAGGCGCCTTCTTTTTCCACCCACATGGCGCTGGGCAAAATTAAATCGGCGGCTTGCACCGATACTGTGGGGTACACATCTGATACCACCACAAAAGCATTAGGGTTGCGCCAGCCAGGTAAAATTTCCTGCGAAATATTGGGGCCAGCCTGCATGTTGTTGGACACTTGCGTCCAATAAAAACGGATTACGCCATCTTTCAATTTGCGGCTTTGTTGCACGGCATCGAAGCCCACTTTTTCGGGAATAGCGCCTTCGGGTAATTTCCAGATTTTCTCGGCAATCGCACGGTGTTTAGGATTGGCGACTAACAAATCCGCCGGCAGGCGATGCGCAAAAGTGCCGACCTCGCGCGCAGATCCGCACGCTGAAGGCTGGCCGGTCAGTGAGAAAGGGCTGTTGCCCGGTTCGGCGATTTTGCCGGTGAGCAAATGCAGGTTGTACACCATGTTATTGGCCCAGACACCACGGGTGTGCTGGTTAAAACCCATGGTCCAGAGCGACATCACTTTGACTTTGGGGTCGGCGTAAATTTCCGCGAGCTTCAGCAAGTGATCTTCGGGGACGCCTGTCTCTTTGGCGGTGCGCTCCAGGGTGTAGGGTTTTACAAACGCGGCAAAATCATCAAAGGTGATATCGCTCCAGGTATTTGCCTTGTCGGCCCCCGTGGCTTTTTTCTGGCGCTCATCTTCAGGGCGCAGGCCGTAGCCAATATCGTCCTGACCTTTAGCAAAACGCGTGTGGTTTTTGACAAACTCTTTATTTACTTTGCCACTTTGGATGATGTGGTTGGCGATGTAATTCAAAATAATCAGATCGGTATTGGGTTTGAAAATCAACGGCACATCGGCCAATTCAAAACTGCGTGTTTCATAGGGCGATAACACCGCCACTTGCACGTGCGGGAACGACATGCGACGGTCGGTGATGCGGCTCCACAAAATCGGATGCATCTCCGCCATGTTGGAGCCCCAAAGCACAAATGCATCGGCCGCTTCAAAATCGTCGTAACAGCCCATGGGTTCATCCATGCCAAAGGTGCGCATAAAGCCCATCACGGCCGAGGCCATACAATGGCGCGCATTAGGGTCGAGATTGTTTGAGCGCAACCCTCCTTTCATCAATTTGCTCGCAGCGTAGGCCTCCCACACGGTCCATTGCCCGGAGCCAAACATGGCCACACTTTCGGGACCATGGTCGCGGATTGCTGCTGTGGCTTTTTCGGCCATGATCGAAAACGCCTTTTCCCAGCTGATCGGCGTGAACTTGCCGTTTTTGTCGTAGTTGCCATCGGTCATGCGCAGCATGGGTTGATGCAAGCGGTCGCTGCCGTACATGATTTTGGAGAGGAAATACCCTTTCGCACAATTCAAGCCGCGATTCACTTCGGCTTTCACATCGCCGTGAGTGGCGACGACACGGTTGTCTTTGGTGGCGACCATCACCCCGCAGCCGGTGCCGCAAAAACGGCAGGGTGCTTTGTTCCATTTCAGGCTGGTGAGTTCGCGATTGGTAATTAAATTACTGGCGATGGCCGGTAGTGGCAGGCCAACGGCAGCGGCAGCGACGGCGGCAGCATTGGCTTTGGCGAAAAGGCGGCGGGTGATGTTCATACGTCCTGTTCCTCTAATTCATCAAGGGCAATTTGTTCGTGGTAAACCAAGGCAGCGTTGAGTACGCCGGTTTGCGCGCGCAGCTCGTCCAATATGCGCAGGATTTCCTGTTCGTTATCGCTTTCTGTCACCAGCACCAATTTGCCCTGCTCACTTTCGGCGTGGAGTTCAATATTGCTAAAGCGCGCGATCCATTGTTTGAGTGCGGTCATCTGTTCGGGGCGCACGTGGGCGACCAGGCTGGCGATATGGAGATGGGTCGGCGCGACATCGCAGCTGTCGCTGGGGATCAATTGGTTATGCATAGACTTCCTTCTTTTTCCAGTGAGGTCTTGCCGTTCAGATTCGGAAAAAACGGGACTAGCCAGCGCCCGGAGGGCCGACGATAAGCTGGTAGAACCAGATGGAGAAGCCCATGGCGCTGACCAATAACACTGTCAGTATGGGGAAGAGGAACACGATGATAAAAATGAACAGCCGTCGCTCCTGCTTTTTTTGTAGCGTTTGTTCGGGGGCTAGTTGCCGCGGCGGCTGCCCCAAGGGTTGGCTTGTGTTGTCCTGCATAGGTCTGCTCCAGAGTTATTGCTAACGCCGTTATTCAGCCTAGTGTGGATTGGGAATATTGCAAGATATCAACGGGATACAAGTTGATTTACATCAATCGCATTGATGATAAAGTTTTTTAAATAATAATTATTACTCGGTGGGAATAGTGCGGCTGAGGTAGCGCTCAAGCGCGCGCGTGGCGGCCACAAAACCGAACGTACCGGTCACCATCAGGCTTGAGCCAAAACCACCGGCACAGTCCAGTTTGACGCCGTCGGCCAGCGCTTGTTTATCCATGCACACAGAACCGTCGGGCTTGGGGTAGACCATTTGCTCGGTGGAATAGACGGCATCGACGCGAAATTTGCGGTTTTTATCGCGCGCAAAATTGTGGTGCCGATACAGTTGGCTGCGCACCTTGGCGAGCATAGGGTCGCTGATGCTGCGGCCCAGGTCATCGACAGTCACCGCTTGCGGATTGCGTTTGCCGCCCGAGGAACCGATGGTAATCAGGCGCACTTTTAGCGCCAGGCAATAGGCCACCAGCCGCGCTTTCAAATGTGCCGCATCAATCGCATCGATCACTACGTGGTGCTGTTTACCAATCAGGCTTTTCATGTTGTCCTGGTCGATAAAATCCTCAATCGAATGGATCACCAGCTCGGGGTTGATATCGCGCAAGCGCTCGGTGATTACCTGGTTTTTGGAGCGGCCGATGTTGGATTTAAGCGCGTGGGACTGGCGATTGGTGTTGGTGACGCAGACCTCGTCCATTTCGATCAAGGTTAGCTCGCCCACCCCGGAGCGCGCTAAAGCCTCGGCCACCCAGGTGCCCACGCCACCCAGGCCGATTACCGCAAAATGCGCGTTAGCTAGCGCGAGCAAGGCATCTTGCCCGTACAGCCGGGCGAGCCCGCCAAAGCGTTGCAGATATTCAGGGGTCAGTGGTTTGTTCATAGTGGGCTCGGGGTTAGGGGCCGCCTCTTGGTCGTGCTCAATGGGGCGGCTTTTTAACGGAGATGCAGCGCAAAGGCAAGGTTCCTGGCCGGTATTAATGGCGCCTCTGCTACACTCATTTTGCCTAAGGTAGTTATGTCCGACATCTTGATAACGAGCACACCATGAACAAACCGGCCACCGCGACTGCCTATCTCATCGATGACGACAGCATCACCCTCGAATTAATG
>DATIDX010000158.1:0-5993 GCA_035456025.1 Cellvibrio sp. | reverse complement strand
GCGTTGGTTTGACGCCTGTACCGCCTCCCGTGCAAATCCAAAGTTTGCCGAGACGGACGTCATTAACCGATCAATTGGTGTTCCATCTTGGGTACCGCTAGAAAAATAAACACCGCGCAAATATGGTTGGAATTGGAACCGGTTTTGCGCAAAAGTGCGCTTAACAAACGTTTCAGCAATTTGGTATAGGTTTTCCATTTGTAGTGGAAAACTTTCGATTGCAGCGCAACGCTTGGGATCGCGCTCCTGTTGCATACGCCAAACAACGCGATCATGTAACCGGCGTGATAACTTGGTGAGCTCTCGGCCCAAATAATCAAAATCTGGACTTTGTGAAGGTTTTGGTGCGTTAGGTAGAGACACTCCCCACACTTGTTCACGCTCTTCTTTACCCAGATCCTCAAAAAATTCGCTGAATCCGCAAACCAAATCCGATTTGGTAAATAGTAGATATACAGGGAATCGTATTTCCAGTTTATCCATCAATTCATCCAAACGGGTACGAATTGTCTTAGCGTGCAAAGTACGCTCTTCTTCTGTTTGGATTAATAAATCCTGCAAACTGATGGCGACTATCACACCGTTCACCGGTCGGCGGCGGCGGTTGCGCTTGAGCAAAGTTAAAAAGCCTTCCCAGGCCGAACTATCAACAACTTTATGGCTATCTTGTGTGGTGTAACGCCCTGCAGTGTCAATTAACACTGCCTCGTTGGTGAACCACCAGTCGCAATTACGTGTACCACCCACGCCTTGCAACGCACCTTTTCCGAACTGCTCGGCGAGAGGAAACTCAAGCCCCGAATTGACCAGCGCAGTAGTTTTACCCGAGCCCGGTGGCCCAACGATGATGTACCAGGGGAGCTGATAAAGCGCTTTCTTTTTGCCGCGTCCATTAAATTTTAATTTATTCAGCGTATCCAGTGCCTGGCGGAAACGATCATTAATCTGCGCGATTTCATCCGCTGCCTGTTCCGATGCAGCATCGGATTGCACATATTCATTATTTTGTTGTAAATCGGCTACCAGAGTTTTGTTGCTGCGGTTCGTCATCATCTGCAAGCGCAAGTTATTCAAACCCCAGAGAACTACTGCTGCCATAATAACCAGCAAACGTGTCGTAGCGCTGGCAAGGGGAGCATTGTTATCAGCACCAAATTTAATATGAGGTCCAGCAAACCAAACCAAGAGCGCGACCAGTAACAATCCGATTAGTGAAATAACCACCGGGTTGGTAAAAAAACGACCAATTTTATTCATATGATCCTGAGTCTTATCAATCGTGCCTGGGCACTTAAACTTGTTACATCCGAGTAATTGTCGGCATTTCGATGGATGAAGTTTGTCAAAAATAGATTATTTGTTTTTTTCCACTACAAGGCTCGAAATTTCATCAGCGACCGGAGCAGACGAGGCGTAAAGCCAGTACCTTAATCCCGAGTAACTGAAAAATAAAATCGTTGCCATAAGCGCAACTACAACCCACAGCGGAATATATTCAGTCAATGGGTTGCGCGTCCGTCCCAGCCCATTCCAGGCGGGCGATAGTGTTCGTTCGTAATCTCCGCGCTGACGGCGAATAATAGAAAATAATTCCTCGCGCACTTGCTCAAGCGCTTCACGGCCACGGTTCATAAATCGATAGCGACCTTCAAAGCCCAGGCTTAGGCAAATATAAAAAAGTTCAATGACATCCAGATTTTCAGACGGAGATTGACGCAAACGATCCAAAATTAAAAAAGATTTTTCGCCACCGGAGGTTTCACCGTGAAAAACGCTCAGTAGCGTTCGCTGCGCCCATGCACTTTCGGTACCCCAAGGGGTATTCAGTACCGCTTCATCCAGCACTGAGCACATCAAGTAGCGCACCGACAACTGTACTTCCTGCTTAAGCCCCAAGTCGCGCAGTTGCGATTCCAAGGTTTTAATTTCATTGATCAAGCGCTGGTGTAGCCCACCTACATCCGGATGACTTACGGAGCTACGTGTTTTTGCAAACACAGCAATCAGCGTCGATGCTGCATTGACGATAGGATTTAGTCCGTGATCGGCTTTAAAGCTGGCTGCGTTGGGATCAATAGGTAAGCGCCCGCTACCCTGAGCGGCATAATGCGACGCTTGTGGCGGCATTTGTGCAGGAATATCACGCGCACCAGCGCCCATATTTCTGGCTCCCGGCGATGGGCGCATGGTTGTGCGGTCACCACCGGGCATAGGTTGTTTAAAAACTGTTTTATCCGAATCATCCGGAGACATAAGTACTCCCTGTAGCAACAGGTTGTTAATATCAATGAGGTCAAGCCTGCACAAAGGCTGCTCTGTACAGGCATCAAAATGCTATTGGCGGATGGCCCAAAATTCGAGTTCAATACCAGGGAAATCGCCACCTAAATGCAATGCAAAACCACCTGACTGGGCAAGTTCTTTCCAAAATTCACTATGTCTGTCCAGTTCAAAGTAGGTATATCCAGAGCGGAACGGTATTTGACGCGGAGCAACTGGTAAAGGGCGAAGCATAATTCCGGGCATGGCTGCGTTTACCAATTCCCTGATTCGCTCTACTGGGCCAATTTTAATTTGTGCTGGCAGACGTGTGCGTACAATTTCTTCTTTCATATCAGCACGCACCGCCAAAACAAAGCTGGCGGTTTTGAGCAAGGAGCGATCGCCGATTTCGGAAACACGAATCCCGTATTTTTTCTCGACCAATTGCAGAGAGATCGCGGTTTGCTCGTACACCATAGAAAGGTATTCGCGCAACGCTGATAAGACCGGCGTAAATGTCTGTTGTAAATTATCGTGCAAATAAACAGGGAACACCGGCGGCCGTTTTGTTTTGGTAACAAAGGTCGCCAGTTCTCCCGCCAACTGTAAAAACACTGAAAATAAATCAGCGGGATGGAGCCCTTTTAACGAAGCCAAATGATTGACAAAAGGTTCAGCGCGATTGACCAATTGCAACAACATGTAATCCGCAATTTCAGCGGTACCGCCACGACGCGCATCAGCCAAACGACCGGCGATTGATTCGCCACGATGATGTAATAACCCACCTAATTCAGTGACGAAACTGGCGAGCTTTGGAACAGCGCGACAATCCAGGCAAGTTGCTAAAAACTGATCATCCAGGATGACATTTTTATCTTCCCGCGCTTCAGATATCCGCATTATGGCGATGCAGGCATAGCCACTTAGATCATCGCTTTCCAGCATCAGACGCAGACGTAATTTAGCGATGCTAATGGCGTGATCTTCCCCGCCCTCCTGGGTAACATCACGGACCGGCAACTCGGTTGGATAATATCTTGCTAATCCCTGATTGTTATCTTTTGATAAAACATCAACTGCGCCTGGGCGTCTGACCGGAACGGCCAAATAAACCATGGTGTTATGCAAGCCCGCAGGCACATCAATTACTGAAGGCGACTCGTCAGTCGTAGGAAAACTGAAAGGTGTTCCATCAGGAAATATACCACTCGCTTTAATTAACGAAATTTTGCCCAGCTTCAACAACTGGTGATCTATTTCAAAATCCTGGACACCCCAAGCATTACTACCATAGGCAATGCATTTACGATCGATATAGCGCTCTATGTACCTATCTTGCTGCTGGAAATGTTGGGGGTTAAGGAACATCCCTTCTGACCAGACTACTTTACTATCTAACGACATACGTGTCTCACCAAATCATAGGGCTGAGTGCCCAAGAAAATTATTTTTTAACTAAAGAGATAGTTCTGCCAGAAATTTTTATTGTCGCCTTATTTTTGATAACGTTATTTTCTGTCACCGGAAAAATAACTTTATAGGTCGATCCGGGATACTGGGAAAATTCTGCATAAACCGCAATCATTTTGGCGCCCGGTTCGAGCACGAAACTTTCGGTGCGATCCACGCCGGGTAACAATGGTTTAAGAACCTGCTTATTAATAATGTCGCCACCGAAGATTTCCGTATCGCGTTCGTAGATATCGATAAAATCCGCTTTATCAAAAGCCGTCGCCGATTTTAGTTGATAAAAGCGCACAAAAACTGGCGAGGGGCGCGAGGAGTCATCGGGATTTATATCCGAAGTTACCTCAAACGTGAGTTTTAAATCGGTATCTAGATTCAGCACACCGCCAACGCGGCTTTTCGAAGAGCTACACCCCGCAATAAATAGCAATAAACTCACAACAGCCAATATCAATAATGGGCGTGCTAGAAACGTCAAGGTATTAGCAAATGAAATATTAAGTTGGTAGGTCATTATTGTTGATCCCTTTTTCGCGCTGCTGCGAGACGGCGTAGTTGATCTTCATAGGCACTGACAAAATCACTGCCAAATAAATGTTGAAAGGAGGACTCCATATTGTCTACAAAACCAGAGTAGTACTCGGAGTAATTAGTCCAATATTTGGCTTTTTGCATACCGGGGATCATGCCTGCACGCCCCTGTTTATTAAACATCTTCTCCAGATTTTCTGGGTTAAAACGCTCCATCATGCGTTCAAATCCTTGCCTGATTCCACCAATCATAGCTATCTGGTGTTCGGCGATTTCCTGGAAACCCTCTCTGAAGGCATCAACCGGCTTTTTATAGGCATTGGATTTTTTCACAAACATATTCTCCAGCGCGTCATCAGCACTCACAGAGAATTTAAGCGGGTTATTTTCTACTGGCTGAATAGTGGTGACGTTCATCCGAAATTCATTTTTAATGCTGGTGCGCGAACGCAGCACACCCATCATACCCTCTACAATTTCACGCATCAGCTGCCCGGTCATTACGGTTATTTCGGCAATGTCACTCTCAGTGAGCCGGGTTGGGTCAAGACCCATTGCTTCAATTAAGGAATAATCTGGACGTTGAGCTACTGATGGTTGAACAGGTGGCGGCGGTGCGCTACTGACCCTCTCAGATGTGACTGGTAAAACGGGCGGCGCTACCACTGCCGGCTGAGGCACTACCGCTACTGGCAGCTCAATTGCCCCAAGCCGTTCGGCTAGAGGCTGACGATCCCCGCGCGGTTTAGGAATCGCAACTTCAGCAAACTGTTTTATTGGGGCGGCTTGGGGTTTAAGCTGCGGCTCATCGAAGGGAGCTGCACCTAAATCAGAAAAATCATCCTCCCAATCTTCAGGGATCAAGTTTTCTCGTGATGCCTCGGGCCATGCCATAGCTTGATCGATACTTTGCGATACATCTACCGGGGCAAAATCCTGAGGCACGGGTGGTGGGCCAATACCAAAAATATCATCGATAGAGGAACTGGCGATAGGAGGAGTTTCTTCAAAATAACTATTGGGACGCTGGGGGGATTGGACTTTGTCCCACATATCCAGCGGATCCAATGGTTGATCGAAAATCGGCGCACTTTCAACTACCGGACGGTGATCGAATGGGCCGTCAAAAATATTGGCATTTGATGGCTGATTAGAGAAAAAAGGCTGATCATCATCAAAAGGCGAGCCAACAGGTTCTTGATCCTGAAGGGAAACAGAGAAATGGTAATCACCTATTTCGAATACGTCACCATTAACAAGACGTGACTTAACCCCACGACCGATGGGCTCGGGACTACCATTCAGGAAAGTACCATTGGTGCTTCTATCAACAAGATAATAACCATCTGACATCCATATTATTTCGCAATGGCAGGAGGATAAAAATTTGTCTGGGTCAGGTAACTGCCAGTTGTTGGTATCTGCCCTGCCAAAGGTGCCACCTTGTTCATTGAATAAATGACTCGTTCTGGATACAGAAACGCCTCCCGGTGTTTTTACCAATGTAACCTGTAACGCCATTTGAGTTTCACCCTTAACGATCCATCTGGAGTAATGCTTAATATTCAATAGGTTATGGTAAGTAAAACCTATTTTGCCCGATACTACTCACGTGTATTTAGCGCAAATGCGAATGGTATCATGGCATCAAAACCTCATACTACAGCCAGATTTGTGACGTAATTCGCCCTGTTGATTATAACTTTTTATGCCAGTTCTTAATTTATGAC
>DATIDX010000157.1:0-8726 GCA_035456025.1 Cellvibrio sp. | reverse complement strand
TCCGGCCCCCAGACCTGGAACCACCAATCCTGGCCCCACTCTTCGTCCACTTTTTTCATTGCGCGACGGAAATCGAGCGCTTCAAAAATCGATTCTTCTACCAATGCCTGGCCGCCGGGTGCTTCCATCATGGCGGCAGCGATATCGCATGAGGCGATAATTGAGTATTGCGGCGAGGTGGAGGTGTGCATCAAATAAGCTTCGTTGAATGCATCCTGGTCGAGTTTTACTTTTTCGGATTCGCGCACCAACACTTGCGATGCTTGCGATAAACCGGCGAGCAATTTGTGGGTAGATTGGGTAGAGAAAATCATCGACTCTTTCGCACGCGGGCGATCTTTGCCAATTGCGTGCATGTCTTTGTAAAAATCGTGGAAGGTGGCGTGTGGCAGCCAGGCTTCATCGAAATGCAGCGTATCGATTTTACCGTCGAGCATATTTTTCAGCGTCTCTACGTTGTAGAGCACACCGTCGTAAGTCGATTGGGTGATGGTGAGGATGCGCGGTTTTTTATTGACCGCTTCACGCGCAAACGGATTCGCTTCAATCTTGCGCGCGATACTTTCTGGGGTAAATTCTTCCAGCGGGATCGGGCCGATAATGCCGAGGTTGTTGCGCGTCGGCATCAGGAATACCGGAATCGCGCCGCACATAATGATCGAGTGCAGGATCGACTTGTGGCAGTTGCGGTCGACCACAACTATATCGCCCGGTGCAACAGTTGAGTGCCACACCATTTTATTGGAGGTGGATGTACCGTTAGTTACAAAATAACAGTGGTCAGCGTTGAAAATACGCGCGGCATTGCGCTCTGACGCGGCGATAGGGCCGGTGTGGTCGAGCAATTGGCCGAGTTCTTCTACCGCGTTACACACGTCGGCGCGCAACATGTTTTCACCAAAGAACTGGTGGAACATTTGGCCGATCGGCGATTTCAAAAAGGCCACACCGCCGGAGTGGCCGGGGCAGTGCCAGGAATAGGAACCGTCTTGCGCGTAGTGCACCAGCGCGCGGAAAAACGGCGGTGCCAAACCATCGAGATAGGATTTGGCTTCGCGGATAATGTGGCGCGCCACAAATTCCGGGGTGTCTTCAAACATGTGGATGAAGCCGTGCAGTTCGCGCAGGATATCGTTGGGGATATGGCGCGAGGTGCGGGTTTCGCCGTACAGATAAATCGGGATGTCGGCGTTTTTGTAGCGGATCTCTTCCACAAAGGCGCGCAGGGATTTAAGCGCCTGGTCGGTCTCTTCGAGTGAGCCGCTACCGAATTCTTCATCGTCAATCGACAAAATAAACGCAGAGGCGCGCGATTGTTGTTGCGCGAATTGCGACAGGTCACCGTAGCTGGTTACACCAACTACCTCCCAGCTTTCTTTTTCAATGGCGTCTGCAAGGGCGCGTATGCCTAAACCCGAGGTGTTCTCGGAGCGAAAGTCTTCGTCAATAATGACAATGGGAAAACGAAATTTCATGGGGTCTCCAATATAGAGTTGGCTGGAGTTAACACTTGCCGACGTGACCGCCTCTGGGTGGTGTGAATCGTCTGGCTGGCGTACCTGAAGGGTAGACCAAGAATAGCCAGGCGCTGTTACAGAAAAACTGCTCCCGGGCAAACGACCGGGAGCGCGATTGTAATCTAGTTAGCGGATTTCAAACATATTTTTTCTTGCCCGGCAGGCGCCTGCTACTGCGGCGAGCCCACACCAGCACCGCTAATCCGCTCATAAAAAGCCCTGCCAATCCGGGTTCGGGTAGTGCGATATTTTCGACTGTCCAAGTGCCGCGGTGCTCCAGGTCTGAGAAGGTAAGTTCAAGCTGCGCCGCCTGTATCCATTGCCTGTGCCAAGTGACCGCATGGAAACGTAGCATGGCTTGGTCACCGTAATCACTGTGGGACGCTACATTTACGTGATGGTCTTTCAGTCCATGCAATAGCAGATCCGTTTCCGGGGTGATTAGCTCGGTCATCTGCAATGCCAAATCCCAGCTCTCAACGCTTCCATCCAGTCCAAGGTTAATCCGACCATAGGACGAAGGGTCGAGCAGCAACGGGTAGTCGATATATTCGAACTCGGGTGAGATTAACGAAAACTGCAAATTAGTTGCGGCATAGGCACGGGATGCGCTGCGGCCTAAATCCAGCTCCTGTGCAATAAACGAAATACTGAAGGAGGGGGCCGGTAGCGAATATCCACTAAAATCGACTGGTTCTGCCTCGATGAAATAAGATGTTAAGGGCATGGCCTGGCTTGTGTAAGTAAATTGCATGTAGGCTGACGCCGGTAAGGCAAGGATGAGGGAGGTGGCGGCCACACAGCGCGCGGCCCAGCGATGGATCTTGTGCATAGCGAATTCCTTCGGGGGATTCCCCGGTAATCTAAGGGATGGGTTACCGAAACGGCACCTCTTTCCGGCAGCCCGCCTATTCAACCATTCCCGCCGCCGGTTTTATTGTGCGCTGCTGCACGCAAACGCGGCTAAATACCCTTCAGAGTCTGCGTTAAGTCATCAATGCCGATAACGCCGGTTGGGAGGTAGGGTTTTTGCGGGGTTCACCCGCGCGTCGTTAGCGACCAGTTGCAATGCTGCGGGCAGCAGCTGGTCAATTTGTACCTGCTCCTCGGCGGTGGGCTCTTTATATCCGCGCGGCCAAAGGCCATCGAAATAATTCCAGCCATAACCCCAGCGATAGTGGTTCATCCAGTAAGGGCTGCCGCCCCAGCGGATGTTGGTATACATATATTTGGCCATGCCTGAGCCCTGCGCGACCATGACGCATTCCAGTATGTCTTCATCGGCCTTTTTGCGCTTGGCCTGGGTGCCTCCCAGCCAATAGGCGAGGTCGTGCGCGACGCAGCAGTGGCGCCAGAGGTTCGGCTGCTGCATGGTGCCGTCCATCCACAGCGAGCAGCCATCGGTAGTGAAGGGGCTCAGGGTATTGGCACTGCTGTAACTCGCCATCAATAACAACAGGATAAATCCGCCGCCGCGCATGAACTTTCCCCGCTTAACAATCTTCCAGTGATCCGCTGAGTATAGAGCTTTGCCCGCACCAGTGCCTGAGAGTGAAATGTCCGCTGGTGAAATGCCTGGCGGTGCAATGTCCCGGCAATGCCAGTACAATGCCCGCCACCCTGCCCGCCTTTGGATTCCGCTATGAACGATAAAAAAACCACCCACTTTGGCTTCCAGGAAGTTCCAGTGGATGAGAAAGCTGAACGTGTTGCCGAGGTGTTTCACTCGGTCGCAGCCAAATACGATGTGATGAATGATTTGATGTCCGGCGGCATCCATCGCCTGTGGAAGCGTTTCACTATTGAAGCCTCGGGCGTGCGCGCCGGGCACAAAGTGTTGGATATCGCCGGCGGCACCGGCGACCTGAGCTACCAGTTTGCCAAGTTGGTGGGCGCCAATGGGCAAGTCGTGCTTGCGGATATCAACGCGTCCATGCTCGGCGTGGGGCGCGACCGCCTGACCGACCGCGGTATCGCCGGCAATATCAACTTCGCTCAGTGCGATGCGCAATTCCTGCCCTTTCCCGACAATACTTTCGATTGCATTACCATCGCCTTCGGCCTGCGCAATGTCACTGATAAAGACATGGCACTGCGCTCCATGCAGCGCGTATTAAAGCCGGGTGGGCGGTTGCTAGTGCTGGAGTTCTCCAAACCGCAAAGCGAAATTCTCAGCAAGGTTTACGATACCTATTCATTCAAAGTGCTGCCGTTTATGGGCAAGTTGGTGACTAACGATGCCGATAGTTATCGCTACCTCGCGGAATCCATCCGCATGCATCCGGATCAGCAAACGCTGAAAGAGATGATGGATAACGCCGGCTTTGTGCGCACTGAATTCCACAATATGACCGGCGGCATAGTCGCGCTGCACAAAGGCATCAAACCTTAATGACCAACACGCTCACGCTCGCTGCACTTGCCAGCGCGGAAAAAATGATCAATGCCGCGCTGCGCTATGACCCAGCTACTCGCATCGGCCTGGCGCAACTGGAAGGCAAGATTATCGCGCTGCACATCACCGCGCCGGCTATCAATCTGTTTGTGATGCCGATGGATGATGAGCTGCGCCTGATGGCCAATTGGGACGGCGATGTAGATACGCGCATCACCGGTTCACTGTTTGCCTTGGCACAACTGACCCGCACCGAAATCCATAACCTGAAAGACAGCGGCGTAACGGTATTGGGTGATTTGACGCTGCTGGCAGAGTTCCAGCGGCTGGTGAAAAACCTCGATATCGACTGGGAAGAAATGCTCAGCGAATTTACCGGCGATATTGTCGGCCACCAAACCGCGCAATTGATCCGCGCCAAATTTGGCTGGGCAGCAGACCGCGCTAAAAGCGCACAGCGCCTCACCAGCGAATTCCTTACTGAAGAATTAAAAACCCTGCCGGGCAAACCTGAGCTGGAGGATTTTTATCGCCAGGTTGATGACCTGCGTTTGGCGGTGGATCGCGCGGCGGCGCGTGTAGAAAAATTAATTGCCGAACGCAATACACATGGATTCCCGGGTTCGCGGGAATGACGGCGTGCTCCGTCACTGGCGGCTTCTCCGCACTGATTGCTTAACTCCAACGTCATACCTGCGAACGCAGGTGCCCATAAAACGAAATTGAAGCATAAGAGAAGATAGATTCCGTGATCGTTTTTTTCCGCTTATTAAAAATCCTGCGCGTGTTTGCACGCTATCGCCTCGACCAATTGCTGCCTGCGAATTTGCCGCTTGCGGCGCGCATTTTATTACTCTTTTTCAAACTCTTCCCGCAGCCCAAGCTGTCGCGCGGCGAATCTCTGCGCCGCGCCTGTGAAGATCTCGGGCCGATCTTTGTAAAATTCGGCCAGCTGCTCTCGACCCGCCCCGACCTGGTGCCCGACGATATAGTGCAGGAACTCAACCATTTACAAGATAACGTAGCGCCTTTCCCCAACGACGAATTCCAGCGCATTGTAGAAGCGTCACTGGGCGCAAAAGTGCAGGATATTTTCGCGAGCTACGAAGCGGCGCCGCTCGCCTCGGCGTCAGTCGCGCAAGTGCATACAGCGGTACTGAAAGACGGGCGCGACGTAGTTATCAAAGTAGTGCGCCCCGGCATTGAAAAAATTATTGCGCAAGATGTGCAGCTGCTGCTGCTCGTCGCGCGCTGGGTAGAAAAAAATACTATCGACGGCCGGCGCCTGCACCCAGTGGAAATCGTGCAGGATTATCGCACCACCATTTTTGATGAGCTGGATTTGCAGCGCGAAGCCGCCAATGGCTCGCAACTGCGGCGCAATTTTTTAAACTCGCCGCTGCTCTATGTACCGGAAGTCTACTGGGATTACACGCGCAACAATGTATTGGTGATGGAGCGCATCTACGGTATTCCGGTGACGGATATGGTCGCGATTAATGCGCAAAACACCGATTTGAAAAAACTCGCCGAGCGCGGCGTGGAGATTTTTTTCACGCAGGTGTTTGAGCACAACTTTTTCCACGCTGATATGCATCCCGGCAATATTTTTGTCTCCCGCAAAAATCCGCAACTGCCGCAATACATCGCCGTGGATATGGCGATTGTTGGATCGCTCACGCGCGAGGATCAATTTTATTTGGCGCGCAACCTGCTCGCCATGTTCCGCCGCGATTATCGCCAGGTGGCGGAGTTGCATGTGCAGAGCGGATGGGTACCCAAGACTGTGCGCGTAGAAGAGCTGGAGGCGGCCATCCGCACTGTGTGCGAGCCCATCTTTGAAAAGCCGCTAAAAGAAATTTCTTTCGCCAATGTGCTTTTGAGTTTGTTTCGCACCGCGCGCCGTTTCGATATGGAAGTGCAGCCGCAGTTGGTGCTGCTGCAAAAGACCTTGTTGAATATCGAAGGCCTTGGCCGCCAGTTGTACCCCGACCTGGATTTGTGGGCGACTGCGCACCCCTTCCTGGAGCGCTGGCTGAAAAACCGTTTCCACCCCAAATCCCTATGGGGTGAACTGAAACGCTATGGCCCTGATTGGATGGAAAAATTTCCGCAGGTGCCCGATCTTATCTTTAACAGTTTGCAACAACTGCCGGAAATGTCGCTGCGTATCGGCCAGCTGACTGATGAAATAGGCCGCAGCAACGCACGGCAACGGCAACAGGGGCGCTACAAATTAATCGCACTTGTTGCATTTGGTGCAGCGGGCTATTTTTTCTGGCGGGGTTTGGAAACCTCAGCGGCAATGCGCGATTTATTCGCCTCCGAACTAGCGCCTGCGGCTGTTGTGCTGGCCGCAATTGGGGTGGCGGCGCTTTGGTTTAAAAAATAAATAAGCACTCACGCTCGTGCGTCCGAGGCTTATAGCCGCAAGCGGGCGCTCGTCTTTCCCTGCGAACAAATCATCATAACCGGCGCGTAGCTATTCTTTTGGCCTCTGCTATTATCGATTGACAACAATAGTTAAAGGCTTGTTTGTCATGTCGAGTTCGACACGTATCCTGCTGGTCGATGATACCCCCGAAAATCTGGATGTTCTCAGTGGTGTTCTGGAAGATCTGGATTGCCAATTGATCGTCGCCACCTCCGGCGAGCGCGCGCTGGAACTGGCGGCGCGGCGGCTGCCGGATTTAATCCTGCTCGATGTGATGATGCCGGACATGAACGGCTTTGACGTCTGTATCCGCCTTAAGGCCGAACTGGCCACCACCGAAATCCCGATTATTTTTGTCACCGCGCGCACCGACGATATCAGCCAGGGCTTTCGTGTGGGCGGTGCCGATTACATCACCAAACCCATCAATGCCGATGAGGTGCGTTCGCGTGTGCGCCATCAGCTTGAGCGGCAGGCGATGCTCGCGGAATTGAAATCCTTCAATCGCGAGCTTGAGGCCAAGGTGCGCGAGCGGACGGCGGAATTGACCATTGCCAACCGCCAATTGCGCGAGGAAATTAACGAGCGGCGCTATATGCAAGACCGCCTCAACTACCTCGCCACCCATGATTTTGTTACCCGCCTGCATAACCGCAATGCGCTTGAGGCCTATGTCTCCGAATTGTTGGCGCGCATCCAGTTGCAGGATGTCAGCGCTTCTTTTTTATTGATTGATATCGACCGGTTCCGGTTGATTAATGAAAGTTGTGGCTGCATCGCGGGCGACGAATTGTTGCGCCAATTCTCCGATAGTATCGCCGGCCTGCTGACGCGCGATGATTTTTTTGCGCGTCTCGGCGGCGACCGTTTTGCCGTGGTCACCCATTGCGATGACGCCGATAAAGGCTTGGCTCTGGCGCAAAATATCCTCAAGCATCTGGAACAATTCAATTTCCAATGGGAAGACCGCCAATTCAAGTTGGCGGCATCGATCGCCACTGTGCCACTCAACCGGATTATGGTGAGTTACGACCAGGTGATGCTCGCCGCCGATGAAGTGATTTTTGTCGCCAAGCGCGAGGCACGCGGCGGCATTTTCAGTTATGAAGATGCTGCCAAGCGCAGCAATCTGCACAAAGAAAATATCAATTGGGCCTCGCGTCTGGTCGATGCAGTACACAGTCAATTATTTCGCGCTTATTTCCAGATGATTGAGTACCTGCCCGCGAGTGCAGGTACTGCAGCGCCCAGGTATCGCCTGGAAGTGCTCTTGCGCCTGTGGGATGAGCAGCACCAGCGGATGGTTTCGCCGGGTGAATTTATCGGCCCCGCCGAGCGTTTGCATCTGGTGCCGGAGTTGGATAAATGGATAATCGGCTATACCTTGAATTTGTTTGCGCAGCACCCGCAGTTGCTAGAGCGGCTGGATCTGGTATCGATCAACCTCTCCGCTATTTCAATCCGCGAGCCGCAGTTCGCACAATTTATTATTAATACCTTTGATCGGCTCAGTTTACCGGCGCATAAATTTTGTTTTGAAATTACCGAAACCCAGGCGATAGTCAATGTCGAATCGGCGCGCCAATTTATGCAAACATTGCGCGAGTTGGGTTGTCATTTTGCACTGGATGATTTCGGCAGCGGCTTTGCCTCCTACGCCTACTTGCATCAACTTGCCTTCGACAAAATAAAAATCGATGGCATTTTTGTGCGCGATATGGATACAGATGCGGCGCATTATGCGATGGTAAAATCTATCGCAGAAATGGCGGTATCGCTTGGTAAGGAAGTGATTGCCGAGTTTGTCGAGACCGCCGAAGTTGCGCACCAATTGCACCAATTGGGTGTAGCTTGGGGCCAGGGTTATCACCATCATCGCCCTGAAGCATTAAATTATCAGGCGCTGGAAAAATGCCTGTCTTAACCGCCTCGCGCAAATCCATTTACCTATTTGCCAAATTGCCACTGCTCAACCTCGGTTTTGCAGTGGCTTATTTTTTATTGGTGCAGTTTGGTATGGCCTGGAGTTCATTGACCTCGCAGGTCTCGCTGGTGTGGCCGGCGGCAGGGCTCGCGTTATTTGGTCTGTTGGTCTTTGGCTTGCGCGTGTTGCCGGGATTATTTTTAGGTGCGCTCTGCGCTACGCAATTTTTGCATTTTGATCCACACATCGGGCGCAGCTATTCAACCTGGGGCTGGGCTGCCGTGATCAGCAGCGCCGATATGTTGCAGGCGTGGATTATCGCGCGCATCAATCGCGGCCTGCTGAGCCGGAACCTGTTGGTGAATTTACCGCGCACGCTGATTTTTATCGCCAGCATTTTTATTTGTGCGGTGATTTCCTCCAGTATCGGTACCCACACGCTGCATCTCCTCAATA
>DATIDX010000156.1:0-13054 GCA_035456025.1 Cellvibrio sp. | reverse complement strand
TTATCAAGTTGGGGATGAAATCCAGATAGGTATACCGGAAGAGGTAATCACTAAAGGCGCCTTAATGGTTTATATGGTGCCGTTAATGTCGCTGATACTAGCCACTGCAATTTCACATCACCAATTTGCACATGAAGGAGTTACCACACTGAGTGGTTTTGTGGGGCTTTTACTGGGAGGGGGGCTTGTACGTTGGCATTCATGGCGGACGCGCCTTGATAGTAATGTCCAACCTGTATTGGTTGACGAAAGAAAACCTTTACATTTTTATCAAACGGTCGGGTAACACTAGTATGTTGCGCATCAATGCGTCTGTCGTCATTCCGCTGAGCGAAATCGAATGTCACGCCATGCGTGCCCAAGGGGCGGGCGGGCAAAATGTCAACAAGGTGTCGAGTGCGATACATTTGCGTTTTGATATCCCTAATTCATCGTTGAGTGAGTTTTGCAAAACACGTCTTTTGGCATTGGGCGATAAGCGTATCACCAGTGACGGTGTGTTGATTATCAAAGCACAGCGCTTTCGTACGCAAGAGCAGAACCGGGAAGATGCGTTGGTTCGTCTGCGTGAGATTATTATCGATGCAATCAAAATTGAGAAATTGCGTCGCGCCACCAAGCCAACATTTTCCTCAAAACAACGTCGGATGGACCAAAAATCCCAACGTGGCTCTATTAAATCAGCTCGTCAAAAAGTTTCTTTTGACTAATTAAATCTCCCTCACTCGAGTTTTATTCCGCCGCAACCAATCCGCTTAAGGGAGAGTTTTTAGTGACAGGATTGTTGTCGATAATTTCTTGCCATAATTGTTTTTGGAGCTCGCCAATATTATCTCCTGCGCCTTTCATCAACCAATTCACTAGCGCCTTAGCGACATCGGGAAAGTGACGCGGATGTGCGGGTGGTTTTAAGGGTAACCATTTTGCCAGCGTATCTACATCAAATTTTTTCGCGGTAAAACCATAGCCCAGTTTTTCCAACGCCAATGCATTGGATTTTTGCTCCATTTGACCTGCCACTGGCTGCACCAATATTTTTTTTCCAAGATGTATGGCTTCACTTGGTAATTCGAAACCGGCGCTGCAAATAACACCTTCACAGCGATGCAGATCCCCTTGAAAGCCTTCGCGAGAAAAAGGGCGAATATGGATATGCCCTTCGTCATAAGCTTGCGGAATAGGTTGATAAACAAAAAATTCGTAATCAGGGAATGCACGCAATTGCGGCACTATATCGTCGAGACCGGCAAACGGCAGGTACACGAGATAATGTCGGGGTGTATTGACGTTAGTGTAATGCGAGGTTTCCACCAAGGGCGGTAATATGGGTTGGTTGAAATGGTGCCAGTGCAACCCAATCGGTTGGGTTACGGGTGCAAAATTATGCATAAACCAATCAACTATTGGATTGCTGTCTTCTTTGGGGATGTCATAAAAAAAAGCATTCTGGTGCGATATGCCGATGACTTTTTTTCCCGCGCGTTTGGCTGCCCAGGCAGAAACGGGTTCAAAGTCATTGATAATAAAGTCATAGCCTTCGACATTAACTTTTTTGATGTCTTTAAACAGCTGACCAATATTGGAGGTCATTGCGGTTTTGAAATATAAGACTTTTCCGCTTTGCGTTGCAAAAGTAAGTCCACGGTATGACTGGAAATTTCCAAAGGCTTCCATATCAAAAAACTTATCGCGTTCGCGGCCTGAGAACACCCAATCGACATCGGCGCCAACATCGGCAAATGCTTTGGCCATAATACGTGCACGCGTGGTGTGACCATTGCCCGTGCCTTGAACTCCATACAATATTTTCATGCAATTTCGCTCAGTTATTGAATAGCTAATGGCTGGATGAGTGAGTCGACCTCAGTCTTAGTGGAGCGACACTAGCAATGAGTGCAAATAAATTCCCCAAAAGGCGCAAGCACTGCCCAGCAGTGCACCAGCAACTAGATCAGTAGGGTAGTGGACACCGAGTAACACCCGGCTCATTCCGATTGCGCAAGCCCAGATAAAGCAGGGTATGGCAAACAGCGGATAAAAATTCAGGATCAGGCAAGCAAAGAGAAATGCAGCTGCAGTATGACCTGAGGGAAAACTAAATTGGTCCGAGGGCGTAATCCAAGCTTCATAGGTTGAGATTTTTGCGGCGGGGCGATCGCGCTTGATTAGGTTCTTGAGTAGCAAATATAAGCTGACATCGAATGTGTAGGCGATAATTCCGGCCCAGAAAAAATCCATACCAGCTAAAGGTTCTAATGCTAATAACGCGAGCGCAACGATCAGATAAAGTGGACCATCCCCTGTTTGCGAAATAAATTTCACCGAGCGACGATATTGAAAGCGTTTTGTCACATGCACCCACAAGAATGCAAGGGTGTCCAAATGGTGGACGCGTTGTAGAAATGTGTTCATGATTCACCGCCGTTAAATTAAAGTTGCAGATGAACTCAAGCTGGCGTGAACTGCTCACCAGCGCCTGATTATTTTTAGCACTGCTCTGTGACTATTCTGTGAACACTCAATGAAGATGAAATGACAAACGTGGAGATGATGAATGGGTAAGCCAGGTAAAACCGGTGTTGGACGCATAATCGATGCATTCGGATATTCCATGAAAGGATTAGCAGCAAGCTGGAAATATGAAGCAGCCTTTAGGCAGGAAGTTGCGCTAGCTGTGATTTTGATACCCACAGCATTTTGGCTGGCGCAAACCCATGTAGAGTTAATTTTGCTGATCAGTAGTGTGTTTTGGGTATTGATGGCGGAGTTGGCCAATTCGTCGGTCGAAGCAGTAGTTGATCGCACTGGATCGGAGCATCACGACTTGTCGGGGCGCGCCAAAGATATTGGCTCGGCATTGGTATTTGTGAGTCTGGTGCTTTTAGCCATTGTATGGGGGATAGTCGCTTTTAACCGGTTCGGGTAAAAGCTACAGGTAATTGCCAAAGCCCCGGCAAGCGATTGCCGGGGCTTTTTTTTGCGGCTCGATTCATCCTTGGGCGCCCAGTTAAAAGTAAATTGTTGATTGCGCGCACCCTGCATTTAGAGTAAATTACGCCTGCTGTTTAATTATCATATTTATATGCCCAAATAAGATGAATTATGAAAGAAACGTTTTCGGTCAATGAACATCCGCACCGCCGGTACAATCCCCTTTCCGGGGAGTGGTTACTAATATCACCACATCGTACCAAGCGTCCCTGGCAGGGACAGCAAGAGCATAACCAATGGCCTGATAGTCCCCAGCACGATCCCGCTTGTTATTTATGTGCAGGTAATGTCCGTGCCGGTGGCGAGGTGAATCCGCAATATCAAACTACATTTGTTTTTACCAACGATTTTGCCGCTCTAATGCCCTCAGTACCTGAGGCACCTGCGGCCGGTGATTCGCTCTTTCAGATCCAGGCAGAGCACGGCACTAGTCGCGTGATTTGCTTTTCACCCGATCATAGTAAAACTCTGCCGCTGCTGAATGATGTTGAGATGAGCGCGGTTATCCAAGCGTGGATGACCCAGGCTGCTGAGCTCGGTGAAACTTACGCAAGCGTGCAGATTTTTGAGAATAAAGGCGCTGTGATGGGGTGCTCCAATCCCCACCCTCACGGGCAGATCTGGGCTCAATCGCAACTGCCTACGCTG
Source organism: Cellvibrio sp. (assembly GCA_035456025.1). Classification (GTDB taxonomy): domain Bacteria; phylum Pseudomonadota; class Gammaproteobacteria; order Pseudomonadales; family Cellvibrionaceae; genus Cellvibrio. Next base: position 9,415 of record DATIDX010000156.1, on the reverse strand, counting down.
GTCAGTAAAGAGGATGAGCATCAGCGCCACTATTTCCAGCAGCACTCACTGCCGTTGTTACTGGACTATGCGCAAAAGGAATCTGCCGCAGGTGAGCGAGTAGTTGTGGAGAACGAACATTGGATAGTGTTGGTGCCATTTTGGGCTGCCTGGCCCTATGAGACATTGCTACTGCCGAAACAGCGTGTCGCTCGGATTACCGAGTTAAGCGATGCTCAACAGCTGAGCCTTGGTGCAATTTTGCGCGATATCACCACGCGTTACGACAACCTGTTTGAGTGCTCCTTTCCCTATTCCATGGGGTGGCATGGCGCACCTTTTACAGATGAGGATAGTGCGCATTGGCAGCTGCATGCCCATTTTTATCCGCCGCTGCTGCGTAGCGCCAGCGTGCGTAAATTTATGGTGGGTTATGAAATGCTGGCTGAACCCCAGCGCGACCTGTCACCTGAACAAGCTGCTGAGCGCTTGCGCCAGCAAAGTACTGTCCATTTTCGATTGAGGTAGACGAGCGTGAAGACTCTCTCTAACGCTCGTGTGAGCGAATTATTTGAAGGTTATTTCGGTGCAGCACCGGTCGCTATAGTAAAGGCTCCCGGGCGTGTGAACCTGATCGGTGAGCATACGGACTATAACGGTGGCTTTGTGCTTCCGGCGGCAATCAACTATCACACCTATATTGCCTTCGCACCGCGTGATGATCGCCACCTCCACCTGGTTGCCTACAACTTTGGCAACGAAGCAGTATTGGTTGATGTAGATGCACCCCAAGTCCACGACTCCCAAGCCTCCTGGAGCAATTACGTGCGTGGCGTAGTACAGGAAATGCGTAAGCAGGGTTTCAAACTCACTGGCGGGGATTTATACATCGCCGGTGATCTCCATTCCGGTGCGGGTTTAAGTAGTTCTGCCTCGTTGGAGATGGCGTTGATACGCGCGCTAACGGCGCTAAGTGGTGAAAAAGTTGACCCTACGCAAGCGGCCTTGATGGGGCAAGCAGCAGAGAACAATTTTGTCGGTTGCAACTGTGGAATTATGGATCAGCTTATTTCAGCGCGGGGTCAGGCTGATGCTGCGCTATTGATCGATTGCCAGGATTTAACTACCCGCCCGGTTGCTGTGCCAGCTGATTGGGAAATTCTGATCGTGCACAGCGGGGTCAAGCGCGGTTTGGTGGACAGTGAATATAACCAGCGCCGCCAACAATGTGAGCAGGCGGCCGCTTATTTTGGCCAGAAATCTCTACGCGCCGTCGAATTGGGGCAACTCCTTGCTGCCGAAGGCAAGCTCGATGACTTGAGTTTCCGCCGGGCGCGCCATGTGTTGACAGAAAACCTGCGCACACTGGACGCCGCTGACGCTCTGTCGAGCGGTGATTTAGCCGGTTTGGTCAAGGTGATGGCTGAATCCCATGCTTCTATGCGGGATGACTTTAATATCACTGTGCCAGCTATAGATACGCTGGTCGACATACTTGCTGCAGCAGGGGCGGGTAGGGCTGGAGCGCGGATGACCGGTGGTGGTTTCGGTGGCTGCGTAGTAGCCATAGCCCCGGCAGATGTTATCCCTTTATTGGTATCCGCAGTTGAGGTTAGTTATCAGCAGCAGACTGGCTGTACGCCGACCTTGATTCGTGCCAAAGCCAGTGCCGGTGCATTTGCCTGATATTAGTTTTTAGATGTTTTGTGTCGCTACCCCGCTCTTTAGCGGGGTTTTTTATGGGCGACTATTGGGGAGGCGTAAATCTAATGACAGGTTTTATTTTGGGTATCGGTTTCATTTAGGAAGGCGAGGTAATCATCCGCGATGCTGCGCTCTTCGTTGCGGCGCTCGGTAGATTTACGGCGTTTGCGGTGATAGATATCAACAGGCAAATGCTTGCAGGGGTCGCGGTCTAACCTGCGGTCATGACCTTTACGACGGTCAATGAAAAACTTGTGCTCACTCATGATTACTACTACTTCTCTCTCTGGTTATCTTTTTAAGCAGGGTTTAATGACAATTGATTTGTTCTAGCTCAACACAGTGTAGATCTTTGTCGTTAAAATGCGTCAAGTTTTTCGTGAATAAAAAGAGGGCGTGCCTCTTTTATCGTCACGAATATTGTTACTCCAGCAAAATCCCTGCGGTAAGTTATATGAACCCTAGTATTCAAAGCACTATCCTTGCCAAGTTAACTGCGGCGTTCCATCCAGAGCATGTAGAAGTGATCAACGAAAGCTATATGCACTCGGTGCCATCCGGGTCTGAAACTCATTTTAAGGTAGTATTGGTCTCGTCACTTTTTGCCGGAAAACGGCAGGTACAGCGCCACCAGGCGGTCTATGCCTGCTTGGCTAATGAGCTGCAATCCGGGGTTCACGCTTTGGCGTTGCATACCTTGAGCCCGGAAGAGTGGCAGGCAAATAGTCAGATTGCAGCTTCCCCCCAGTGTCTGGGTGGAGGCAAGCGCGACCATTAATAAACGCTGGTTGTGCAAAAACTAAACGCCTATAATGCGCGCCCTGCGCAATTCTTATCCACCCGGCTACCGCCTGAATTTGTTTACTGATAAACCCTTAAGTGAAGCTTATGAGCCAAATTGTTGTTGCTGCCCTCTACAAATTCGTCAAATTACCCGATTACGAGACCCTTGTGCCGCGGTTGAAAGACCTGTGTGATCAATTGGGGATCAAAGGAACTTTATTGCTTGCTGAGGAGGGGATAAATGGCACAGTTTCGGGTTCGCGCGAGGCGATCGAAGGTTTGTGCGCGTTTTTACAAGCAGATGGTCGCTTTGATAATTTGAGTTACAAAGAGTCCTTTTACGAGTCCCAGCCCTTTTATCGGATGAAGGTAAAACTCAAAAAAGAAATCGTTACCATGGGCGTCAATGGCATAGATCCGCAAAAGATTGTGGGTACTTATGTTAAGCCGCAGAATTGGAATGCGCTGATCAGTGACCCAGACGTAGTAGTGGTGGATACGCGCAATTCGTATGAATATGAGATAGGTACTTTTGAGCGCGCGATTGATCCTAAAACGGAGACTTTCCGCGAATTTCCTGCATACGTTGCAGAAAACCTTGACCCGGCCAAGCATAAAAAGGTGGCTATGTTTTGCACTGGCGGTATTCGCTGTGAAAAATCTACCGCTTATTTGAAGGAGCAAGGTTTTGAGGAAGTTTACCACCTGGAAGGTGGCATCCTTAAATACTTGGAAGAGGTGCCGGAAGAGGAAAGTTTATGGCGCGGCGAGTGTTTCGTATTTGATAATCGTGTGGCTGTGAACCATAAACTGGAAAAGGGTGTTTACGATCAGTGCCACGGTTGTCGTTACCCCATCACTGAGGCAGACAAGGAATCTGAGCACTATATGTTAGGTGTTTGCTGTCCACGCTGCTTTGATAAATTAACACCTGAGCAAACCACACGTTTTGCTGAGCGGCAAAAACAAATTGAATTGGCGAAGCAACGCAATCAAGGTCACATTGGCGTATTACCACCGGAGCGCCAATTGCGCAGGGCGCAAAAACTTGAGCAGCGCGAAGAGCAGCGCCGCATTTCACTAAATGCGGGCAAGCACTGATCGCCAAATAGCATTTAGCTATTTTGTCACATAATTGGTTTATGTTTTAATACGGTTTCCGTTAATAAATATCTGTGGTACCTATGAATTTTGACGATTGGACAAGTGATTTGGCTGTAGGCACGGCTACCCATGCGAGTGGTTTTACTATTCGTATTGAAGGTAATCCAAAAGATCCTTCGGATGTGTATCCCGGAAAATTTCCGGAAGGACTGAGTTTTGTTGATCAAGCGCGCTTGCTGCGTTCCGGCTTAGAGTTTTTGGCAAAGTCAGGCGCGCGCGCGCCCACCTCCTGGCAATCGAGCCCGGTGCAGGACGCAAAATCCGAAGCTATCAAGGCACGTGAAGACTTGGCCAAACGTTTTGCTGAACGCCCCGATAAACCCCAGCGTTCAGTGCTTTCGTTAAAAAAGAATTCATGACCCATAAAAAAACCGGCGCTGATGGCGCCGGTTTTTTTATGGGTAATCTTTGCAGCTATTTGATTAGCCAAAAAATCCCAACGGATTTTTGGTTATTGCCACGCTGACAATATACGCAAATGCCAAGAGTGCTCCAGCCCAGAATAGTTTGCGTGCGCCAGGTTTGGGTGCCTTAAATGCGGCAACGCCCAAGCCTATATAAACGATCAGTCCAACAATCTTGGCTATTAGCCAGGGTTGGTTGCCGGGCGACATACTCAAATGCACAGCCAACACAATTCCGCTAATCAGTAAGACGGTACTAATAATGTGCGGTAGGATTTTTACCCATTTTTTTGCGAGCATATGGGAGTTGGTAAACAGCCATAGACCGCGTATAAAAAATGCCAGTAAGGATAAAACAACAAAGGTGAGGTGGATATGCTTGAGGGCTAGATACACAGTATTTTCCTTTTCAGATTGTGTGTGAGGTTTTTAATTATCAGGCCGCATTTAATGCTTTGCCTACCAAGCCGAGCATGGCATTCGATAGCGGTAGTTTTAATGCGGCCTCATGGCCTTTAACTGACATCTTATTCCAGGTTTTGCGAATAATATCGATAAGTTTTTCTTCATCGTGTTTGACCGCAAAATCTTCCAAATAAAATTCGATAAATACCAGACAAACAACATCTTCCAATGTCTGTACTTCATCGTCGCGCTTCAAACTGCGTTTCAGTAGCAAATCTTTTACGCGTGCGATGTTGGTCTCAGCATAGCCATTTTCAGCCATTATCTCGCCTGCTATATCTCCGTGGAACTGCGCAAGATCGAGTCGCCATTTTTTATAGCCACTTCGATCCATGGGATAATCACTGCGCGGGATTTTCCATCGGCATATGTGCTGACTGCGAGTTGCGAGTTGCAATTCCTCTGAAGGGGATTCACAAAATTTATGTAATTGCGCGCTCATGCGTTGTGCATAAATCCACTCTTTGGCAATGGCTTTACCATCGACAATTTCCGTATTGGGATCTTGTAAATTGGCCGCATCAAATGCAGCGAGAGTTTTTTCTAAGCGTGTTGTTTCAGTCATGGGTGGTTGCTCGTTAAGGTCTATTGCGCAGTCTCGCCGTTGGCGATGCTACGCAACTGATCCATATTTTTAATCAGGATTTCTTTTTTATCTACAGCGATGACGCCTTGTTTTTGTATACGGGTAAAAACACGGCTTACTGTTTCTATGGTCAAACCTAAATAATTTCCTATGTCGGTGCGCGACATAGGCAAGCGAAACGCATTGGCTGACAGTTGACGCCGGCTATTACGGTTGGAAATGCTGAGTAAAAGTGCCGCGATTCGCTCCTCAGCGCTACTTTTGCTCAGTAAGGTAATAATTTGTTGGTCCTGCGTGATTTCACGACTCATCAACTGAAAAAAATGGCGTTGCAGGTTGGGTATCTGCAAGCTTAGTTCTTCCATACGATTAAACGGAATTTCGCACACAGATGCTGTTTCCAGTGCGACTACGGAATTGGTGTAATAGTTATCGGCAATCCCATCCATACCGACCACTTCTCCCGGCAAATAAAATCCGGTGACTTGTTCTTCGCCGCTGTCGCTCAGGGACACAGCTTTTACCGCGCCTGAACGGATGGCGTAAACCGAATCAAACGGCATATTGGCGCGATACAGGTAATCGCCTTTTTGCAGGGGTTTGCCACGCTGGATAATGCTATTGAGCTTGTCGATATCATCAATATGCAGACTGATAGGCAGGCAGATGGTATTGAGCCTGCAATTGCCGCAGTTCACTTTTTTATCATGGGCACAGTGGGCATTCTGTGCCTTGACGATAGTTTGGTTGATGGTCATGGATAGACGCCTCACAAAAAGAGCTATCCCTGAGCGATTTGACGGGGAAAGGTTACAGGGACAGTTAGATAAGGTGATTGTTGCAGCTTTGGCAGTGAGGGTAAATAGTTGATTTTAGCCGCGCGAGCAGGTGATGAAATATCACCCGCTCGCGATGGATAGTTATTCAGTTCCCGCAATAGTCGTAGCAGTGGTTGCTTCACTCCATTCTTTAGCCATTTTTTTTGCCAAACTAAAATCCGTTTTACCTGAACCGAGTAACGGCATAGCCTCAACCTGCATCCATTCACCAGGGATCGCAAGAGCATTAAGGCCTTGTTTCAAAACCTCCGTTCGAATGTCTTCCTTTGTAATGGCCGCATTGGTAATAGCGATCAGGCGTTCACCTTTTTTTGCATCTTCAACTGCAACCACAATCACATCAATCGTATCGTTGTTGATGGCCTTTTTCAGCGCACTTTCAACGAGTGTTAGGCTCACCATTTCACCGCCGATTTTGGCGAAACGTGAGTAGCGATCCTGAATAAACAGGAATCCATCTTCATCGATTACACCTTTGTCGCCGGTGACGTACCAGCGCATATCCTGTATTTCTTTAATGGCGCTAGCGGTTTTTTCCGGATTGTTTAAGTAGCCGACCATCACTTGCGCACCGCCGATTAAAATCATGCCCGCTTCACCGGTGGGTAATTCTTTGAACGTAACCGGGTCAACAATCATGCAGCTGGAGCCGGGTAGGGGCATGCCCACTGAACCGGGGCGGTTGCCTGCTTGTATTTGCCAGTAATGGGTATCCATTTTATCGGGCAAATTAACGCTGGCAACCGGCGTAGTTTCGGTTGCGCCGTAACCTTCATAAATCGGTAAATTAAATTTCAGGTTAAATGCCGTGCGCACTTCCTCTTGCAATTTCTCGGCACCCGCAACCACCAAGCGCAAACTTTCCAACATAAGCGGATGGATTTTATGGTTGCGGCAATAGAGGCGCAAAAAGGTAGAGGTGCCAAACAACACGGTGACGCGGTTTTTAGCAATTGCTTTGGCACTGCCCAGCGCATCAGTAGGGTCTGCATGGCACACCATGGGCACAGCTTCCAGTAGCGGCATAAACTGCGTCACTGTCAGGCCAAAAGCATGGAAGAGTGGCAAGTTGGCCATAACTACATCTTTTTCTTCCACGTTTAACACATCGGTAATTTGTTTAACGTTGGCGATAATATTTTTGTGGCTGATTTGCACACCTTTGGGTATGCCTTCGCTGCCGCTGGAAAATAAAATTACAGCGATATCATCTGCACTCTGTTTGCGCGCCCAGAGTGCTTTTAATAGAAATGCAGGCAGTATTTTTATTAATAACAAGCGCGCAATTTTTTCCGCAGTAGAAATGGTGCCCGCAAACTCTTCCATTGCAATTACATTTACACCTTGCAATAAGCTGCTGGCGGGGATGCCTTTATCCTCTAGCTTCTTAATAAAGCGCGCGGAAGTAAATACCGTTGAAATATTCGCCTGCTCCAACGCTGAAGCAAACGCATTTTGGCTGGCGGTGTAATTTAAATTGATCAGCGTTTTACCCGTTAAAATAACGGCGAGGTTGGTGAGGACGCCGGCGGCACTGGTTGGTAAAAGTACACCGATATTTTGGTCGGGTAGCTTAGCGATACGGCTGGCGATTGCACTGGCACCGGCCAATGCGCGGTGAGCGCTGAGTTCAGTACCCATGGTGTCAATAATCGCAAGTTGGCTGCCCATTTTTTTTGCCGCATCAATCCAACAGCGACTAATGGTATCCAAACCATCGACATATTCTTGCCAGGAGTGAATCGATAAGTCCAGGACGCGGCGTTTTAAAATATCGGCTTTGGTTTCTTTTGGAAGTGGTTTGCCAAAGGCGACGATCAAATCGCGCTTTAATAACGGACGGTTTTTGGTTTTTAAATAACTGGAAGAGCGTGAGAATTGGCTACCCCACAGGCCGCGCAGATAAAAGGGAACAATCGCCACATCGGCATTGGCTTTTTCGCAAGCGCGCTCGTAACCGCGACGAAATTCGCCGAGATGGCCGTTGCGGCTGATCGCACCTTCGGGAAATAAACACACAACATCGCCGTTGTTTAAACTGGCTGCAACTGTGTCCAATGCATTGCGGCTTTGTGCTCCCGATTCAATTGGGATACAACCGAACAAATCGAAAAACCACTTTAAATACCAGCGTTGGTATATCGCGCGCTGCATGACAAAGCGAACCGGGCGCGGACTGGCGAGTTGTAATACTGCCCAATCAATCCAGCTAACGTGATTGCCCAGCAGTAATACTCCGCCCTTGGCGGGAATATTCTTCATGCCTTGCACTAACACTTTGTAACGCTGTGACACTATGCGTGAAAAAATAAAGCGCACCAGGCTTTGTGGTAATTCATAGAGGGTGTAGCAACAGCCAATCAGCGTAATGACAGCAATAATTTCGAGCAATGTTTTACTGCTAAGTCCGACAAACGAAAATCCCACGGTTACGCCGAGGAACACCAGCATCACCACATTTTGTACCCAGTTATTGGCTGCGAGGGTGCGCCCCAGTTCTTGCTCGCCCGCATGGAACTGGATCAACGCATTGAGTGGTACGGTAAACACGCCACCACTAAAACCGATAAACAAAAAAGCGATCACAAAGGCGGTGTAAGAATGCAGGTGCGGTAAACATAGCAAGCCTATTGCAAATCCCAATGCGCCCAGAGGCAACAAACCGGTTTCAATATAATTGCGCGAGAAGCGCCCTGCAATAATAGACCCCAACGCAATACCAATCCCGCTGCAGGCGAGAATACCTTGTACGATCATCGCATTATCCATATGCAATTCTTCTTTGATAAATGCAGGGAAGGCGGCGAGCATTACCTGGCCTACGCCCCAGAAAATCGCGAGCCCGACAACAGACAACCGAATGACTCGCTGGCGCATAACCGGTGCCATATCTTCCGCAAATAATTTTCCGGTCAAATAGGCTTTGGTCGAAAAAGTAGCCGTCGTTTGTGGCGCGCTTTGTTCAGCCAAGCGATAAATCATCACCACTTCAATCAATGCACTTGCGATAAGTAACCAGCCAAGTGGGGCTATGGCTTGCAACACTTGTTTTTCCGAGTTGGCGCCAGAGGGATAAGACATTTCGAAGAAAATCGAAAACACGGCAATACCGGACAGAATCGCGATCATGGACAGTGCGCCCACGGCACCATTTGCCTGTGCCAGCCGCTCTTTACCAAACAATTCTTTGATATAGCCAAATTTTGCGGGTGAATAAATGGCCGCTTGGGCAGCGAGTAACAGCGTCATGCCAAAGGCAGCCCAAAACCAGCCCAGATAATAGAAGAGGGTAATCAGCAGGGTAAGGCCCAAAGCAAACCAGGCCATAGCGCGCATTACCCGGGTTTTGCGCATGACGTCCGATAAAAACCCGGCAGGGCTGAGCAGTAGAATAAACGGCAATAACATCATCGCGTTGACGACAGCGGTGAGCAGGATTTGCTCATTGCCATCGTAGAGTTTAAAAACGGTGTTCTGAACGACAATCTTAT
>DATIDX010000155.1:0-2839 GCA_035456025.1 Cellvibrio sp. | reverse complement strand
CCCAACAAGCTGGTAAATATTGTCGCCAACTGATTATGCTCGCCCAAGGTTATTACCGGAACGAGTTAAATTCGCATTGAGAGTGTTATGAAAAATATCATCGTCAGTTTATTGGTTTTTACATTGTCCGCTTGTGGCTGGCATCTACGCGGCTCAGCAACTGGTGAAGATAAACTGGCGATGACAACACCAATGGATTTGGTAATTATCACCAAAGATGATCACAGCCCGGTGATTAATGCATTGCGTCAATCACTGCGCAATTACAAAATCACCGAAGTAAGCGCAGCCACGGCCAATTCACTCACACTCAACATGGAGCGCGAACTTTTTGACAAGCGCACCGCCGGAGTTGGTAGCGACGCATTGACCAGCGCCTACGAAATCACCTTGCGCGTCGGATATAGCGTCAGTAATGCCAGCGGCATTATTACCCCGCTCAACACTATTGCGCGCGTGTCCCGAACCTATAACTATAACGTGGACAACGCCAACAGCGCCGCGCAAGAAGAAGAACTGGTGTTGAATGAAATGCGTCGCGAACTTGCACAAACTATTTTGCGTCGAGTAAAAAATCTTGGCGCCAAAGCCTCGAGCGCTCCGGCAGCCCCTGCGGCACAATAACATGCCCAAACTACGCGCCGAACAATTAGCTGCCGCACTAAGCAAATCACTCGCAGCAATTTATCTAGTGTCAGGCGATGAGCCATTATTAATCCAGGAAACCTGCGACCAGATTCGTGCCACCGCGCGCAAAAATGGTTTCACGGAACGCGAGCTGTACCACGTCGACAACAACTTTGATTGGGGACAACTACTCGCAGCTGCCAATAGCCTGTCACTTTTTGCCGAGAAAAAAATTATCGAAGTGCGCATGCCCAGCGGCAAGCCAGGAGATAAAGGCGGCAAGGTCTTGCAGGAATATGCCCAATCGCCAGCACCCGACAATTTATTGTTAATTGTCAGCGATAAACTCGATGGCGCCACCCAAAAAAGCAAATGGTTCAAAGCCATTGAAGATGCAGGCCAGCACATTCAAATCTGGCCAGTCACACCCGCGCAATTACCGCGCTGGATCGGCGTGCGCCTGCAGCAATCCGGCTTGCAAGCAGACAGCGATGCGATCGATTTACTCGCCTCGCGTATTGAAGGCAACTTGCTTGCCGCCGCGCAGGAAATTGAAAAATTAAAACTGCTCACCACTGACAATCGCATCAGCTATGAATTAATGGCATCGGTAGTCGCCGATAGCGCGCGCTACGATGTTTTCGGGCTCACCGATAAAGCCTTGCATGGCGATGCACGCGCCGCCGTGCGCACCTTGCAGGGCTTAAAAACAGAAGGCACAGAGCCGATCAATATTTTGTGGGCAGTGACGCGTGAAATTCGCGCGCTGGTGCAAATTTCGCAAGCAGTTGCACAGGGAAAACATTTTGAATGGGCCGCGAAACAAGCGGGCGTATGGGATAAACGCCAACCACTGATGCAAGCAGCACTGCGTCGACTTAAACCTGCGCAATTACAACAGCTATTACGCAAGGCGAATGGTATAGATAAAGCCGTAAAAGGTATGCGCAATGCGGAGCCTTGGGATGAGTTGCTCGACCTGGTACTGAACATCGCCGGAGTGCAAAGCTTAAACATGCAAAATGAACGGCTAAGCTTAAAAAATTAACGATAAGCACACTCATGTGCTAGCAAACTACAAACACACAGCCTGCATTACCGTCCTGCCAAATCGATTCATGCGCAATGGATATGATATGGCTGTCGCCCTAATTATTATTCAGCAGGAATAATTCGCATGACCGCTTATAAAAAAAATCTGACTCGCTTGCTTTCCATCGCTGCTCTCGCACTATCAAGCCAAGTCAGCGCAGCCGCATCGCCCACTCCGCCATCAGGTATAAACCCCACCAAACGCACTGTTGAATACTCCTGGATGTCTGTTTCCACTTGGGACAAAAAACATGCCGAAGACACAGTGGTAGCCCAATACGACCAAGTCGATCTTTTATTCCTGGGTGACTCCATTACCGACGGTTGGGACTGGTCAATCTGGGAGAAAAATTTTAAACCCCTTAACGCTGCCAACTTTGGTATTGGGGGCGATAACACCGGCAATGTGCTATGGCGCTTACAACACGGTGCAATCGGTAATTTGCAACCAAAATTAATTGTGTTGCTGATTGGTGTGAATAATCTTGGCGCCTTGCAAGAGTCTCCAGAACAGGCTGCTGCCGGCGTCACCCGCGTAGTGCAACAATTACAGTTAGCTTGGCCCAACAGCAAAATTTTATTGAATGGAGTTTTTCCATTTGATCAAGATGCGAAATCACCTAACCGCGCTAAAGTTAAACAATTAAATAATATCATCGCCAAACTCCAAAACAGCAAAATTACCTTTAAAGATTATGGCCCACTCCTGTTGCAAAACGACGGCAACATATCGCCGGAGATCATGAAAGATTTTTTACATCCAACGCCTAAAGGCTACCAAATCTGGGCAGATGCAATGACGCAGGATATTCAATCGCTGCTTAAATAAAATTTGGTTAATGGCGGTGGTAACTTTCAACCAGCCCACCGCCCAACGCAGGTAATGCCAATGTACAAGTCTTTTTTTTCTTTCGAATCGCTCGTTCGCTCAATTATTTTTGCAACGATATTCATATTAGTAGCCTGCAATACACAACCTGAGAAGACATCATCCGTGACGACCATTCCCGCTGCTGATCCACACGTTGCTGTTATGGGCCGCACACATATTAATAGCGACAACAGTATTCTCTTTGGTTATCCGGGCGTCAGTTTCAAACTGGATGTTATCGGCCAATCA
>DATIDX010000154.1:0-5618 GCA_035456025.1 Cellvibrio sp. | reverse complement strand
CAATTTTCCCACGATCACTGAAATATTCGGTTTTAAAAAACCCACACCAGTAACGATGAATGCGATTGCCAAATAAAAAATATTCAGTGCCGCCGTATCTTGTTTGGTGACTTCTGTCGCCAGCACCGTACCGGCCGCCAGGATTTCCCCTGTCTTGAGCGTGAGCGCTTCGGTTAATACCGTGCCAGCAGGATAGTACACCGCCTGCTGTCCCTCGAAGGCCATTAAAAAATGCCCCACACAGAGCAGCGCCCCGCCAAATAAAACTGCGCGCCTTGTCCCCAAATAGCGGTCGGCAATCAAACCGCCAATCACGGGCGATGCATAAACCAAACCGGCATAGGCACCGAGAATATCCAGCCCGGCGCCGTCGGCAAATAAATGGTATTTGGTGAGATATAACAGCAGGATGTACTTCATCCCGTAAAAAGAAAAACGCTCCCATAACTCGGTAGCGAAGCAGACATACAAGCCTTTGGGATGGCCGAGGAAATCACCACTGGTATTGGTCATATTGGACAACTTTTATTTATTGGTTTGACGATAACGCAACTCTAGCTGTTCATGCATGCAAAAACCACGCGCAAGTTCACCGCGCGTGGTCTTGCCTGCTCACAACAAAATCTTTCTCATTACAACGCTGTTTAAAAATGCGCATTCAATCCGACAAAACCGGAGCGCCCCACAGTGTCATAGGTTGAGGGATAGGTGTTACCGCTATTTTCTGCGGTGCCACCATATTCATTACCCACGATTGGCGGCTCTTCATCCATCAGGTTATTAATCCCCGCGCGAACTTCAATTTGCTCGGTAATTTTGTAGCTCGCAAACAAATCAAAGTAATTGTACGAAGGAATATCTACCAAGGCGTAATCGCTTGCCTCAGCCACACCCAATGCAACCGCGTCTTGCGTTAATCCATCAAGATATTGCCAGCGCAAACTGAGTGTCAGGGCTTCCAGTGTCCAGCTCAGGGTTTGGGTGATGCGCCATTCAGGATCTGGCCGCAAACAGGTTTTACCCACCAGACCAACGCAATCTACCGAGGGGAAAAGATCGGCATCCTGCTGGATATTTTCCATCACGTTCACGGCATTCAGGTTGTAATCCAGCGAGCCATAAGACGCCAAATCAAAACTGTAATCCGCCATTATGTCTACACCTTTGGTGCTGCGTTTACCGGCATTGACTTTGGAGGCGTCTATTCCAGTATCAGCACCGGACAACAGGGTGCCGGTTAAAGGACTGCGATACATGCGTGAACAAAACAGACCATCGGCATCTTTATCCAGTAAGTAACAGCCATCCATAATATTTTGTTCAGACAAGGAGAGGATGACGTTTTCGATTTCAATATCGTAGTAATCCAATGAAATCGTTAGCGGAATTTCATCGGCGCTGTATACAAAACCGAGTGTCAGTGTGTCGGCCTCTTCCGGCGTCAACTCCGGATTTCCGCCGACAAAATTATTGGTCTGCCCCGCCTGGATACTATTGAAATCCCCAACATTACCGGCAGGTACACCGGTTTGTTCGCAGAGCGTTACCAGCGATGGATCATCAAGTGCAGATTCTTCCGCACAGTAATCCACATTGAGGTCACCGGTGGAGGGAGTGCGCGGTAAACCAATTTCCGCGAGGTTAGGCGCGCGCACCGCGTGTTGGAACAATGAACGGAAACGCAGCCCATCATTAACCGCCCATTCACCGCCAAATTTATAACTGGTGTTATCAAATTGATTAGTAGTGGTATCGCCAATCACAACTTCATTTTCATAATCAGCAACACGCACGGCCGCTTCAAGCGCAATGGCTTTGGCGAAGGACACGTCCTCCAGGACTGGCACGCGTATTTCAGCAAAAAGCTCGTTGACATTTAAACTTGCATCCACCGCCGAGCTGCCGCCAAAGCCGACGGAGTTAGCCGTAATCAGGTTTTGGTCAGGTAAATTTTGCGCCTCCTCTTCACGGTATTCAAAACCCGCTGCAAATTCGATGGGGTTAGCCGCCGACGGAATAGTAAGGCCAGTAGGACCGGATACCGATGCGCCTGCAATAAATTGCTCGGTTTTGTTATTTTCATTCAAATTAAAACGAATGAAATTCGCCATCTCAGGGGTAATGGTGTCGGGGCCAAAATAATTCACCGGCACGCAGCCGCCGCTGGTGTCCTGACAGACAATTTCGCCGGTGTCAGGATCTATCTCGGAAAGCATGCCCTGTTGTGATTTATTGTAATCCACATCGTTCAGGAAATTTTGCGTGCGCGAGGTGCGGCCTTTTTGCGCAAAAACTTCCCAGTCATAGGTTTCAAACATTTTCCCGCGCAGGCCTGCCAAAAATTGCATGGTGGTATTTTCGTAAAGCGAATCGCGCGTACCCAGTTCACTCAACCGACGGCCAAACAGAATATCCACCAGCCCATCATTTTGCGCCGCACCCTCTTCCACTGCATCCAACCCGGCAAATATCGCCTGGTCTTGTGCACTTAAGAAAGGGTTGTCGATATTGAGTGAATAAGGAAAAAAGAAGGTGCCAGTGGGAGCGATAATGGTATTAACTCGGTTATTGGCAAATGACAAACGCGAGAAAAATTCGGTGTCATCATTAATTTCGTAAGTACCTATAACAGTGGCCGTGTATTTTTCCTGCGGGGCAACTAACAGGTTGTAAGGGTTAAAATTGAATAATTCCACATTATCAGTGAGGTTGCCATTGTCATCAAATTGCGCGCCAGTGTCGGTGCCTACACCAAATGCGGGGATATCAACCGTGGTGTAAATGGTCCCGTTAGGATGGGTCTCGCTACCACCGGGTTCAAGCATATTATCAAGCGAGAATTCGGAAAAATCCCGATCCCCCTGATAGAGCGGATCTTGTTTGCTGTAAGAGAGGCTAGCTACGACATTACCCTTGCCCTCTGCCAGATCTCCGCCGAAAGTCAAACTCAAATCATCGCGCTGCGCATCTCCTTCAAAGCTGGACGATGTAGCTACATCCAACTCCACACCGCTAAAATCTTTTTTCATTACAAAATTTACCACACCACCAATTGCATCTGATCCATACACTGCCGATGCACCGCCGGTAACAACTTCTACCCGCTCTATTAGTGCGGTGGGGATCATTGAGAGATCAACAAAGCCCTGGTAATCGTAAGGAGTGAAACGTTTACCATCCACCAGCACCAGGGTGCGCTCCTCCCCGAGGTTGCGCAGGTTAACGGTTGCTGCACCGTCATTGCCGTTGTTGGTATTGCCCCCTATCGCCGCGACGAACCTTGGGTCATCACGCAAAAATTCTTCGGGGTTAATGGTGTTGGTCATCCGCAAATCGGCCGCATCCACTATAGCGATCGCGCTGTTCGAAGTTAAATCAGGCCGTTTGATCCGCGAGCCTGTAACGAGGAGTTCTTCAATTTGGTCATCTGCTACTTGTGCATAAACGGGAACAGACAATCCCGTCGTACAACTCGCAACACCCAATGTAATCAATAACGTTCTCATCGATAGCTGACGGTTTCTACTCATCACTCACTCCCAAGATAGCCCATTGAAAAAGTTGTTTAATTGATACGAGCTGCAGGCGGCCGCATTTTTCGCAAAAAAAAGTATCTTGCGAAAAGTGATGGGCGGCAGCAAGGCACAGCGCTTTTCTTATGTCACTGCCAAGAAAATGCTGAGTCGAATCCGATCAATAAAACTGTCTTATAAATGCGGCTTTCATGCCAACCAGCTGAAATTTAATAAAAATCAGCCTGAGGTGACAGAGTGTTGAGTAATGCCCCGCAGATTTTTGCGCGGCAGAAAACGAATAATGTGAGCAACAAAATCTACTTTTAGTTTATGTGTTGTTTTTCCATTGCTTTTTAGCCTAGTAGAAATTTTTGGATGCACCAGAAGGATTGCAATAAATGCACATTAAAAACCATTTATGGATTAAAAGTGTGCATAAATCCACTATTTTTAACTCTGCGTCACCCGGAAAAATATCACGCTCGAATCAGCTAATCACGCCCAGCAAATCGGCAACGGATGGCACAATGTAATCAGGCTTTACGTCTGATTGCTCAAAATATTGCTGGCGAAATTTCCCTGTTTTAACCAAACAACCTTTTATTTCAATTAATTGGGCACCCCCTACATCACTGTCGATGTCATCGCCAACCATCAGTGCATCGCCTGCTTTTACACCCGTAGAATCCAATACGCGCTGATAAAAATCGCGATTGGGCTTTCCCATAATGCGCGCGGTTTTGCTGCACACATATTCAAGACCTGCAACAAAAAATCCGATATCCGCCCTGAGCCCGTCGCTGGTCTGCCAGAAGCGACCTTTGTGCAGTGCAATTAATTCTGCACCGCTGTGGATTACATTAAACAACCGGTTGATTAACGCCAGGTCCCACCGGTCGCCAATATCACCTAAAACCACATAATCGGGTTGCTGCTCATCCCATATAAATTCGGAAAAATCAGCGGTAATGGTATCGGCAACCAGGGGCCAAATTCGCAATGGTCGCTTTGCAATCTGTTGCAGGTTTTGCAATTCGAGTTTGGCTGCAACAGGCGCACTGATGAGCTCATCGTCGTCGAGGTGAAATCCCATTGAGCGCAATTGGGCAACTAATTGTCGTTGGGATTTAGTGGTGGTATTAGTGAGGAAACGTAGCGCAGTACCGCGCTCGCGCAATTGTGCAAGGCAAGCAATTGCACCAGGGATGGCTTCATTGCCCAGGTAAAGAGTTCCATCCAAATCAAATAATACAAGTTGCGGGATAAATTTCATTGGCGGTCTCCTTGACTGATTCATGCATCTGCAAATTGCATAATAGCGGAAGATTTATCAGTGCGAGAAATGCAGCGGCATGCATTTGAGTTGGGCTACACAATCATTAAAACGCAACATTAATGCAGGCTGCGTCGATTCATTGATAGCGCTGTTTCAATGCCTGAATAAACACACTCACTTTTTGCGACCGCTGTATCAATGCGGGAAACACGGCGTAAATTCCACCGCCCGGCAGTGACCATTCAGGCAATAAACGCACCAGCCTACCCTCAGCAATATCTTTTTTTACCGAATAATCCGGCAGCACTGCAATTCCGGCGCCCGCAAGCACAGCAGCCTGAATGGCGAGCGTCGTATTGGTCATGATCGACGAATGAAAACGTAGCGTCACCGAGGTGAAATTATTGCGCGTAAATGTCCAGTGCAAAGGATTGGGAAGCACGCTTAAACCCACAAAGGGGTGAGCATCCAACTGCTGAGGCGACTCAGGTAAATCGCCGGGGAAAAAATCTGGTGCTGCCACTAACCACTCATCGAACGGCGCGATCAACGCAGCCTTGTGACTGGAATCGGCGAGACGACCGATGCGGATTGACACATCAATCCCTTCCGCAACCATATCGACGCGATGGTCACTGGCGATAATTTCAATGCGTAATTCGGGATACTGCTTGCTGAGCTCCGCAGCCAGTGGAGCAACGACCGACGCGCCGTAATCAATCGAGGTGGAAATGCGCAATTTGCCGCGCAGTTGCCGCGTATTGCTGTTGGCATGGGCGATAGCGTTTTCAGTGTCTTGCAGGATTTTCTGGCAGGCTTCGTAAAAT
>DATIDX010000153.1:0-4483 GCA_035456025.1 Cellvibrio sp. | reverse complement strand
ACGAATTGGAGTAAATAAAAATGAGATATAGAGACTGCTTCGATAAAGAGCGCAGAGACTTTCTGCGTATCGTACAGCGCGCCGGTATTTCCGCTGGTGTGTTGAGAGCATCCAGCCTGATTGGTGGGGTGATGTTAGCGCGCACCGCCGAAGCCCAGAGCGGCGTACCAACCAAGAGCTGCCTGGTGTTTTCGGGCGGTGGTTGCCAGCCAGGCTTGTGGTACCCCGTGAATGGGGTATTGCCTGCACAATCGGCACCATTGCAAAGCAACTACAGCAACCTGGCCATTATGAAAGGCGCCAAACTGACCGGTGCCGGACACGGGATCATGTTCCATCGTTTTGATAATGCCAGCTTCTCCAAAGACAGTTTTGACGTGAACATGGGGCGCACCATTGGTGCCAACTACCCGATTAAATACCTGAACGTCGGAACTACCGAAGAGTCGCAATTGAGCCGTGAAGGCACGTCCAGCAAGCCAACTATCACTAGCCCTCAAAACGCGCTAGATATTTTGTTTGCCGGTGGCACCACTACCACTAGCGGTACTGCGCCAAGAAAATCGATTGTTGACCTGCACTACCCTGCAGTGAACAGCTTGAAAACCAAGTTGGGTCAGCATGAAAAAGAAAAGTTGGACAGCCACTTTACTGCGATTCAGGAAATTGAAGCGGCAATTGGTTCTGGTAGCGGCAGTGGCGGTGGCGGCAGCTCTGGCTCTTGCCCCAAACCTTCCAGCACTGCAGTAACCGGCTTTGATTCACTGGCAAAACTGCAAACTGATATTGCGGTGTTGGCACTGAGCTGTAATTTGACCGCGTCGGTTTCAATTGCATTTGGTTCAGATGCACACAACCATATCTTCGACGCACTGGGTGGTCGTTCTTCTCACTCATCGCACCACTTCAACCAAGCCTGGTACACCGAAGATATCGCGTACATGCAAAGCCTGACCAACAACCTGTTCAACAAACTCAAAGCTCAGGGGCTGTTGAGCTCTACCGCTGTAGTACAGGTGTCGGATATGGGCTTGGCCGATGCGCATGGTAACGATGACGTGCCGATGATTGTGGGCGGTGCGGGTACTGCCGGTGGCCGCGTACTGGATATGTCTGGCAAAACCCAAGCAGATATTTTCCATACGCTTGCGTTAAAAATGCGTGCAGATCAAAGCCCGAACAGTGCAGCTTATCGCAACTGGGGCGGTACTGTTATCGCAGGCCTTTAAGCCTTGTTCTTCCTGGTGTACCTCTGGTACACCAGGATGTTTCTTCCAGATTTCTTTCGCGTTAACACTCTCCGCACAGCTTTTTATCCAACTGCAGTAAAAATATTTCCCCGGTTATCCCCATAAAAATAACTAGCGAGAAACAACAATGATCAGAGACTCTCACCATAGCTTCGGCCTTATCAGTATTTTATTTCACTGGTTAAGCGCAGGATTAACCCTGTTTTTGTTTGGCTTGGGTGTTTACATCACCAGTTACGGCTACTACTCACCCGACTATTTGAAAATTGCTCACCTGCATTACGCACTGGGTATTATTTTGTTCGTACTTATCGCTGTCAGATTAGTGTGGCGCTTGACTAGCAAGACACCAAAATCACTCAGCAATAACCTGCCTGTGAAAGTCAGCATCAAGCTAAGCAAATTACTGTTATATGTTTTTTTGTTCGCCATTCTGGTTAGCGGCTATTTCATTTGCACTGCGGAAGGCCAAACCATCGACGTATTCGGTTTGTTTCAAATACCTTCAATTATCTTATTGGAAACCAGTCAACTTAACCTGGCAGGATTGACGCATAAATATGTCGCCTGGGCATTATTCGTACTGGTGATAGTTCACGCCGGCGCTGCGCTTGTGCATCATTTTTTCATCGGTGATAAAACTTTATCCCGCATGGTTAACCCCCGCACCAAACCTGACTAAGAGTCATTCATTCATAAAACACCGCCCTAGAATTCCCAATGCTAAAAAGACCATTCATCTATGAATGAGCATTGGTGGTCTGGGCGGTTTTTCAACAAGTTCTTATAAGCAATCTGACTTTATCCGTCTGTTAGCGAATTGATCGCGCTGTCATTTTCGCGTACTTTGAAAATAATAATTCTAAAAATAGTTTTTCAATTTGGAAAAAATGTACCAGCAGCAAAATGGCGCCCAATTAATTATTTTGAGTGAACCATGATAAAGACCATAAGAAAGATTAAGGAATTGGCAGGATATTCGGAAAATAGTAGTTCCTGTTTCACATCCACAAAAAAACACTAATTTTGCGCATGCGCGTCAGATAGAAATTTTCTGCATTTTAAAATTTTTATTTTTCTGCATGATGTTTTAAAACCCATTTGTTAGCGCAATCATACGAACAAATTTAACAACCACCCACAACAACAACAAAGGCGCGGACGACTATGATTAAGACCCTGATTGTTTATGCCCATCTTCTGGCCGCCTGTGTGGCTATTGGCATTTTGTTGATCCAGGATCTGGCTTTGGCCAAATCCAAGGGCAGCGCACTCTCGGCAACCGCTATCCGGGAGCTCACCAAATCCGCTGAAATCATGTTTATCGCGCTCGTTGTGCTGTGGATCTCCGGCCTGTCGCTGGTGTTGCTCGGCTACCTTGAGAACCCCCAGCAATACCTGATGAATGAGAAGCTCTGGGCCAAATTCACCGTGGTGTCAGTCCTGACCCTGAACGGTATCGCCCTGCACTACTTCAGTTTCCCGCGCGTAACCTCGCGCCGCGGCCTGCTCGGTTTGCCGACCTTTGAACAAATCCTGGTGGCCCTAACCGGCGCCCTCTCCTCGGTGTCCTGGCTGTTTGCCTGCTACCTCGGGATTGCGCGCAACTGGAACTACACCGTCGATTACCACTTTGTGATGTTTATTTACTCCGGCCTGTTGGTGGGGGCGTTCATTGTCGCCGGCGAAGTACTGCGCATGATGCGTCGCACCGCCGCCAGCGGAGCTGCCGAGACCGAACCACCGACACTTACCGAGCAGATCCGTTTGAACGCCTCACGCAAGTTTGACTAGTTTTTTTACCCCCCGCCCGAATCGCTTGCGCTTCGGGCAGTTGCTTTTGTTTACACCGCTTTGCTGTACCCGTTTTGACAATAACAATTGTTGATGACCGTTGCCGGTGAGAGCCGGCATTTACCTCCGAGGAAGACACTATGAGTAGCTTTAAAGCCTCTGCGATCAACCCTCGCATGGCGGGTGCGCTAACGCGCTCCCTCTATGCGGCCGGGTTCTCCCTGGCTGTATCCACTCTTTCCACACAAGCCTATGCCGGTTGCCAGTACGTGATCGACAGCCAGTGGAATAATGGATTCGGTGCAAAAATAAAAATAACCAACGATGGGACAACCGCCATTAATGGTTGGAATGTGAGCTGGAAGTACAGCGGCGACAACCGCGTGACCAGCAGCTATAACACTACCCTCACTGGTACCAACCCTTACTCTGCGACCAACCTGAACTGGAACGGCAGCATTGCTCCGGGCCAATCGGTTGAGTTTGGTTTCCAGGGCACCAAGGGTTCGGCGGCAGCTGAAATCCCGGTGATTACCGGTGCAGCCTGTGGTACTACGGCCACTTCCTCGACTCCGTCATCTACAGCGGTCGCAAGCTCACGCTCTTCCGTGTCCTCTACTACCAACCAAGGCGTAGCGCCTTTGGTGGTACAAGGCAATAAAGTGACCGCCAATGGCCAACCAGCCAACCTGGCTGGTATGAGCCTGTTCTGGAGCAACACTGGCTGGGGCGGCGAGAAGTATTACAACTCGCAAGTCGTGTCCTGGTTGAAGTCTGACTGGAAAGCCAACCTGATCCGCGTTGCGGTCGGCGTTGAAGCCGATGGCGGCCTGTTGACCGATTCCACCAACAAGAGCCGTGCTACTGCGGTGATTGATGCGGCTATCGCCAACAATATGTACGTCATTATTGACTGGCACACCCACACTGCTGAAGCCAACAAGCCTGCTGCTATTGCTTTCTTCAAAGAGATGGCAACCAAATACGGCAACTACAACAATGTGATCTATGAGGTGTACAACGAGCCGCTGCAGGTTTCCTGGAGCAACGTGATCAAGCCTTATGCGACCGATGTGATCAAGGAAATCCGAGCGATTGACCCGGATAACCTGATCATCGTGGGTACCCCTACCTGGTCACAAGACGTTGATGTAGCCTCGCAAGACAAGATTAGCGGTTACAGCAACATTGCCTATACCCTGCACTTCTACGCAGGTACCCATAAGCAATTCCTGCGCGATAAAGCACAAACCGCGTTGAATAATGGTATTGCATTGTTTGTGACTGAATGGGGTTCAGTGAATGCCGATGGTGATGGTGGTGTTGATGCCGCTGAAACCGCAGCCTGGTTGAGCTTCCTTAAAACCAACGGTATCAGCCACGCCAACTGGTCATTGACTGACAAAGTTGAAGGCGCATCTGCCCTGGTTGCCGGTGCA
>DATIDX010000152.1:0-11529 GCA_035456025.1 Cellvibrio sp. | reverse complement strand
GTCCGTTAAGACTCGACTTTTTTGCACAGCAGAAAAAAGCTCCTGCAAATCTGCCTTGTAACCGACATACCACACTCCGATCGTATTGGAGGAGGAATCAGTAATCGGCTCATAACCTGTAAGATAGGGATTCCCTAAAATATCGACCAATCCATAAAATGCTTTTCCCTGTTGGATTTCTTTTATCGCGGCACCTTGGGGCGCTAATACTGTTCCTATTGCACGACCAGTTGGAGTCATCACATTGGTGGAAATGCGCACGTATTCGGCGCCATCGCGGGAGAATATCGTGGCCGTACCACCCATGATCGCTGTGACTTTATCAACCAATTCAAACTGGTTGCCGATGCTTGACTCCCCAAGAAACAAATCCGGCACCAACCGGTCATTGACCTGAATTTTTTCACCCTGGCGTGGCGCGCCCGCCCTACTACCATAATCACGCAAAAGCGCCATACTACTTTTGACCCGCTCGGTCATAATCGCATCAATTACTCCCAACAAGCGCAGCGATTCACCACTGATAAGCGCGCTTTCGTTATCTGCCTGCGCTCGCACCGAGCGGCCTTGGACTATATAAAACGTAATTGCGGTCAGCAAAAAGCCGCAGAAAATAATTGCCCCTAGAGCAGCCATAAACTTTTTGGTAATAGACATAAAAATACACCCCAATAGATCCATTCGGTGGCATTTCGTCGCCACTGTGAGCAATATGTAATTAATTCTAGCTGGATGTCGGCGTTTTACGAATAAACAGCGAGCGAGCTTGCGGCTTGTTGAGTATGCCCCGAGGCGTCGGGGCAAGAGGTGAGAAATAAGAAGTGAGAGATGAGGATAAAAGTATGTGAGTTAAGTTATGTAGTAACTAACCCTGCTCACACTACCATGCGCTTTACATGCGTCGTATTTGCACAAACGGGCTGTAGATTCCGTTTACATCATAGGCGGCAATCTGGAATTCATACTCCCCTTCCAGATTATCGAAATAATAAGTATCGGTATATCTATCGTCGATGGTTATGCTGGTATAGCGAGTGTCCGAGGTGCGTCTATAGCGCAGCTCATAACCACCTACTTCAGCTATATCGAGGTAATCACCATTCTCGCGTTTAAGCGGCGCACTCCAGTAAATTTGCACCGGTCCCTTGACAGTCACTGTCGCTGAAATCGAAGCCGTTGACGAGGAAGACAGCGATGAAACAATGGCAGAGTGCGCTGAAGATGTGACTGATGGTTTATCCACGCCCGGGTTGGCTACCGCCGATTGCGAGCTTGGCGTCTGCGCTTGAACCTTGTCGGCCCCGGAGCTACCACCGCCGCCCCCACAGGCTGCCGTCAATAAGGGCGCGATGAAAACCATGACTGCGGTTGTCTTGCGCAAGCGTTTTTGCCAACTGAGGCTGGAAGTCAGTTCTTTACGGCTGATAAAACCTAACTCAATCAATATTTCACCCAATTCCTGCTTGTAACTCACATGTGATTTTAATGGTAAGGCTTGTTCACGCCTTTGTTGTTGCAATTCGATAGCACGCAATAATTGGGTTCGAGTAATTACACCCCGCTCTACTAACAAATCGCCAAGGCGGGTTGATTTATGTTCATCGGTCATAAAATCCTCAAATATTTTTGCACTGGAACTAATGTTTTGGGCGAGCCAGGCTGCTGGCATTTATATTTGTAGTAACCTACCCGCGCCTTGCAACGCGAATACACTGCGGCAAAAAAGTATAATCCATATTTACGTTTTAGCTGCGAGCCGATGATAAGTTTTCGCGAATATTATTCAGAGCTTCTGCAACCACTGCGCGGGGAGTGCCAATATTCATCCGCATAAAACCGCTTCCGCCCTCACCAAAAACAGTGCCTGGGTTCATTCCCACCTTGCACTCACGGACAAAAAAATCGCGTAAGCGTGCATCGGTCATTTCCAAGGCGCGGCAATCCAGCCACAACAAATAAGTAGCTTCCGGTTTTATCAATTTGATCTGCGGAATTTCACGTGCAATAAAATCCGCCGCAAAATCCCGTGTGGCTTCGAGGTAGCTCATCAACGCTTCCAACCAAACATCACCGCCTCGATAAGCCGCTTCAAATGCCGCAATACTAAGGGGGTTATAATTACCCACATGTAAGGCGTCGAAGGCCTGTTTCATCGCAGTGCGCAGGCTTGCATCCGGGATAACCAATGCCGATAAGCCTAGACCAGGAATATTAAAAGTTTTGTTAGGCGCGATAGTGGTGATAATTTTATCGCCCGATTGAGCTAGGCGACCAAGCATGGTGTGCTTTACACCGGAATAAACTAAATCGCAGTGGATATCATCGGAGAGAATGGTTAAATCGTAACGGCGACTAATATCCAACAGCCGCTGCAACTCCGCTTCGCTCCACACCCGCCCAACCGGATTATGTGGGGTGCAAAGCATCAACAAACGAGCGCCCTGCTGCGCACACAATTCAAGATGCTCAAAATCAATTTCATAGCGATTATTTACTTCGCGTAATGGATTATTGATTAATTTGCGGTTATTGGTCGTCACTGCAGAAAAAAAGGGAAAATAGACTGGCGATTGAACAATCACACCCTCACCCTCTTTAGCAAACGCCTGCGCAGCGGCAAACAATGACGGCACTACACCCGGCGCAAACACGATCCACTCACGCTCAATCGTCCACTGATGGCGACGCTGGAACCAATCAATGGCGGCTTGAAACAAGCTCTCAGGGTACAGCGTATACCCGAATACCGGATGGTCGATTCGTTCGCGCAATGCGCGGGTAACACATTCAGGCACAGCGAAATCCATATCGGCAACCCACAACGGGGAAACCTCTGTGGTACCAAAATATTGTTGGCGGCTGTCGAATTTTACCGACTGGGTATTTTGGCGGTTAACTGGTTGATCAAAGTTAATGCTCATAGAATTCACGCTATCGAAAATACTCGACACGAAGAAATTGAAAACCTGATAAAAATAATAACCCGGATTAATAAAATCCGGGTTATTGATGTTAACGCAGACGGACTACTCAGTTGCTGTAATAAGTTCCTGAGGCAGGCTTGGCAAATAATGCAAAAACCTCTTTCAGTTTTTCCGGCGGGATAGCACTGGCGGCTTTTTGGTGGGATTCAACACTGTCCCATTTTTCAATAATCGCCAGGCTGGCAGGATTATCAAGGCTGCGCAATAATTCACAACCAACGCAGCCCTCACATTTGCTCACAACCACAATTACCGATTGCAAAAACTCATAGAGCGATTGCTCAGAGCCAGATTTGGCTTCGAAATGGTTGATACGGGTAATTGCCATAGGTAGCCCCCTGGAATTTATCGATCTATAAAAAGTTAGCCGTGAAAAATTACTAGGGAGTCAACAACACATACCATCCATTAACATTTTCTTTTCCAACCCCAAAACCCTGTGCGCTACTGGAATGGAATTTCCACCAGTCCTGCAAGCGCATTTCGGATTGTATATAACTCCATACACCTAATTTATTTTCATACAAGCGGATTTCACACAGGCTTGCCTTACATTGCAAAGACTCAATAGTTAGGAATTTTGAATAGGGATTGCTGGCAATGGAGTCCGCAATCTTGTTTTGGATATCCGTATCCTGGCGTGATGGATATTCTTGCTCAGAAAATTTTCGATATTTTCCCAGCATTGTCGCGTCATGCCCTTTTAAATACTGGTTAAATGGCACTGGCAAGAGTTTATCAATTTGCTCGTTGGTTAACGGGCGTTGCGCAGTAGCAGTCGATGGGCTATCAGCAATGACCGGTGCTGCTGGAGGCTGGGTAGTTGCAACGGATTCTGGACCAGTAACGGATGAAGGCTTGGTCTTAGCTTCCACCGCAGTTTCTTGTCCGGAATTTATCACTGAATTCTTCGCTGTCGCTGCAAGGCTTTCAGTTTTCGCTGGTGCCTCACTGGCTTGGATTTTCACACTCGCACTTTCAACAGGAACTGCGGTTATCGCACTATTAGCTGCAGTCTTGGGTGTAACATAACCGGCGATATAGGCAAGTGCGATTAAAATCAAAATAATGACATTTCTCATGCTATTTCCTTGAGGCTATTAAATACTCCATTTTCAATTCTATTCGAACAACCATTAATTTGATACTGCAGCTAAAATCACCGTAACAAGCCAAACCAAAACAAATATAAAAATGGATTTTCGTGGAGCGTTAAATAGATAATTTAAAAAATATTCAATTGGCCCCACATAAAATCCGCTTAGCACGCAATACCAGTGATTTTACAAATTAGCTCTAGCGAATCCGTTCCCAAAAGGTAACTTCCGATAAAGTGTGCTGGAACTTACGTTTAGTTTCGCGAATGACAAACGGAACCTCCTGCGGCCCTCGAATCAAACGGAAATGCTTATCCAAATGCGCATGCAAACCATCCAGTGTGGTAAAGCTTTCACCATCCTTTTTGAATCCGCCAATCCACTCAGCACGCGGGGTATGTTCAGTGAGCCAAGTGTAAGGCGAAGTTAACATCAATACGCCGCCGATGTTTAAACGTTCATGGATGCTGCCAAGGAACTTCGCCGGGCTGTAGAGGCGATCAATAAGATTGGCAGCGAGGATGAAGTCGTAGCCAGTGAACAGCGGCTTCAGGTTGCAGGCATCACCTTGGGAGAATTCGATTTTATCGTTGAATTCCTCGATACCTAAATCGGCGAGCGAGCGCGCTTTGTAGGAGACGAGTTCACCTTCATCGGCGAGTGTGTACCGCAATGTATCACCGCTCGCGAGCTGTACACCTACATTGATAAATCGCGCAGAAAAATCCACTCCGGTAACTTTCTCAAAATAACGTGCCAGTTCAAAAGTCGCACGGCCGGTAGCGCAGCCCAGATCCAAGGCTTTACGTTTTGGCTTATCGATTAATGTGCTAACTGCCAAATCAACTAGGGCTTTGGGGAAATTAGGCACACCGAAATATTCATCGCCATAATGGAATTCGGCATATTCGGATACTAGTTTATCGGTTTCGTATTGGGAACTTGGCACAGGTTTTATTTCTCCGGAAACAACATAGCGGAAGCCCGCGTGTTGGAAAAAATGGCGGCGGAAGGCGTAGCGCGATGAGCGCTGGGTTTCATTACCGCAGGAAATCCAGGAGCCGCCTTTAATCAAATTGTGGCGACCATCAAAAGTCGGCGTAGTGAAATCATCGTAGATCGGGTGCACTTCAAATCCATCAAACGGATAAATGGGTGTTTCAGTCCATTGCCACACATTGCCAACGACATCATAAAAATCGCCATGCGCGAATCTATTTACCGGACAAGACGAGGCGAAATGATCCAGATGGATATTTGCTGACGCTTTTTCTTCACTCACATTTCCCAAACCGGCAGTATCGTACAACCGATACCATTCATCTTCCGTCGGTAGACGCACGGATAAACCGGTTTCGGATTTTTTCCAATTGCAAAATGCTTTAGCTTCGTGATAATTCACTTCTACCGGCCAATCCCAGGGCATGGCGATTTCTTCGGTCATTAAACGCAAATACCAGCCATTGGTTTTTTTTACCCAAAACGTCGGGTGTTGCGCCTCGGTAAAAGCAAGCCAACCTTTTCCCTCTTCCTCCCAGTTGTGCGAATTTAAATAACCGCCCGCTTCGACAAAATGCAGAAACTCCTGGTTGCTCACCAGGAATCGGGATGCTTCAAATGCATTGACATCCGCGTCGCGCGTACCGTATTCATTATCCCAACCGTAATATGCGTCCGCTTTATTTTTCTCGAAGCGCACCAGACCGGCGGCCACACTGACCAACTTATTTTGCGGGGCCTTGTTAGATTCACGCAGCGGTTGCCAGCGCGGTGAGCTCTTTACCCGTTCGAGCTTATGTTGGCGAATTAATACCGATGATGTTTCGAGGTGGATGCGCTCATGCTCAATTCCCATGATGATCGCCCACCAGGGATTGTCCCACGCAACTGGCATCTGCAATGGAGCATTTTCGATTAAACCGAGGACCAGGGCACGCACCTGATTGCGATAGGCTTTTACTTCCGCCGGAGTCGGCCATTCGTAATTGGCATCATTGAGGTCGTCCCAGCTCATTTCATCCACGCCGACCGCAAACATGGATTCAAAGCGCTGGTTCACCCGCTTGCTAATCATGCGCACCAGCAATAATTTATTTACAAAAAAAGTCGCTGTGTGACCAAAATAAAAAATTAACGGATGCCGCAAGGCAATTGGTTTTTGATAATAGGCTTGATCATCAACCAAGCATTCGAACAGCGATTCGTAAAGATCAAATGTACTGACAAAATAATCGCGCACAATTTGGCGAAAATCTGCCTCACTCTGTTCGATTAAATTTGGCGTACGAAGAACATGGGGAACTGCACCCTGATCCAAAATGGCTTTATGTAAACGGGTTTGCCCTGAGTTCATCACTGACTCCTGAATGAGTTCCTATTGGCAAGGTGACCTGTAACAGGCAGGTAGACTCAATTACCATCAATTTGTTACCGCAATCCAATTACAGCTCGCGCCCGGCATAATCTTTTGCAAATTGCCATGCAACACGCCCGCTGCGCGCACCACGTGTCCTGTGCCACAAGAGCGCGGCCTGCTCGGTCGCTTCGCTCCACTGCCCGCCCAAGTGAACAACCCAATGGTGGGCGGCAGCTAAATAATCATCTTGCGAGAAAGGATAAAAACTTAACCACAAACCAAACCGCTCGGAGAGGGATACCTTCTCCTCAATCGCATCATTGGGGCGAACTTCACCATCCTCGTAGCTGACGTCCAAATTTTCGCGCATCTTTTGCGGTAACAAATGGCGACGGTTACTGGTGGCATAGAACAACATATTCGTAGTCGGCACGGAAATAGATCCATCCAAAACCGATTTAAGAGCCTTGTAGCTGATCTCACCCTCTTCAAATGAGAGGTCATCGCAAAAAATAATGAACTTTTCGGATCGCTCACCGACCAGATCCACTATATCGGCCAGATGCAAAAGATCGGTCTTGTCGACCTCGATAATCTTGAGCCCCTGCTCTGCATAGGCGTTCCATACAGCTTTAACCAGGGTGGACTTACCTGTGCCCCGGGCGCCGGTCAACAGTACATTATTGGCCTCGCGACCAGCCACGAATTGCGCCGTGTTGCGCACCATAGATTGTTTCTGCGTCTCGATATTTTTAAGAGCATCCAGACTGATGCGATGCGGATGTTTCACCGTTTGTAAATAACCGGTGCCATTGGGCAGGGTTCGCCAACGGAACGCGCCGGCGCTCCAATCAGGTTCTGGCATTTTTGCAGGCAACATCGCCTCCGCGCGGTCAACCAATTGTTCGAGGCGGGAAATAAATTGTTCTAGTTGGGACACAGTAAATTCCTTAAACGTCAGTTTCGGCGAAATGAAAAGTCTGGACTATATTGTAAGGAGCTATTTTTCTCCAGACCCGTGCCCCCCATTGGGCCGATTACTCAAATTTGCAGGGTATTTATGTTTAATAAGCAAGAACTCCAGGTTATAGGCCAAACGTTGATACAAAGACGCGATTGGCTTACAAAAAATATTCATAAACCCGAACTGGCTAATACCAAATCCCAAAACGAACGTACTTTGCAGTTGATTGAGTCTGCAGTGGCAAAAATTACCGCGCAATTGCGCGACACTTCGACCTCAAATAGCGACGAGGCGACACGCGACCAAGTCAATCATTACATCTCCCAGCCAACTATATCGCCCATCCGCCAGGCAGCACTCGGCCGCCGGCAGGAGCTGTCGCCGGGGCAAATCCGTGTACTACTGGTCGACGACGATCAATTCATTTGCGAACTGCTCAATGCCTATTTAATCGCTGCAGGTATTCACCAGATTGAGATGGCCAACGATGGGCTCAGAGGTATTAGCATGATGTACGAGGCGAATCCGGTATACGATCTGGTCATTTGCGATTGGCATATGCCCACCAAAACGGGGCTTGAGGTTCACAGTGCCATGCGCGCGGCGGAACGCTATGTGGGTACAGTTTTTATGCTGGCGACAGGTGTGACCGAAGCCAAGCAAATCCGCGCCGCAATTGAAGAAGGTGTTGATGAGTACATCGTCAAACCGATTGAACAGGACAAACTTATAAAAAAAATAGCACGCTTTTTCCCACAGGTTAAAACTATCGATGCGGATTAAATTATCCGCATCGATATAGTTACTGATTTTCCACTTCTAACATAAAGTCCAGTGCCGCTTGCTGGCGAATCGCGCGGCGATGATTGGCCATAAGCTTTTTAATTTTCTCCTGATCACATACTTGCCGATCCAACATCACGCGGCTTTTCAGTTCGCCCACAGGCTCAGCAGTTGGACATTTGCTGAACACGAACTGGTTGGAAATTAGATCCATAAAGGGCCCTGACTTGCTACTCGGCATAATAAACAGCAACTGCAGGCCAAGACTTTCCGTCAAATAATTAATCACCTCACGCGAGCGATGTTCATCCATTTTGGAGAAAGCCTCATCCACCAATACCATACGCAGGTGACTATTCCCCTCGTTAAAACGAAATGCCGAAGTGATTGCAGCACTGCGGATAATGTAAGCTGGTGTTTCCAATTGGCCGCCAGAACCAGTGCCGTACTGGCTTAATGCGATTGGCGCTTTACCTTCCGGCTCTTTATAAATTTCGTAGCGGCGATAATTGCGGTAATCGGCAATACGCGTTAATTCGCGCAGGGCTTTCTGTTCATCCTCATCAAGCAGCATTGCCATCAACCGCTCGCGCACCCGCTGATGTTTTTCATCCAGCTTCATGTTGAACAGGGTTTCACCTTCATCCAAAGTCGGACTATCAATCACCGCCTTAAAGAATTGCCAGTAATCTTTAAATTCAGGTACCCACTCCCAATCAAACCGGAAGCGCTCGCGGTCAGCGCCAAAGCGATGGTGTTCAAGCTCTTTATTTAATTCTTCGAGGATTTTTTTGCCATCGTTAATTGCTTGATAAATTGAATGGCAAAGATTGGTCACAAAAGCGTTGTTAAAGCTTTCACGCAAAGATTCAATCTCTTGATGGCGTTGGGCAAGGATATGATTCTTGTCGCGATTATAAAGTGCATCAAACTGGCGACGCATATCGCATATCGCGCGGAAATTCGCACTACCCAAATCATCGTTGTAATCAATATCAAACAATATCGCGTCGCTGGTCGAGCAAAATTGGTTGTGCACCATAGCCGCTTGCTGCAGGCGATGCAAAATCGTTTTCAACTCTGCATTCACACCCGCCAACTGGGATTCAAAATATTGCACGCTGTGGTGAGCAACGGCTTCATCTGCGGATTGCAAACGGGCATCCGCATCGAATTCCGGCCAAAAAGCGGTGATGCCCTGCACATTCGCCTCACAGGTATCCGCTTGGGCGAGACTCTTGTCTTGTTCTGCATCCAATTTCTGGCAGAGATTATCAGCCAGTTTTAATTCTGCGCGGCAATCCACTTGCACGTTATTTAAACGTGCGAATTCCTGGTTTTGCTCCTGCAAACGCGCCTGCAATTCTTGCAACTCTGTTTCCAATGCTTTGGTATCGCTCAAATCCAGTTGCTGCAATTCAGACTCAATGGTCTGAATCCGGGTTTGAGCGACCAACATAGCCTGCACAGTTTCAGCATAGAGAAGCGGCCTGAGTTTATCTATCGCCACCAACAACTCCTGGGTTTCCGCTGCGTATGTTGTTGCGGCTTGCCATTCACTTACCAACGCATGGAACTCGTTGCGTTTTGCTTCCAGCGCGCGCTCACGAGCAGCTTGACCAAACACCAACTCTGAATCTGCCATATCGCAGCGGAACATAGCGTAATTACCGGAACCCATGGCATCTTTGGTAATACCGCGACGGGTATTTTTTAATTCTTTCGCATTCTCAACGCGCTGCACATTGCCGTAGCTGGCTTTGATATAAGCCTCTGCGGTTGCATGGGAAAAATTCATTACCTGAATAATTGAATTAGCTTGTGCATCGCTACTTTTATCAAGATCTTTACGCGCCTTTTCACCTTGGATAATACGCGCACGATTGCCCTGCCCAGCCATATTGCGCACTATCGCAATTGCATCAGCTTCATACTCCGCTTCAACAATAATTCCGAAACGCGCAGCACCTATGTAACCTTCAATCGCAGCTTGCCATTCGTGGTCAACCACATCGACGTAATCGCAAAGCACACGCGCATCCGCTTTGGGACACTGCGCAGCTATGGCATCCAGCGCAACGCGCACGAACCCGGGATAGCTTACCTGACGCGATTCGAGCGCCTGAATCTCACGGCGCTTGGTTTCAGTTTGTTTTTGCAGACGCTCCGCCTGGGCTTTGCGTTTATCACGCTCCTGCGCCAACTGATCGCGCAGGTTTAAAGGCAACACACCTGCACTGGCATTTACATTAAACAAGGTCGCCACAAAAGTATTGTGACGTTTTTGCAATTCCGTGACCTTTGCAAGCTGGGTTTCAAGCGGACTGACTTCAATAAGATCGCGGTTTAATAACTGGTGAATATCCAGCGTATCAGTTTCGCTGCACAGGCTTTTGAGCAAGCTGCCAAGACCGGCATCCGCTAAAGCGGGCAGCTCCATCGCAATTGATGTCTGCCGCAAGGCCTGAGCAAACTGCTCCGCAGCATCCAAATTGGTTTGCAATTGTTGATGCTGCTTGCGCAACTCGGGCACCTGGGCCTGGATATGTTTTTCCTGGGCCTGTTTTTCCTGCTCCAATTGATCTTTGTTGCGCAGCGCTGGCACACCTAGACGTCGCGCAGTGGCTGCCAGAATTAATTGATTAATTTCATCGCGACGGGTCTCGCAGGTTGCCAGGATTTGTTGATGCCCAGCGGAGGTTTCACGCAATAATTGCTGCTTTTGTTTTGCATCAAGATAGAGAGATTGCGAATCAGTGTAACGGCGCTTGGCTAGAGAATATTGCAGTACCTGTTGCTCTAGCCAATTGGTAATGAAGTTATCTGACCACTGGCGCCCCTGCGCCATACGCTCGATCCCCTGACGAAGTGTGCGCGCATCTGACTCCATGGTATGGATGCGTTTCAGCATGGTGGATACCGTGCGAATCGCTTCACCCAGGTCGCGATACTCCAAAATCTCATTGGCCACAAACTCGTCAATACCTTTAATGGGCTTGTAGGCCATAAAACGCGAGAATGCACGCGCAGCATTCATAGATTCTCGTTCGGAAATCGCATCTTTTTTGCCGCGCAAAATTCCGTACAAGCGACACAAATAGGATTTCTTTTTATCGTATTTTTCAACTTGTGCCTGACCATACTGACGGCGCAAGCCGGCATAAAGTTTATCCAGAGGCACCACGTATTTGTGGTTTTTCTCCTCTTTCAGTAAATCTTTCAAGCTAAGTTCAACATCGCTGAGGATGTAAAACTGCGTATCGTCAAGGCGTGCCACTTTTTGCAATGAAGCGCCCTGCCCGGTGGTCTCCAAAAAGGCGCGCATACCAATCAATGCAGTAAAAG
>DATIDX010000151.1:0-14933 GCA_035456025.1 Cellvibrio sp. | reverse complement strand
CGCAGGATTTTCAATTACAGCCAAAAGAACAACAGCTGGATCACGCGCATGAGCCGCAAACAGCAGATGGTCGCAACCGTAGTGACCGGCACCGTATTGGGCGCGGTAGTGACGCTCACTTCGATCGGCGCGGGTGCCTTGGGCACAGTAGCACTCTTTATGCTCTACCCTCTGTTGCCAACCGTGCGTTTGGTCGGAACCGAAATTGCCCACGCCGTTCCACTGACGCTGGTCGCTGGAATGGGTCATGCCGGCCTGGGCAATGTGGATTGGCATTTGCTCGCCAACTTATTGATAGGTTCACTACCCGGAATTTACCTTGGCAGCCATTTGGCCAACCGGGTGGCCGATCATTATTTGCGCCCGGCGCTGGCGATTATGCTGGTGTTTGTGGGTTGCAAACTGGTGCTTTAACTGCCAACCAATAGCCATTATCCAAAAGCCCAAAGCAGGTGAATCGCTTTGGGCTTTTTTGTTTTTGGTCTGTAAATTAATTCATTTTTAAGAACGCAAAACACCTGTAAAAAAATCCGCACCGCGTAAATTAACGATGCGCCACAAGTGTTGTTTAAGTGACAGTATTTTCTTGGCTGCTGGAAAAAATGCAGAACTTTAAAAAGCATCGCCTAGAGTTTCAAGTGGTCTCCTGTGGAAGAAATATAAAAGGATCATTACTGAGACCATTAA
This sequence comes from Cellvibrio sp., assembly GCA_035456025.1. Taxonomy (GTDB): domain Bacteria; phylum Pseudomonadota; class Gammaproteobacteria; order Pseudomonadales; family Cellvibrionaceae; genus Cellvibrio. Next base: position 14,246 of record DATIDX010000151.1, on the reverse strand, counting down.
CTTTTAACGATAATTTTTAAGGAAAATATTGATGAAAAATAAAATAATGGGCTTATCGCTCTTATGCGTGTTAACCGCAATACCTGCCACCCTGTCGGCCCAAACCACTGGCGTCACCAATGCCTGGACCGGCTGGCTTGATCGGGATCAACCGAGTGGTGACGGGGATTCAGAAATGCTCGGATCATTTTTAACTGAGCGCCCCACCGCCGTCTGCGCCACCCCCAGTGCAATTGAAGCGCGCATCGTCGGCACCACTCAAGTCTTCACGCCAGCGATGACCACTCCCAATGCGTTGCGCTCCTTTAGCGCCGCCAAAGGTCTGCAATGTTACAACGCAGATCAACCCAATAAATCCTGTCCGGATTTTGAGGTGCGTTTCCTGTGTGCCCCCGCAACACTGGGTCAAACAAAAGCTGTGTTGGAAAAAATGGAAACATTTAAATTACAAACCGCCGTCGCACAAGGTAATGCCATTGCAGTGGCAACATTTAAACGCGATAGCGCCATGGAAGAACTAAAAGGCCGCTTTTCATTTGATATGGAAGGAAAAATCACCGCCTTTAACGATTTGGCAGAAGGCGCCGATGAAAAATCTGGCGATGGCATATTTACCGCTTTCACGACTATCGACGTCGCTGACATTACCAAAACCCAGGAAACTTTTTTAGCCAAACTTAATAGCGTACAAAACCCGATAGTGCGTGAATTTTCCGGGCGCGCAGTGGTGAGCACCACCAAATTTGTCGCTAACTCCAGCGCGCCGTCAACCAACGTTATCAAAGGATTGACCGTAACTGAAGCGCCAAGGCCGCTGCCAGCAGCGATACCGCCCGCGCTCGTATTGCCGGAAAATGCCTTGGTCATTAACGATCGAGCTGTAGTCGCCAATTCAACCTTGACCTTCGATGCCTGTAACACAGATGCAACCGGCAACAATATCAATCCGAATGCAGCTTGGTCATTTAAAACGCTGCTGTCGAATTTAAATGATGAAACCACTTCAGGCATGACTGACCAGCAATTTGCCAATGATTGGTTGCGCAATTGGATCAACAATTCATCGGTAAATGGCTTCAGCATTCTCGCGCGCCCGAACCTGAAGGATTTCTTCCAAGGTTGGGACGGTGTGAATGCTGCGACCTTAAATATGGATAGATTGCCGTTCCGCCTGTTGGCGATTGTCAACCGTATCGATCTCGCAGCAATTCCTGCCTACGGCGTTTCTACCGCGAATAAACCCGGGGAAATACGTTTTGTATTTGGTTTGATCACCCGCGACTCCACAGGCTTTTGCCGCAACAACGGCATACCAGGAAGCGCTGACCAAATGACCGCTATTTTTGAATACCGCGATGCCACCACTGGCTGCTCGGGTTTGAAAGATTTGGCCAACAAATGGGTTACGCTGGATACCACTGCAATTCAGTTCGGCAGAAACAGTGCTAACTATTTGAATGCACTCAAGGCCATTACCGATACCGTCACCGCGCCCAATGCGAAAAAGTTAAATCAATTGCGCACCAACGATTTTGCGTTTGATGGTATCGGCCGCTTTAACGGTTCCTGGCAATTGCGTGAATTTGTTATTGACCCCACCACTAAAAAACTTGCGCCTACCACCATCAAACAAACTCCGGACCCAGTCAGCTTCCGCTCACCTGGCCCAGGCTCACCCAATGAAATATTGATGAAGGATTACCTGCAAGCCAACAGCAGTTCGATCTTGTGTGAAACACACAGCGTACCGCCATTATTTAATGCGCAAAATTTCCTTGGCGCCAGTGCCGATTACCTGCCGAACACCACTTGGCTGATACAACCCGATGTTGTTCCTGCAAGCTTCCCAACTTGCTATACATCATCAGTTGTCGCGGGTAGCGATGCCGGTTTGCTGTTGGAAGATAAAATTAGAAGCGAGATTCGTCATAAATTTGCGTTGAATACTTGTGACGATTGCCATGCTGCTGAGACTGATACGTTCTTTGTGCATATCAATCCGAGCAACCGCGCCTTGTCCCGCTTTATGACCGGCGTACGTGTAACGGATGGCATTACGCCGATCCAGCGCGATTTTAACGACCTGGCACGCCGTAACCAGTCATTGGTAGGTACAGCTGCAACATCCTGTACGATTGACCCACGTATCCTGAACAGCTTCCAGGCTCGCCAGGCACGCTTCGGTTTTATCCATTAATTGCTGCGATGAAATCGTGAGTAAAAAAATGGCGACTCAGGTCGCCATTTTTTATGGTGCTATTTACTGGTTTGACGGCGGGAGCGGAGGTAATCAAACAGGAAGTAGGCGCCCACTATCAATACGGCAACCTGCCCCGCTAGCCCAATGGCTGCCGGGTTGTCCTGTGCGAGAGCAGCAAAGCCGCAAAAAATTGCAGTCGCACTAAACGCCATTTGCGTGTAGCTCTTTACGCCTGGGGCATGCCTGGGTGCACCGGTAAAGTACAGACCAAAACCACCGTACAAAAAGAGCGCAATCGCCGCCATAAAGCCAACGGAAACCAGCTGGTTAATCACAATCACTCCGGCAAATCCCAACAGGCTTGGCACAACGGCGATAACGGCAGCAGCCAGGGCAATTTTGTAGCGTCGCACGGATAATGCTTGTGGTGCGGCCTTGCCGGTATCCGCCATCACCGCTGCATCCACAGGCTCCAGCAACTCTGCCAACGGCAGGTTAAAGGTAGCGGCGAGGCATACGCGGGTTTCACGCGAGGCGCGCTCTTCGGTCTCCACCCGCTGAATAGTACGCAAGCTCAAACCTGAGGCATGCGCAAGTTGCTCCTGTGACCAACCGCACTCATGGCGCAGTTGGCGAATCCTGCTGGAGGAAATATTCATGGTTTCCTGTTCCTGATGATCGGTAATGGGTTGGCTCATAATTACGACTCCGGTCGATAAATTGAACTCTTAGCCTAGGCCAACCACCTGCCGGAGCGTGACGACAGTTACCCGCCAACCGGGAAAACGTGCGGGATTAACTCACTTTCTCCGGCGGTGGTGCCACACGTAATACCTCTTCCATAGTCGTCAAACCGGCCGCGATTTTTTGTGCGCCGGACAGGCGCAAGGTGCGCATTCCCTCTTTCATCGCCAAGCGGCGCAGGTCCTGCAGGTTGCAATCGGGGATGACTTTTTCCTTAAGGTTTTCCGACAGCATCAAAATCTCGTACAACCCCTGGCGTCCCAAATAGCCGGTGTTGCGGCATTCAAGGCAGCCGACCGGGCGATAGACTTTCGCCGGCACATTCACCTTCCAGGGCGCGACCAATTCCTGCCAGTGTTCGCTGGTGATGTGGCCCTCCTCTTTGCAATGCGGGCAGAGCGTGCGTACCAAGCGCTGCGCCATCACCCCGAGCAGTGTGGCGTTGATCAAATAGGAGGGAATACCCAAATCCAGCATCCGCGCGATGGTCGAGGGAGCGTCGTTAGTGTGCACGGTCGAGAGCACCAAATGCCCCGTGAGCGCCGCTTGTACCGCCATCTGCGCAGTTTCCAGGTCGCGGATCTCGCCCACCATGATGATGTCCGGGTCTTGCCGCATCAGGCTGCGGATACCGGCGGCGAAATCCAGCCCGATCTTGTGATGCACCTGGGTCTGGTTAAAGCGCTCCTCCACCATCTCGATCGGATCTTCAATGGTGCTGACATTCACCTCATCAGTCGCTACCTGGCGCAGCGATGAATAGAGCGTGGTCGTCTTACCTGAACCAGTGGGGCCGGTCACCAGCAAAATACCGTTGGGGCGGGTGAGCATGCTGTGCCAGCGGTTGTAGTCGTCCCCCACCAAACCCAGGTCGGTAAAAGTGCGCAGCAGCACTTCGGGGTCGAAAATCCGCATCACCAGTTTTTCGCCAAAGGCGGTGGGCAGGGTGGACATCCGCAGCTCGATTTCACTGCCATCGCTGCGCCGGGTTTTGATGCGGCCATCCTGCGGCTTGCGCTTTTCGGCGATATCCATGCGCGCCAATACCTTGAAGCGGCTGGTCACAGCGGTAGAAACATTGGCCGGCAATTCGTAGACGTAATGCAATACCCCATCAATACGGAAACGGATGCGCCCGACTTCTCTACGCGGTTCGATATGGATATCCGACGCACGCTGGTCATAGGCGTACTGCAGCAGCCAGTCCACAATTTTGACGATATGCTGGTCGTTGGCGTCCGGATCGCTCGCCTTGCCCAGTTCAACCAACTGCTCGAAATTGGTAATGGCCGAGGCGGCGGTCGCGCCGCTGGCGCCGGAGACTGAACGCGCGAGGGTGTAGAACTCCACCATAAAGCGTTCGATATCGGCCGGATTGGCGACTACGCGCTTCACTGTACGGCGCGCCACATGCTCTACCTGCGGCTCCCACCCCGCCATAAACGGCTGGGTGCAGGCAACCACCACATGGTCGGACTCGACTTTGACGCAGAGGATGCCGTGGCGTTTGGCGAAGGCGTAACTCATCACCTCGGTACATTTGGCGACGTCGATCTTCATCGCATCGATATGGAACAGCGGCAAATGCGCTTTGGTCGCCAGCCACTCGGTGAGGGTGTCGGAATCGAGGGTTTTGCCGGGACGATGCAAATCTTCCAGGTTTTGGGTAGCGATATAAGCGAGCGGATGCATGATCGCCTGCTCGCGCGTGCGCGAGGAGCCGAGCACCACATTGGCATCGAACTGCCGCATGCGCCCGTCTGCCACCAGATCCTGAATCAATCCGCGCAAATCCAAAACCCGATCCAACACCTGCGCCATTTGTTATTCCTGTTTGCTTATTAGAGGGAGATTTCTGGATTGTAGCGGCTCTCTCCCGAAGAGTCTGCCTTGGGCACAAGCGCGCTGCATTTCCGTGAAACGCGGCCGGCTTTTTCGCGCGAACAACTTGCTTTTTACCGCCCAATCGCCGATAACACCCCTCAACCCGCCCCAAACCCAGCTGTAGAGCCGCCCATGAGTTTTGACCTGAAACGCTATCGCGACCATCTGCAACAACTCGTTGCGCTGCCCTCGGTGAGCTGCGCCGTGCCCGAGTGGGATATGTCCAACCAAAAGGTGATCGACTATCTCGCCAATTGCTTTGCTGAGCTCGGCTTCAACACCCGCGTCCAACAACTCTCTCAAGCTGGCAAAGCCAATTTGATCGCCACCCTCGGCACAGGCGATGGCGGCTTGGTATTGGCTGGCCACAGCGATACGGTTCCCTATGATGCGGGGCGCTGGCAATCCGATCCCTTCGCACTTACCGAAAAAGACGGCAAGTTATTCGGCCTTGGCGCTACTGATATGAAGGGCTTTTTTCCGGTGATTATCGAAGCGGTAAAACCTTATCTCGACAAAACGTTTAAACACCCGCTGATTGTGCTCGCCACTGCCGATGAAGAGAGCAGCATGAGCGGCGCCCGCGCACTGGCACGCGATGGTATTGCGGGAAAAACCCCGCGCTATGCGGTGATTGGCGAGCCAACTGAGTTGGTGCCGATCCGCATGCACAAAGGCATCATGATGGAAGCCATCCGCGTGCGCGGCAAAAGCGGCCACTCATCTGATCCAGCGCTCGGCAAAAATGCGCTTGAAGCTATGACCCAGGTGATGAATGAACTCATCGTCCTGCGCAGCGAATTGCAACTCAAATACCGCAATCCCGGTTTTGCGGTGCAAACGCCCACGCTCAATCTCGGCTGCATCCACGGCGGCGACGGCGCCAACCGCATCTGCGGCGAATGCGAATTACATTTCGATCTACGCCTGCTGCCCGGCATGGATAACGATGAACTGCGCAAAACTATCGAGCAGCGCCTTGTTCCGATTGCCGAACGCAGCGGCACCGATATTGTTTTATCATCACTGTTTGAAGGTGTAGATCCCTTCGGCGAAGATGAACACAGTGAATTGGTAAAATTGTGCGAGCAGTTGACCGGCAATCATTCCGAGAGCGTCGCCTTCGCCACCGAAGCACCGTTTATGCAACAACTTGGAATGCAGACAGTGGTGCTGGGGCCGGGTTCGATTAACCAAGCGCATCAACCCGACGAATTTATTCCGCTCGACCAGATTGAACCGGCGGTGAAAATCCTGCGCGGTTTAATTGAAAAATATTGTTTGTAAATGGTTTGCGCTGCGCAACCAATTAACAAAAAAAGTTAATTTTCAAGATTTGTCTAACAAGAGAAATATCGTGCCTGCGAATACCCAAGACTACGTAAAATGGTTTCGTCACTCGACGCCCTACATCAACAGACACAGCGATAAAACCTTTGTGGTGATGTTGCCGGGCGAAGCTATCACCCATGCGAATTTTCATAATATCGTGCACGATATTGCGCTGTTGTGCAGCCTCGACGTGCGCTTGGTGCTTGTGCACGGCGCGCGCCCACAAATTGATGAGCGTTTGCAAGTGGCTGATAGCTTCAGCCGTTTTCATAAAAACCAGCGTATCACTGATAGTGACAGCTTGAGTTTGGTGATCCAGGCGATTGGCGAAACGCGCACGATTATTGAGGCTGCACTATCCACCAGCTTGCCCAACTCACCCATGCACGATGCCGACATGCAGGTCATTAGCGGCAACTTCGTAGTGGCAATGCCGCACGGCGTAATTGATGGTGTGGATTTCCAACACACCGGCAAGGTGCGCAAGGTGCACACCAAATCGCTCAATGCCGCGCTGGATTCCGGTGCAGTGGTACTGCTATCACCGCTCGCTTATTCGCCTACCGGTGAAATTTTTAATTTGTCATTTAGCGATGTCGCCACCCATGTCGCCACGGCGATCAAGGCCGACAAATTCCTCGCGTTTATTGAAGGCAATGGCGTTACCGATGACGACGGCAATTTGATTCGCCAGTTATCGCTGCAAGAATGCAAAACCTATTTGAATGAACACGGCGAAAAAATTGGTTTCGATTTGCAGCAGGCGATCAGCGCCAGTTACTTGAGTTGTCTGCAAGGGGTGCCGCGCGCGCAATTAGTCAGCTTCAGTACCGACGGTGCCCTGCTCACTGAATTGTTTACCCGCGATGGTTTGGGCACCATGATTTATTCCGGCCAGTACGAGCAATTGCGCACCGCAAGCATCGATGATGTGGCCGGGATTTTAGAATTAATCCGCCCGCTCGAAGAGCAGGGAATTTTAGTACGTCGCTCGCGCGAAGTATTGGAAACGGAAATCAACAAATTCCATGTGATGGACAAAGACGGCACGATTGTCGCCTGCGCTGCGCTCTACCCTTACGGTGATATGGCGGAATTATCCTGCGTCGCGACCCATCCCGATTATCGCAACGGCGGCCGCGCTGCAACTTTGTTGCAACAAATGGAAGCCCAAGCGCGCAAACAAAAAATCAACCAATTGTTTTTGCTCACCACCCAAACCGCGCACTGGTTTATCGAGCAGGGTTTTGTGCAGGGCAAATTGGAAGACCTGCCCATCGCCAAGCAAGAGCTTTACAACTACCAGCGCAATTCGAAGATTTTTATTAAATCATTGGTTTAAATCCCGCCGCGGGCGCCAGCCTTTACCCGGGAACAAGACTGCTTCGCTAGCACGAGGCAGTCGCTCCAATCGATTCCCTCCTGCTTCTGCGCTGCCGGAAATCCTGCGTTTCTGGTATGATTTCGCCCATTATCACATCCAAATTCACCGCTGTTAGCTATGTGCGACGCGCATTACGAGGTTAAGCCTTATGCCAATCTACCGTTCCAAAACCACCACCGCTGGCCGCAATATGGCCGGTGCCCGCGCATTGTGGCGCGCTACCGGTATGAAGGACGGTGACTTTGATAAACCCATCATCGCCATCGCCAACTCCTTCACCCAATTTGTACCCGGCCATGTACACCTGAAAGACCTCGGTCAATTGGTAGCGCGCGAGATCGAAAAGGCCGGCGGTGTGGCCAAAGAATTCAATACCATCGCAGTAGATGACGGTATCGCCATGGGACACGACGGTATGCTCTATAGCTTGCCATCGCGCGACATCATCGCCGACTCGGTGGAATACATGGTCAACGCCCACTGCGCGGACGCCATCGTGTGTATCTCCAACTGCGACAAAATCACCCCCGGCATGTTGATGGCCGCCATGCGCCTGAATATTCCGGTGATATTTGTGTCTGGCGGGCCGATGGAAGCGGGCAAAACCAAACTCTCCGAGCACAAGCTCGACCTGGTTGACGCCATGGTAATCGCCGTTGACGACAACGCCAGCGATGCCAAAGTGAATGAATACGAGCGCTCCGCCTGCCCCACCTGCGGCTCTTGCTCCGGTATGTTTACTGCAAACTCCATGAACTGTTTGACCGAAGCCCTGGGTCTATCCCTGCCCGGCAACGGCTCTTTGCTGGCGACCCACGCCGACCGCGAGCAACTGTTCCTCGAAGCAGGCCGCCGCATCGTGGACATCACCAAGCGCTACTACGAAGAAGACGATTACAGCGTGTTGCCACGCTCTATCGCGACCTTTGATGCCTTTGAAAACGCCATGGCCCTTGATATCGCCATGGGCGGCTCAACCAATACCATCCTGCATTTACTCGCCGCCGCTCAGGAAGGCGATGTGCCCTTCACCATGTTCGATGTGGATCGCATGAGCCGCAAAGTGCCGCAGCTGTGTAAGGTCGCACCCAACACCCCCAAATACCACATGGAAGACGTACACCGCGCTGGCGGCGTAATGGGTATTTTGGCGGAGCTGAACCGCGGCGGCTTGCTGCATAATCAATTGCCGACGGTGCACAGCAAAACCTTCCAGGAAGCGCTGGATAAGTGGGACATCATCACTACCTCATCGGAAGCGGTAGCGACTTTCTACAAAGCTGGCCCTGCCGGTATCCCGACCCAAGTTGCGTTTAGCCAAGCAACCCGCTGGCCAACACTGGATGGCGACCGCGCCGAAGGTTGCATCCGCTCCGTGAAAAATGCCTACAGCAAAGAAGGTGGTTTGGCTGTACTTAAAGGCAACATCGCTATCGATGGCTGCGTGGTAAAAACCTCAGGTGTAGACGAAAGCTGCTGGGTCTTTGAAGGCAAAGCCTATGTGGTAGAGAGCCAGGACAAAGCGGTACATGACATCCTTGAAGGCAAAGTGAAAGAAGGCGATGTAGTGGTCATCCGTTACGAAGGCCCCAAAGGCGGCCCGGGCATGCAAGAGATGCTCTACCCCACCAGCTACCTGAAATCCAAAGGTCTGGGCAAAGCCTGCGCATTGCTCACTGACGGTCGCTTCTCCGGCGGCACCTCGGGCTTATCCATCGGCCACGTTTCACCTGAAGCAGCCGCTGGCGGTGCGATTGGCTTGGTACAGACCGGCGATATTATTCGCATCGACATCCCCAACCGCAGCATCAACGTGGTACTGACCGAGAATGAATTGGATGCACGCCGCGCCGCCGAGAATGCCAAAGGCCCATTGGCATGGAAGCCCAGCGAAGTTCGCCCGCGCAAAGTCAGCGCATCACTGAAGGCCTATGCAATGTTGGCGACCAGTGCGGATAAAGGTGCAGTAAGGGATTTGAGTAAACTCGATTAATCGCAACGCGATAAGTGTGGTTGAAAAGCCGGTGCACATTGCACCGGCTTTTTTATTGGTGGCGACTTATTTTTCGTGCACCAACTGTCAGGCAAACGGATTATTGGATGACGGGATAATTTTTTGCAGTTGGCAATTTGGCTTTTTCATTTTCGGCGTAAGTGATCCATTCGCTCGCCGGTTTTTTGCTGCGGGAATCCTTGCTTGCCTCTTTAAAAAAATGGATGGCTTCGTCAAAGTTTTTCAACTCCAGCTCGGCTTGGCCAATAATAAAATAGGCTTGGTCGGGGCGTTTCACCGGCCCGGTTTTTAGCGCATGACGCGCCCATTTTGACGCTTCCTTGTAGTTTTCATTAGCGAGGTAGGCGGAAGCCAAACCGATGATTAAATCCGCGTTGCGCGATTTTTGCGCGGCCTTCTGGTACTCCACCAGCGACTCTTTGGGATACTGCGCAACGCGCAGTGCGTCGGCCAATAATTTTAAATTTCTCGCGCTCGGCTCGATCACTTTGTCGGTATAAATTCCTTTGCGCAACACTTTGACCGCCTTGTAAGGCACATTCGCCTTAAGCTGCGCATAAGCCAGGCTCAGCAGGTCGCGCTCGGTGGTAAGGCCGCCGAGCAAATAACAAGTTTCCAGCGCAGCTAAAGATTCGCTGTCGCGCTTCATCAATTTATAAACGTACGACAGGTGCTGCCAATACTGCGCTTTCGGGTAGAACCGGATGAGGTTATTGAGCGCGAGCAAACCGTTTTGGTAATCCTCGCGGTCAAAATACAGTTCGCGCTGGAGCAGATACCAATATTCGTTGGGGATTTTTCCCTCTGCCTGCTGGCGTGAGATCGCTTGGTTGATATTCAGCAGCGAATTTTTGTTATCGCCCAGTTGATAGTAGAGGGTCGCAAAAGTGTAAGAGTGTTCAGGGCGCAACTCATCGACATACTCGCTCCACCTAAGCATGGTATCGAGCGCTTTGCGCGGATTATTTTTAACCGAATAGAGCTGTCCGAGGGTCAATAAAATTTGCGCCTCAGTGGCGACCGGCATATAGGGCGATTGCTGCAAAACTTTGCTGTAGTACTCGATCGACTTGTCATAGTTTTCCTGTACCAGATAGGCGTAGCCGTAATACTGGTAGAGGAGCACCAGCTCATAGGCGTTCAGCCGCGCGCGCTCCAATTCCAGCGCCGCCAACAGCTGGATCGCCTTTTTCGGCTCAGGTCGCACACCTGCACCTTCCGGCGGCTGCAAAAAATGCGATGCCTCCTGGATTCTCACCCAGAAATTTTCTGATACATCAGGATATTGGCGCACTTCATCGGCATGCCGGTTGGAGCCTCTGACTTGCGCGTAGGCTCGCGTGGCCGCCAGTAAATCCTGGGCCGGATAAATGCCGGTGAGCGCGCGATCGAGCAGCAGCGGTGCGAGCGCCAGCGTGCCGACCAGCAGGCTGGAGCGAAAAAGCAGTGCTATGGCAGATACCAGCGTGCGCATGCGTCGACCTAGTGTTTCATTTCGTAAATAAAGCGGTTCTTCACCCCATTAACTTCAATGGGTTTGCCGTCGACCACTTTGGGTTTGTATTTGAATTTCGAGGCCGCACGCACCGAGGCCCGGTCAAACACCGTGGTGGACTGGCCATCTTTGGTTACGCACTCGCCCGCCACCGGCTGCACATCGCGCGTGGTGCCCGTCTCGGTCACTGTATAGACAACTGTGCAGTAGCCTTCGATTCCGCGCGACAGCGCCGCACTCGGATACTCGGCCGGCACCTTGACGATGGGCAGGTACTCGCCTTCGTTCACTGCCAGCGCGCCCGGCCGCACTGGCGCCCGGTCGGTGGTGAGCGAGCCGTTGATGGCAAAGCTGTCGGGTGACAATTGCGGGGCATCAAATGCGGGCGACGGGATCTCCAGCGGCGGTGTTTCCTGGAGCTCGGGCTTGATGGGTTTTACGTCTTCAATGCGCGCTTCGATGCTGATATTGGGCATATGGATGGCGGCAACCCTAACCGCAGATGACTCGTCAGGCAGGTCGAACTGGTTGTTGATCAGCAGGTTCATCAACAGCAGCAGGCAGAGCGTGACAATCGCACTGAGCAAACCGGCTACTGCCACGCGGGTCGGGTTCATGGCCTATTTCTTCCGGGTGGAGACAATGACATCGGTAATCCCCGCCTGGCGCGCGGCATTGGCGATCTCGACCACCAATTTGATGCTGGAGTGCTCATCGGCTTGGATGGCGATGCCGCCTTTGGGGTTCTCGACCCGCATTCGCTCGATCGCGAGGCGCAACACGCTTGGGTCGACCCGCTGCCCATCCATCCAGATTTCATTGTCGGCGGTCACCGCAATCAACAAGCTCGCGCGCGGCGCGTCCTCGGCAGTGGTCGCATCCGGGCGGTTAATTTCCTGGCCCGTTTCCTTCACAAACGAGGCGGTGACGATAAAAAAGATCAGCATGATAAACACCACATCAAGCATGGGTGTCAGGTCTATCGCCTGGACTTCTTCATCGACTTTGGTGCGGAACCTGGCCATGGCTAGTGATCCATCGTCAGGTGGTCGGCAAAAAGCGCTTTTTCATCGTCAGCCACGCGCGCCAGATAAGTATTGGCAAACAACCCGGTGATGGCTGACACCATGCCGGCCATAGTGGGGATGGTAGCTTTGGACACACCATTGGCCATGGAGCGCGCATCGCCGCCGCTGTTGGTGGAGAGCACGCTGAACACCTCGATCATGCCCGTCACCGTCCCGAGCAACCCCAGCAGCGGGCAGAGCGCGACCAGTGCGGTGATCATATCCAGGTTGCTGTTGATACGGTTGTTGACGCGCGAAATCATCGCCGCGCGTATCTGGTGGGCATTCCAGGACTTGCGCTCGCGGCGCATCTCCCAGGCAATAAAATATTCTTCCACATCCGCTTTCAGGTCGCCTTTGAGATAGGAAAACCGCTCAAAGATCAGCGTCCACATCACCAGCGTCAGCAGGGCAATGACGTACATCATGACGCCCCCCTGGTCGAGAAAGGCGAGCAAGGTAGCAATGGCGTCGAGTAACGGCTGCACCAGCTGGCTCCTGTTTGTCGGGATTGGTTGTACAAATCGGTGGGGATTAGTCCCCGGTAGTTTTATCTTCCAGCGCTTTGCGTTCGGCGTTTTCGGCGATTATGCCGGCGGTCTGCTCTTCCAGGATATGCATCATCGCCTTGGCGCGGCCGTTAACGAGGGTGTGCATTAACACCATGGGGATGGCCACTACCAAGCCCTGCACGGTGGTCACCAGTGCAGTTGAAATACCCACCGCCATATTTTTAGGGTCGCCCGCGCCAAAAATGGTGATCGCCTGGAAGGTGGTGATCATCCCGGTCACAGTTCCCAGCAGGCCGAGCAAGGGCGCTACCGCAGCGACAATTTTCATCATCGGCAACCCGCGCTCAATGCCGGGGCGCTCGCGCAGCACCGCCTCTTCCAGTTTCAACTCGAGCGTCTCAAGGTCAACGGCTGCGTTCTCTTCCGCGACTATCAGGGCGCGCCCGAGCGGGTTGTCGGCCGCAGGCTTGGCGGTGCGCAATTGCACGTTGACCTTGGCGGTCATGCTAAAGAGCACATAGATGCGCCAGACACCAAGCAAGATCCCGAAAATCCCCACATAGACGATGGCCCAACCCACGATACCACCCTGATCGAGGTATTCGGTAAAGGTCGGCTGCTGGATGAGCGCATACAACAAGCGGCCGCCGTGGGGGCCGGATGGATCTATACCAAAATCGACCACTCCTTTAGTGGCTGCTTGCAACGCGGCGGCGGTGGCAAGCAGGTCGTCGTCCGGCTGGCGCGCCAGCTCTTCCATCTTGCGACCGTCATAGGCGATGTAAGCGCCGTTAGAGACCAAATTGTAGGTGCCGATACGCACGACGTTTTGAGTGCTGGTGGCGCCATCGGCCTTGACCACTTCGCCTTTGAAACTGACTACGCGCCCGGCTTCAACCATTTCGCGCTGGATTTCGTACCAGAGGCGCTCGATTTCTTCGATGTCGGGCAACTTGGTGCTGCCGTTCATTTTTTCAATAAGTGCATCCAGGAAGTCACCGCGATGGGGGTATTGAGCACTGACCAAGGAAGTTTCCAGAGTGCCGCGCAGGTCGCCGGCAGTGGAGGTCAGGTGGCCAAAGAGCTCGCGCATCGAGCCCAGACGCTCGCTCAACTGTGCCTTCTTCTGGGTTACCAGCAATTGCTGCTCGGTATAGATCCGCTCCAGCTCGGCGGCGCGCGCCTCTTCCTCGGCGAGGGCGGCCCGCGCTTGTGCAAGCAGCGCCGCCTGGTTGGCCTTGTCGCGCTGAAATTCCGCCTCGCGCTGACGGTGCTCGGCTGATTCGCTGATCTGCGATTTCTTCACCATATCCAGCAGCTGGTCCAGCGTCTGGGCTTTTTCGGTCTGCGCAAGGGCGGCTGTAGCGGCTAATAACCCCACTGCCAGACAGCCACCCAGCAATCCTCTTTTCCACCAGACTGCCCTCATCGTGCAACCTCCGGCGCCTGCACCGGCAACACCATAATGTCGCTTGCAGTTTGGTCGCGGGCGATACGCAAACCTTTCAGAACCTGCGCGTTATAGGAGCTGTTGAGCGCAACCCACTCGCGTTTGGACGGATCCCAGTAGCCGCTGGATTTGGCATCGGTGGTTTGATAGAGCAAAGCGATGCG
>DATIDX010000150.1:0-2054 GCA_035456025.1 Cellvibrio sp. | reverse complement strand
GGAACATCATCTGACGCAAGCTGCTCATAACGCAGGCCGAAGGTGAGCAACAAGTCCGGCGTTACCGCCCAGCTGTCTTCCGCGTAGAGCGCATGGGTGTTGCGTTTGGCGCTGTAGGCCAACACCAGGCCTCTTGCGTGAAAATCGCGTTATCTTTAATTAATTGCGCTTGGAACGGCGAGTTATCTAACACCGTTTCATCAATATCCAAAATAATCGCGGGCGGTAAATTTTGGTAATCGCCGGTTTGTTCTTGCGCAGCGGTCCATTTTTTATCGGCCAAGCCTCTGCCCAGCATACTGGTAGCTTGGGTGTAAGCACTTTGGGTGAGTGCGTAATATTCAGCGGAGGTTTGTATCCACAATACTGCATTCAAACGCTCGTAAGTGGGTGGGGTTGCAGTACTATTTTTGGTGTCGGTGGAGCTGCAGGCGACAATACAACAGGCGCTGGCCAAAAGGCTAATGCGACACAGATTTTTTAACGGATTATTGCGCATAATTTTCTCATCTTTGGTTAATTTCAAGGGTTGGTGTTCGTCATTCTTCGTTGTTGTTTTTCATTGTTAATAATTGAGTGCCCTTGGTTACCATTTTTATATGAAAGAATTGATCAGTAAGAAAATTATTTATTGCTAGATGATGGGAGGTGATGTTTATGCCAATGCTGTGCAATTTCATCGCGACGGCATATCCACACATCATTGTGTTGTAAAACATATTGGATAAATCTTTCCAGTGATTGAATGCGTCCTGGCCTTCCGATAATGCGGCAGTGCAAACCAATGTTCAGCATCTTGGGCGCAAATTCACCTTCGGCGTAAAGCGCATCAAAACTGTCTTTGAGATAAGTAAAAAATTGGTCACCGCAATTAAATCCCTGTGCCGCCGCAAAACGCATATCGTTGCTGTCGAGCGTGTAGGGAATAATTAAATGTGGCCTGCCGTTATGGATGCTGTCGTAGTCGTGCGTCCAATAAGGTAAATCGTCTGCGTAGGAATCCGAATCATATAAAAATCCACCTTCTTCGATGACCAATTTGCGCGTGTTAGGGCTATCGCGGCCGGTGTACCAGCCGAGTGGACGCGATCCGGTAACGCGTGTGTGGATGTCAATCGCCGTGCGAATATGTTCGCGCTCAATTTCTTCCGGCATAAATTGGTGATCGATCCAGCGATAGCCGTGGCTGGCAATTTCCCAGTGTGATTCGAGCATGGCTTCAACCGCATCCGGGTTGCGCTCCAGCGCCATGGCAACACCGTAGACGGTCACCGGTAATTGATATTTATTGAATAGGCGGTGCAGCCGCCAAAAACCTGCACGGCTGCCGTACTCATAGAGCGATTCCATGCTCATATGGCGCGCTTCAAAAGCGCGTGCGCCGATAATTTCTGATAAAAACGTTTCGGATGCGGCGTCACCATGGAGCACGCAATTCTCTGCCCCCTCTTCGTAATTAATCACAAACTGCACCGCAATGCGCGCGCCGCCTGGCCAGTTGGCTTGGGGTGGGGTTCGGCCATAGCCGATTAGATCGCGGGGATAATCGGGTGAACTGGTGTTGTCGCTCATAGGCTGGTCACTAATAGGGAGATCACTAATAAAGTGGTTGGATTAATAAACGGCAGTTGACTGCTGGTTTTATTAAAGTGAATCAAATTCTGTGCCACCGTCCAAGCTTCGCACTCTGCGTAAACCCGGCGCGCAAGCCGCATTATTACTGCGCAAAAATCCATTACGTGCACCAGATTAAAACAAATCCCGTCTAACTGGACAGGATATTGATGGGCGCTTTCGGCGTTCTGGCTGCTGGTATCACAATTGCATTGCCCCGCTGGTATTGCTCCTCCTTGTTATCCATTTTTATCGCCTTCCAGAGATCTACTATATGTCTTTTTCAAGATTGCATTCCCTGGTATCCGCCGGGCGCGAAGCTGCGCTTGCCGCATTTTTTTTGCTGGGCTCAATGAGTATGGGCGCAGTTGCGGCAACTGCAAATGATTGGTTCGAAGAGTTCAAAGCGACTGCCAGCGATACCGAGTTGTACACCTTTT
>DATIDX010000149.1:0-2929 GCA_035456025.1 Cellvibrio sp. | reverse complement strand
CGAATTGAAAGCTTTACACCAGGCCACCGTACAACTTTCAGTTCTTCTATTGTCGACGTTTGCGGTCTATTGCTTGAGGGGGAGTTAAACCTCATGCTTCTTTCGGGCACCGAAGTTTTAGCTGCTGGTGATAGTTTTTACATCCCGAACAATCAGCTCTATCAATTGTCAAATAACACAGTTAATGAGTGTCGATTATTTCGCTGTTCGCTTTTTGTGCGTAATGGGTAGGGCACGTAAATTTTTTGTGCGTTATAACCCACCAGCCTGCACGCTTATGACGCAAGTCTATGTCAGCCTGCTACACTCAAATCCAGATTTTCCCTCCTCGTTCCTCATTAGAAAGAGAGATTTATTATGTTTCAAGGACAAGCCCTAAAGGTTTCTTTGCTGCCAGATGGCATCGCGGAACTTACCTTTGATCTACAAGGCGAATCGGTGAACAAATTCAGTTTGCTCGTCGTTTCTGAACTTCAACAGGTGCTCGACTTGCTCGAAAAAGCAAAAGATGTACGGGGATTGCTGATTAAAAGCGCGAAAGATGTCTTCATTGTGGGTGCCGATATTATGGAGTTTGGTGCAGTTTTCGCCGCAGGCCCAGAACTAATTACCGGTCACTTGGCGACAAACAATCGCAACTTTTGTCGTCTGGAGGATTTGCCATTTCCAACGGTTGTGGCAATCAATGGTTTTGCATTGGGTGGCGGTCTGGAATTTTGTTTGTCATGCGATTATCGGATTGCAAGTACAGCGGCAAAAGTCGGTCTACCTGAAACTAAATTGGGCATTATACCAGGATGGGGTGGCACGGTTCGCTTGCCGCGTGTCGCCGGGCTTGATACTGCCGTTGAGTGGATCGCAGCAGGTAAAGAAAATGACGCCGAAACTGCTTTGACTGCGCGGGTGGTTGATGCGGTGGTCGAGCCGGCAAAACTTATAAACGCAGCGCTGAATTGTTTGCAGAACTGTATCAGCGGCAAGTTCGATTATCAGGCTCGCCGCACGCAGAAAAAAGCGCCACTCAAACTCAATTTCATTGAATCGATGATGGCGTTTGAAACCTCAAAAGCGTTTGTCGGTGCGCAAGCCGGACGCAACTATCCCGCTCCGGTAACAGCCATCAAAGCGATGCAAAAAGCGGCTGACAAAAGCCGTGATGAGGCATTGCAGGCGGAAGCCGAGGGGTTTGCAAAAATGGCGCAAACTCCGGTTGCTCAATCGTTAGTGGGTATTTTTATTAACGAACAAGCGTTAGGCAAGAAGGCAAAGGGGTGGGAGAAAAAGGCCGATAAAAAAATCGCGCGGGCAGCCGTGTTGGGTGCCGGTATTATGGGCGGCGGTATCGCCTACCAATCTGCTCTGAAAGGTGTGCCGATTAAGATGAAAGACATCGCCCAGCAGGGGATCGATCTTGGTTTGTCGGAAGCGAATAAATTATTAAGCAAACGCGTCGAGCGTAAAAAATTAACCGCGTCGGAAATGGGCGATGTGTTGAATCGTATTGAGCCGGCGCTGACCTATGACGGTTTTGATAAGGTAGATATAGTCGTCGAAGCCGTTGTTGAAAACCCCAAAGTAAAAAAGGCTGTATTGGCTGAAGTGGAAACCAAAGTCAGCAGCGATACAGTGCTTGCTTCAAACACCTCTACAATCTCTATTAGCTATCTTGCAGATGGGTTGGCACGACCAGAAAATTTCTGCGGCATGCACTTTTTTAATCCCGTTCACATGATGCCGCTGGTAGAGGTTATCCGCGGGGAAAAAACCTCAGACAACGCTGTCGCCCGCACCGTAGCTTATGCCAATGCCATGGGTAAAAAGCCAATTGTGGTAAAAGATTGCCCGGGATTTTTGGTTAACCGAGTGCTATTTCCCTACCTGGCTGGCTTTGCGATGCTGGTTCGTGACGGCGTTGATTTCCAGCGTGTCGACAAATTAATGGAGACTTGGGGCTGGCCTATGGGGCCCGCATATTTGTTGGACGTGGTAGGAATAGATACGGCAGTGCATGCTGAAAAAGTCATGGCGAATGGATTTCCCGACCGTATGCAGCGCGATTTCACTTCTTGCACTGACGCTCTTTTTGCTGCGGGGCGCCTTGGCCAGAAAAATGAAAAAGGTTTTTACAATTACGAGTTAGATAAAAAAGGTAAGTCGGCGAAAGTTGCTGCTGCCGAAGTTGTAGCGATCCTAAAGCCTGTCGTTCAAGGCTCAATTGAGATCAGCGATGAAGATATTATCGCGCGCATGATGATTCCTATGGCAACCGAGCTCACCCGTTGCCTGGACGAAGGCATAGTGGAGACCGCTGCGGAAGCGGATATGGCCCTGGTTTATGGAACTGGCTTCCCGCCGTTCCGCGGTGGTGTATTCCGTTGGATCGACTTTATCGGTGCGCAAACTTTTTGCGATATGGCGGCTAAGTTCAGTGCCCTCGGTGCGCTGTACCAAGCACCTGAAAGCCTGAAAGCCAAAGCGGCGAACAACCAAAAATTTTACGGCTAAGGAGTCATAAGAATGAGCTTACAACCACGCGACGCCGTTATCGTTGATTACGCCCGCAGCGCCATGGGGCGCTCGAAGAACGGTTGCTTCCGCCATGTACGCGCAGATGATATTTCGGCGGCGATTATTAAAGGCCTCTTGGCCCGCAATCCAAAACTTGACCCCAATACCATTGATGATTTGCTTTGGGGTTGTGTAATGCAGCGTGAAGAGCAGGCGTTTAACATTGCACGTAATATTTTGTTATTGGCAGGTTTGCCGCACACGATTCCCGCACAAACAATCAACCGGCTCTGTGGCTCGTCAATGTCGGCTTTGCATACTGCTACAGTTAATATCCGTGCGGGGCAAGGTGATGTTTACTTGATTGGCGGGGTTGAACACATGGGGCATTTGCCCATGTATGAATCTGTCAGTATCAACC
>DATIDX010000148.1:0-6155 GCA_035456025.1 Cellvibrio sp. | reverse complement strand
TATTACGACAGAGGGTATAGGAATCGTGAAATGGAAAAGGCGACTAGTGTCGCCTTTGGAGGTGGGATTTGAAATTTGCTGTTATGGTGCTGAATGCATTACTTCAACACGCGACTTGAACTTGCAGGATGCCATGGCTCCGGAACATAGCGAGTGCGTGCCAGCGTTTTGTAATACTCCAGATCGTGTTTGGGTTTTTCGTATTTCGCTGGAATCGGTTTACCTGAAAACGTTTGGAAATAAAGAATACAGGAATCGCGCCAGATGACGGCATCGCGCTCCTGCACTTGTAACAGTGCTTTGACTTGCGCAAAACGTTCCGCATCGATAAAACCTTTAAGCTGATTCCATTCGCGCTGCATGCTGCGCACTTGCTCTACACCGGTATAATATTTATCTACCAATTCTTCCCACAAGCTGCGACCGGATTTCATTTTATGATCCCAACCTACGTGGTGGAACCACAGCAATAAATCTTCCGGCACTGCATTCAAGTCACCATATTGTTGTGCAAGGGGCGCGGGATATTGTGCAATCGCGTTGGAGCCGGTTTTGGTGCGATCAAACCCAATGCCGTCTTTTGCAGCGCGGTGATAATAAATGGCGGTCCAATCGGCGCGCTCCAAATTATCGGTCCAGGGCGCCGGACCGTAGTGATCGCCCTGAGAATACAAATGCGTTAAGCCCAAAGGCGAGCGATAATTCACGCCGGCTTCGCGCGAGGTCAGCATCATTTGTTTTACTGGTGCGATAAATTTTTCATCGTTAGAGAACGTCATGCGCAACCATTCTTCGGCGGCGGATTCTGCAGAAATGGTGTGATCCCAGGCCATGCGGCCAAAGGCGTACCAGCTTGACTGTACGAATGGATGACCAGTCCAATTGCGGTCGGTGCCCGGATTAATGACTGCAGCCATACCAGTGTGTTTGGTGTTGTTAAACACCTTGCCTTCGAGAATATTGCCAATCGATGAGCCCTCACCTTTTGCATAGGTTTCAGTGCGCAGCGCTTCTTCAAACAATGGCCCCTGGTATGCGAGATGCGTGGCAAAACCAAAATATTCTTGCGTGACCTGGAATTCCATCATCATGTTAGTGTTTTGCATCGCCGCAAATAGTGGCGAGAAAGGTTCGCGCGGCTGGAAATCGATGGGGCCATTTTTTACTTGCAGAATTACGTTATCGGTAAATTTTCCATCGAGCGGTTTGAATTCATCATAAGAACCGCGGAAGCGATCGCCGATATCCGGGTGATACACAAACGCGCGCCAAAACACTACACCACCATAAGGCTTTAATGCAGCGGCGAGCATATTGGCACCGTCGGCATGATTGCGGCCGTAATCTTGTGGGCCAGGTTGACCTTCAGAATTGGCTTTTACTAAATAACCGCCGAAGTCGGGAATGTATTCGTATACTTTTTTGGTGCGCTCTTGCCACCATTTTGCAACGCGCGGATCGAGTGGGTCGGCACTATCCAGATCACCAAACGCGCGCGGCGAATTGTAATTAATTGATAAATATACTTTGATGCCGTAGGGGCGAAACACATCGGCTAAGGCGGCAATTTTTTGCAGGAACTGATCGCTCAGCAAACGTGGATCGGCATTCACGTTATTAATCACTGTACCGTTAATACCGAGCGAGGCATTGATGCGCGCATAATCGCTGTAGCGTTGTGATTTGAGATCAGGCAAGGTGCCCCAATCCCACAGCGATAGCCCCGCGTAACCGCGCTCTACAAGGCGATTTACGTTATCCCAATGATTGACTACACGATGCTGCAATTTTGGTGCGCTAGCAATAGAAAGTTTATCGAGCGGTTGTTGCGTCTGGATCAAGCGCAATAAATGAAAACTGCCATAGAGCACACCCACATCGGAATTGGCCGCGATCACCAGGACATCGCGTTTATTGATGCGTGTTTTTTCTAACAGATATCCTTCATTACCTACAGCAGCAAGGCGCTCGCCTAAATTTAGCGATGCAATTAATGGCGAATTTGCAGGTGTACCAATTACCAGCGAATGCTTTATTAACGCATTTTTAGTGACAGCCCCATCTTTACTAACAGCCACAGGTTTTGCGAGCAAGCCACTTACTCCGCGCTGTAATTCGGTTACCGCCGCCGTCAAGGTGGGCGAGTCGCCTTCTACCATAATCTGCGTTAATTGTTTCTGGTAATCCTTACGTAGCTTTTGTTCGGCCACCGGTTGGTAGCGCAGCCACATTTCATAGCCATCTTCAGCTTGTACAGCGGGCACATACACACCCAACAAAAATGTGAGGAATAAGAATAATTTTGAAAAAAAAGGTCTATGCACACTCAACTCCCACATGGATTATTATTCAACTGCTGCTATCTTATAGTCATTGCAAATATATCACTGGTATACAAGAATACCCATTCAATAAATGTAAAGGATGACCAGACAATAACGTAGCTTGCCAACGGCATACCCTTCAGGGTCAATTAAAAATGATAAGAATCTTCAGTGTATTGCTTTTTATGCTGGTCACAAGCCCGACAATTGCTGCTGGAAAAGTCATCCGTGTAAACGATTTCAGCGACCCTAATGCTGCTTACGCAATAAAAATGCTCAAGCTGGCCATTGCCCACAGCGACAATCCAGATTATCAGCTTGAAGTGCGCAAAGAGGATTTCACCCAGGCGCGGATCAATGAAGAGGTCCGTACTGAAGGGCTGCTCGATTTATGTTGGGCATCTTCTGATGCGCAAATCGAGCAACAGTTACACCCTATTCGCATCCCCCTATTCAAAGGTTTGCTTGGCTATCGCATTTTTATTATCAAGAAAAATGACCAAGCTAAATTCGACAAAGTCCAAACATTGGATGATTTGAAAAAATTGACGGTTGGCCAGGGGCGCACCTGGGCTGATGGGCGAATCCTCGAGGCAAATGGCTTTAAGGTTATCAAGACCAATAAATATCCCAGCCTATTTTATATGGTCGAAGGCGGCCGCTTTGACGCCTTTCCACGCGGCGTACATGAGCCGTTCAGCGAGCTAGAGGCCCGCCCTAAGCTGAATTTGACCATCGAGAAGAATTTAATGGTCTATTATCAAATGCCATTCTATTTATTTGTGTCACCCAACAACCGAACCCTCGCGAAAGATCTGGAAACCGGGTTTGAGCGCGCAATTGCCAACGGTGAATTCGATAAGGTTTTCTACAACGACAAAGCGATCCAGGACGTATTGCAAAAGGCCAATATGAAAAATCGCAAAGTTTTTAAATTGGAAAATCCTTTGCTCTCCAAAGAAACACCGGTGAGCCGCAAGGAGCTTTGGTTTGACCCCCAGACTATGCCCTAGTCCAATAGAAAAATATAAATCCATTATCAACTGAGGAGCCATTATGAACATTTCACGCCGACAGTTACTGGCAATGACCGGTGCAGCCACAACATTGGCCGCCAGCATCAAATTACAAGCAGCTGAAAAAGCCAGCGCCGCCACCGGATTAAAAGACGCTTACAAAGACGATTTTTTAATAGGCGCTGCATTAAGCACATCGATCATCAAAAAACAAGATCCTGCATTGGTTGCCTTGGTGAATAAAGAATTTAATTCTATTACCCCGGAAAACTGTATGAAATGGGAGGAGGTTCGCAATGGAGATGGCACGTGGAAATGGCACGATGCCGACGCATTTGTCGAGTTTGGTACCAAACATCAATTACATATGGTAGGCCATACGCTCGGGTGGCATAGCCAGATTCCCGAGAGCGTATTTAAAAATTCAGCGGGCAACTACATTTCCAAAACCGAATTGGAGAAAAAGCAGAAAGAGCATATCAGCACCATTGTTGCACGTTACAAAGGCAAATTAGCCGCTTGGGATGTAGTGAATGAAGCGG
The DNA here is from genome assembly GCA_035456025.1 of Cellvibrio sp. Taxonomy (GTDB): domain Bacteria; phylum Pseudomonadota; class Gammaproteobacteria; order Pseudomonadales; family Cellvibrionaceae; genus Cellvibrio. The sequence continues at coordinate 2,273 of DATIDX010000148.1, read as the reverse complement.
TTGGTGATGACAATAAAATGCGCGATAGCCACTGGTATAAAATTATGGGCGATGACTTCCTGGTCAACGCTTTTAACCTCGCCCATGAGGCAGATCCCAAAGCGCACCTGATGTACAACGATTACAACAATGAGCGCCCGGAAAAGCGCGCGGCAACAATTGATATGCTCAAGCGCCTGCAAAGCCGTGGTACACCTATCCATGGTTTGGGTATGCAGGCACATATTGGACTGGACACCAATTTGCAGGATTTTGAAGACAGTATCCTCGCCTATTCTGCACTGGGTTTAAAAGTCCATCTCACTGAACTGGATGTTGATGTACTGCCATCGGTATGGAATTTACCGGTCGCGGAAATCTCTACGCGTTTTGAATACAAGCCTGAGCGCGACCCCTATACCAAAGGTCTGCCGAAGAAAGTCGAAGATAAACTTGCGAAGGTCTATGAGGGCCTATTTAAAATTTTGATCAAGCATCGCGATAAAGTTGACCGTGTAACCCTCTGGGGTGTGAGTGACGACGCCAGCTGGTTAAACGATTTCCCCATCAAAGGCAGGACTAATTACCCCTTGTTGTTTGATCGTCAGCATGAACCAAAAGCGCCCTACTTCCGCTTATTGGATCTGAAGCGCTAACAAAACGGGCGACTAATGAGTCGCCCTCTTTTTCCATCTTAAATCACCAATTCATTTTATTTTTGATAAATGCCGTCAACTTTTCTGCATTGGCTTTGTGCTGCGCAATACGCGGGTGCTGTCCGTAACCCGTAAATTCAAAGAAAATTGTATCCAGCTTTTTATCATTATTTTCCTTCCGCATCTGCTCCACAGCGCTGGTAATGTAACCTGGCCATTTGGGTGTTGCAGTAGCGTCCATACTACCCAGCGCACAGATAATTTGTGCATGCGGGTATTTGGCGCGAATACTGCGCACAAAATTTACGTAAGCTTGGATTTTTTGTGCATCAGTCGGATGTGGCTGCAATTTTTTATCCCGGTCAGTCAACCAACTATCGTTCTGGAATAAATTGATCACTACCAAATCCGGTGTCCAACGGGTGAAATCCCATTGGCTGTCATTATTTCCTACAGCACTTAGCTGGTCATAAAACTGCGGCATGGTAAAGGGAAACCAGCTGATCATAATGCCGATGCCGCTTTGTGAAATAGTATGCAGCTCCGCATTAAGATTGCGCGCCGTAATTGCCCCATAGGCCCAATAATTATTTTTCTCGGTAAGCAGATGATCCATACCATTATCTGGCCCTTCATTACCCATACCGGTGGTAATTGAATCACCATAAATTTCTATGCGACGGGTCGGGCGTACAGGTGGCGCAAGCAATTTCGCATCAGCATCCAGTACCAATCCTTTAAATTTGGTAGCACCCTCTTCGCCCTCAGTGCGTTTGTAAATTTCCAACGTATGATTACCCGGCTTCAGTGCCGTAGAAATAACGTAAGTCTGCTCGCCTTGTTTGGCTTCAAGTACATAGGGGTGCTGGGTTTCGCCATCCACCATTACATTGAAATAGTTTTTGCCGAGTTGATCATCCAGTTTGAGTGCCAGCGAGGTGCCGGTAAAATTGGCTTTGATACTGGTGCCCGCCCAGGAAATAGACGGTGCTTTTTTATCGCTAAAGTCGATGCGGCCGGTATACAAATATTGGCTATTGTCAGGGCTGATTATCTGCACCGGCTCTGCCAATGCAAAACTGCAAAAACAAGAAACACCTAGCAGCAGGCTACGAATAGTTTTCATGAATTATCTCGCGTGGGAATCGGGGTTGTCAGTATTGCTATCGCCAGCCATATTAATGGTCGATCGCTATAAATACTACCTTGCGCTATGGGAGGGCTTAATCACAATCAAAATAAATCAGACTGTTCACAGAGTTATGAATAAAACAAGGCTGTTTTTATCAGCGCTTAAATGCCAATATCTCAACAGATATTAATGCCATAGCAAACACAAATGATTAAATCGTACCGAGGACGGAAAATGAAGATTGAAAATAACAATGAATACTTTTCAATGACCTTTGACGGCCTTGATGCAGCAGATACTTCATTCACCGAGGTCGTTTTTGAAAACTGCATTTTCCAGCAATGCAACTTCTCCGGCACAGGCTTTTATAAATGTAAGTTTGTCGACTGCGTAATTTCCGCATCCAACCTAAGTAACATCAAGGTCGATTACAGCAAATTTTTTGATGCGCAATTTAAAGAGAGCAAGTTGGTCGGTATAGATTGGACCAAGGCAGACTGGCCACG
>DATIDX010000147.1:0-5771 GCA_035456025.1 Cellvibrio sp. | reverse complement strand
TGGCGCAAATCTCTGACCAAACCCAACAGGAAATCAGTATCGCGGATGCCCTCAACAGTGAAATGGACCAGCTCTCGCACCGGCAGCTGGATTTGATCATCAGATTTAATTAACACTGTTACCCGGCCGATGAATTGATTCAGCTTTTTGCAGGAAACTTCGTTAAGCTGGGGACAAGTATTAAATTATTTTGCGAATGATCGGGAAGCCCATGATATATACCCAAGAAATTGCCAATCATGATTTACTGCGACTGGATCGCGCCCATGTTTGGCACCCCTATACCTCCTTTACCCAACCTGGAATGGTCACGGCTGTGTCTCATGCACAGGGAGTGAAACTGCATCTAGCAGATGGCCGCGTCCTGATTGATGGCATGTCGTCATGGTGGAGCACTTTGCATGGTTACAATCATCCGGTATTAAACCAGGCCTTGATTGACCAAGTGGGAAAAATGGCACATGTGATGTTTGCGGGCATCACCCATGAGCCGGCGGTAAAGTTGGCAACAACCCTCGCCAAAATTACACCCGAAGGTTTAAATAAAGTTTTCTTTTCCGACTCGGGTTCGGTTGCCGTTGAAATAGCACTCAAAATGGCAATCCAATATTGGCATTCACGCGGTCAGGCACAGCGCACTACGTTTTTGACATTGAAGCGCGGTTATCACGGCGATACTTTCGGTGCCATGTCGGTGTGCGATCCACATTCAGGGATGCACCATTTATTTCACCATGCACTTTCGCATCATTTATTTGCTGAAGCGCCCAACTGCGGATTTGAAGAGCCCTTTCAGGAATCGCACATCGCAAAATTCGCGCAACTCATCCAGCAGCATCGCCAAAAAATTGCAGCGGTAATCCTCGAACCTATCGTTCAGGGTGCGGGTGGAATGCGCTTTTATTCGCCGGAATATTTGCGGCGCGTACGCGAGCTGTGCGACAAGCACGAAATTTTGCTGATTGTCGATGAGATCGCCACTGGTTTCGGTCGCACCGGAAAATTATTTGCCTGCGAACACGCCGGCATAAGCCCCGATATTTTATGCATCGGCAAAGCCCTGACCGCAGGCTACATCACGCTCGCAGCAACATTGTGCAACGATAAAGTTAGCAACGGCATTTGCAGCGGCGATAACGGCATCTTCATGCATGGGCCTACCTACATGGCCAACCCGCTCGCCTGTGCCGTGGCCAATGCCAGTATCGATTTATTACTTAACTCCGACTGGCAAAAAGCTGTCGCTGCTATAGGCCAACAAATGCGCGAAGAGTTAGCGCCCTGTAAAGAATTTTCTTACGTGAGCGATGTTCGTGTGTTGGGGGCGATTGGTGTGGTCGAACTAGAAAGCGCAGTAGAAGCCAGCAAACTGGTACCGCAATTTGTGGAACACGGCGTCTGGATACGCCCCTTCGGCAACATCATTTATTTAATGCCGCCGTTTATTATTGATAGAGATGATTTGAGCAAACTTACATCTGCGATTTTAAAGGTGGTGGCGACCCTCGCTAAATAAGCTATGGATCTTTTTATACGCTAGGTTGATACTCGCGCGATTCGCAACGCAAAAATAAAAACCCCCGCCGTGTTAACAGCGGGGGCTTTTATTTAAGACTTGGAAACATTATTTAATTTTTCTAATCCCTACTGCCTCACGCACTTTTTCCAGCAAAGGTTGGCTATAAGTCCGGGCTTTTTCGGCACCCTTTTGCAGTATTTCTTCAATATGCACCGGGTTAGCCAAGAACGCTTCGTATTTATCCCGCGCTTCGCTTAACTGGCCGTTAATCAATTCAAACAATTGGCGTTTTGCCTCGCCCCAGGCAATGCCGTCGGCAAATTGCTGGCGCATTTGCGCAGTTTGCTCCGGGCTTGCAAATGCTTGCCAAATTTGGAATACCGGCGAAGTATCCGGATCCTTCGCCTGCCCTGGTTCCAACAAATTGGTGAGAATTTTGTTAATGGATTTTTTCAACTGTTTTTCCGGCAAAAACAACGGAATGGTATTGCCATAACTCTTGCTCATTTTGCGGCCATCCAAACCTTGCAACACCGCATTCACATTGTCATCCACTTGCGCTTCCGGCAACACAAAATGCTCACCGTAGTGATGATTAAAGCGAGCCGCAATATCGCGCGCCATTTCAATATGCTGGATTTGATCGCGCCCTACGGGAACCCTGTGAGCATTGAACATTAAGATATCGGCTGCCATTAATATCGGGTAGGAATAGAGCCCCATGGTAATCCCAAAGTCAGTATCTTCACCGGCTTCCAGATTCGCATCGACCGAAGCTTTATAGGCGTGGGCGCGATTCATCAAACCTTTGGCGGCCATACAAGTAAGTATCCAGCACAACTCGGGAATTTCGGGCACGTCTGATTGGCGATAGAAAATAGCGTTGTCCGTATCCAAACCCAATGCCAACCAGGTTGCTGCGATTTCCCTTGTCGACTGATGCACCAGATCTGGATCCTGGCATTTAATCAACGCATGGAAATCCGCTAGAAAATAAAAGGATTGGACGCTTGCGCTTTGGCTTGCTTGGATCGCCGGGCGAATAGCGCCAACGTAGTTGCCGAGATGTGGGGTGCCTGTGGTAGTAATGCCGGTTAAAACACGTTGTTTGCTCATGATGCCCTATCTGTAAACATTATCGGTCGATGCATAGCCCATTACTGCGCTGAAGTGGTGGCAATAAAATCAAGGCGCCATCATACAGGCAAGCTGCAAAAATTTGCAGCTTGCACGACGCATTAGGTAAAGGGGAAAGGTATAGCGATTACAAGCCGGAATAATAGCGGGCTGAATCGCGCAAGATGCAGCTATCAAATCCGGCCTGGGTTAACAGGTGTGAAGCTACATCACAACGGCGACCGGAATCGTCGGTAATTACGTAGGTAACAGTATCATCGAGATTTTTCAGACTGTTGCGCAACTGGTTAAGCGGGATGTTGCGGCTGTCAGGCACAGCCTGGCCGCGCCGCTCCAGTGGCAGGCGCACATCAAGAATTTGATACGCGGGCAAATCAGCAGCGCGCGCTTTTAAATCTTCTGCACTGACATGTTTGAGCACGGGCTCCTGCAACAACTCACGGAAGTCATCCTTATCCAAACGCATCACCTTGCCCGGCGTGATCATTTTTACCGTCGCATTGCGCGTGGTATCGCCCACCAAGGCTTCCTCACCGAAATAATGGCCAGGACGCAGCGCCGCTAGAATTTTTCCCGCTGTGTCCATCACCATGGCGCTGCCTGACTCAAGCACATAAAAATAATCACCACGCTCGCCCTGCTTGATAACCACCTCATCAGCGGCCACTTTTAAGGCTTTGAAACGAATAAATAACTGGCGAATATTCGCCGGCGGCAAACGGCTAAATAAGGGAGACTGCAGAAGCGAGGACATCCAATCGCTGTCATCGTGCAAACTTATGCCAGATAAATCTGCCTCTTCATCGCTGGACTCGCTCCAAGCCAATACCAGATCAAGGAAATCGCTATCCACGGATAATAAAGTGACATCGGATTTTGCAACCGCCGACACTTGGGTTGGTTGCGTGATATTGAGCGGCGAGCGGCGGGATTCGCTGGCAGGGTTGATAGTATTCACCTGAAAACCAGAATCGATGAGATCCACAGTACCGCTTACGAGGTATACCTTTTCGGGGAAAGGACGGCCACGCTTGAAGATAATCGCCCCCTTGGCGATTTCACGGAGTGAGGCCTTCTCAGCCACCTGGATCAAGTACTCATGATTGAGGGTATTAAAGGGTGCAAAAGACGCTAACACATCAAGGCTGATCGCCATTTTTCAGCTCCACTAAACTCTGACCAGCACCCATCAGGCACCAATCACAATGGTTGATTATGACTGTTGGGATAATGATAAAAGGATTTTTATTAGAGAAATAGGACTGATTATAATCAGCTGGCAGTTGCGGAGGGCAGACTTGTCGTCAGTATTAGCACTGGATCACAGCCAAAATGCGAGCAGCTGCACTTTCATCACAAAAGAACAACCGCCCGGCGCGAATTACTTGATCAAAATTACGCTATACCCATCAGCTATGCAAAATTAAGGCAATGGGGGCTTTTGCATAGCGATAAAACTCCACTACCGCTTTATACAAGTACCAGCCATCCCAAACACCCGCCAACTCACGAATTGAATGCATACCGAAGGTAGGAGATCCTACGTCGATGGTTTTTATCCCCACCTCCGAGGCTACTATTGGCCCTATAGTGCTGCCGCATCCCATATCGGTTCGCGCCACAAAGGCTTGTACCGGAACCTCTGCCCTCTCGCACAAGAGACGGAAAAAGGCGCTGGTTTCGCTAGTGGTTGCATAGCGCTGGTTGGCATTGACCTTGATCACGGGGCCGCGATTCAACAATGGGCCATGGTTTTCATCGTGGCGATCCATAAAGTTCGGATGTATGCCATGCGCATTGTCCGCCGAGATCATCATCGAGCGGTCAATTACACGCAGACGGGTATCAAGGTCGGGTATGAGACGTTCAATAAACTGTTGCAGCATTGGGCCTTTTGCGCCACAGCATGAAGCACTTCCCACCTCTTCGTGGTCGGTGCAAATCAACAGGCTGGAAACCTGATCATCCACTTCAAGTAAGGCTTGTAAACCTACGAAACAGCTCAATAAGTTATCAAGTCGCGCACTTGCAATAAAATCCTGCTCAAGGCCAATAATCGCAGGAGGCTGGGTGTCATAAAGACTGATCTCATAGTCCAGCACCTGCTTGATCGCCAGCTGCGGTTGCTGGTGCTGTAACTCCGCCTGTAGTAGTGCGCGAAAATCCGGCAAGGCCGCGCTCTCTGCTGGCAACTGCAACACCAGTGGGACTATGTCTTTCTGGGCATTGATAGTACGAAGATTGTTCACTTCGCGATCAAGATGTATTGCCAGGCTCGGCACTACGGCGACCGGACGCTCAAAATCGATTAAAGCACTGACTACTTGATCGTCATGGTCGCGATAAGTCACACGCCCCGCCATAGATAAATCCCGGTCGTACCAAGGTGCGAGCAAAGCTCCACCATAAACCTCCACACCCAGTTGGAAATACCCGCGACGATTCAGCTCGGCGCGCGGCTTTACTTTCAAACAAGGGCTATCAGTATGGGCACCGAGCAGACGGATACCGGTATCCAGCAGCGGCGTTTTGCCATACACAAAAGCGATGATCGATGAATCGTTGCGTGTAACCAGATAACGCTTGCCCGGCTCAAGCACCCAACTGTCACCCTCGTGAAGGGGAATGAAGCCCGCAGCCTGCAAACGCGCCGCAATATTTTTGGTTGCATGGAAGGGTGTAGGAGAAGCTCTTAAAAATTCGAGCAAGCCGACATTGAAATCAGCCAAGGAGCGGGAGGCAGTCATAGTTAACTCACCAAATCTAGTTGGAATTACGGATGCGTTGGCGCTTTTGCCAGGAAATGGTGTCGCGCAGGTATACGGGTTCAGCAGTAAGGATATCGATAGCCCCGCCGACAGACCAAACTTGCGCGGCGATCAGTGCGATATCTTCAGCCTTGGGATGGACGTCGAGCACTACAGCAGATGCTGCCATTACCTGCATTTCCGGGTAATGGCAACCGGAGCCAACCGCGAGTAACTTCCCCTTGTTTGATTGGACACTATCCTGCTGCGACACCAATTCCGGCTTCATTACAAACTCGTCGGTCAGTGCTTTAACTGAATCCCCGGCGCGACTGAACAATCCCCAATAAACCTCATCCATACGGGCA
>DATIDX010000146.1:0-11623 GCA_035456025.1 Cellvibrio sp. | reverse complement strand
CGCCGCGACAATCATGTGATCTAGGGTGTGCAGGTCCGTAAGACTGTGCTCCAGATCGATAATTACAAAATCGTAGTTCGCTACCGCTATAAACTCCACAAGTAACGGTGAAGGGGTAAAACAAAATAACCCATGTAATTTTTCCTGCTGATGAATTCGTGCGCGCAAACCACTAGGCATGTTCCATTACCTCAGGCACTGAAATATTCATAGGGTTCGGCAATAACACATAACTGGCATCACTATCGGCTTGCTGGAAAAAGCGGGTAATTAAATTGGCTTTTGAGATTAATGCATCACCTCCTAATAGCCCACCAATGCGGCGTTCAACCAATGCGGAAGAATTGCTTTTCAGGTAACTCTTTAATACTTCCCTTACTTGTTGCCATAATTGATTCTCATCGATACCAAAATTGCACAACTGATAAATCGCCTGCCCAATATGATTTACAAAGAGACAATAACTCAATCTGCGCCAGGTTTTATGTTCATCATGCAAAACACTTGTAAGTGCCTGCCCGCTCAGGTCTTCAACCATAGCTGCATTCCAAATCCCCTCAACCAATTTGGTTCCTTCCAGATCACGCAAGATAACGCCACAGGGCCACCCCTGATTCAATTTCACCACGACATTTTGTAAATGAGGCTCACATGCAATACCTTGCTCAAAATAAGCAGATAATAATGGCAAAACAAGATGCTCCAGATAAGAAGCGAACCATTCATGCGCAAAATTTTTACTCAAAGGGGTGTGCTTAGCTATGCCCTGGGCAAGAAAACATTTTTCCAGCCAGGATTCACCACAGTGATCATCTGCCAGTAAAGTGGCAGCTAGCCAATGCTGGATAGATGGCGATGCTCGAAAAGGTATCGCATCTCTAAAAATAACTCCGCAGTGACTACGCAAATCTTTCTGTGTTTTGTGATCGGCTTGTGGAAGATTGGCCGATAATGCAAAAGGCTCCAGGACAAATTCAAAGCATGGGAAACGTTGTGACAATATTGAAATAAAGGGCGAGAGAATACGCGTCAAACTGACGGCTCCTTCCAATTCGTAGTAGGCATTTTTTCGTACACTATTCGTAATTCGCATACTCAAAGAACATTTCAAAAAGTATGGAAAATCAGGGCTGTATAGCGTACGTACAGATGCAGTAGGTCGAAAATAAACTCCGGAAGCGCCTAAATATTTCAATGATTCCTCTGCTATTGCCTCATTCACAACTGGCTGTTGCAATAGATATTTTGCTTGCCATGGATGACAGGGTAAAAGACTCCAACCCTTGGGTAAATCCTGAGTCCGAATTTGAGCCATATCTTGAATTAATGACTGGACTGCAAATTCACCTGCAGTGACTATCCATTGAGTTTCAGGTGCCAATGCAAAGTAATGCAATTGAAATGAGCGACCAAATTCCGGGCCATAAATCAGCGCTTCTGACTCAGAAAAACCCTGCCTACATTTGGGTGCAGGGTGAAAAAAATGACCATAAATCAATGCTGCCTCAGACTCTATGTAATCTTTATAAGAACTGCCTCCCATTCTCAGGCCATGCTCTACCGTTTGCTCAATTAGTGCAGCGCTATTTTCTATTTGTGCAAGCAACTCCTGTTTTACGCTATCATTTTTAAAGCGAAGGCAAAGCTCCTCCACTACCAATAGGGGCAAGTTTTCCCAGGGGAAATGTTCAGCTGTTGAGTCAGCATTGAGATCAACAACCATCAATGCAGATGTATAAATTAAGTTTCCAATTGCAGAACGATTAGCCACACTGACCGACACGTTTTTATTGCACATTGGAAACTTGATAAAAACAAAATCTTTACCATTCTGCACAAACTCTAACAAATGATGAGGTATTGCAATTTCCCTAACATAACAATTAAGTATCGCTAGCGCCGAATAGCGGCAGGCCGCCTTATTTATTGATTCAGGCAAGAATTTATTCATGGGCTGGAGCTTCCTTGGTAGATGAAGGGCTATATCGTGAACCAGTGGAGAGGGGGTTTTTAACTCTATTGACACGAATCTGGGATTCATTTTGTAATCGACGTTTAGTATGCGCTTCAACGCTGACAAAGTTAGATTGCAGGTCGAATAATTGAAATCGATCATACTGTTCCGGAAACTCACGTTGATAGCTATCAATACAATTGATCAACAATTCCCAAAAAGAAGCCTCGGAAATTCCATAATGCAAATCAAAAAATAACGCAAACTCCGACAAGTTCATAGAGAAAAAGGCACTGTAGAGAAAGTCTTTCACATCCTCTGGCTCACTAGCTGAGATATAAGAGCTACTATTGGTGGCAAGATGTTGTTGCGGAGTAGCATGCAGCGCAGTTAAGCATTCACCATGCGTAATTTGTCCCGGCATAAAGCGGATACCATCATGAAAATCTTTTAACGCAATGCGTGTTGGCCAGCCATTTTTATGAACTAGAATCATATTTTGGGCATGGGATTCCATAGCAACACCATGGACGTAAAGAAGTCTTATTAGCGGCAACACACTGATTTTGACAAACTGCTCAAGCCATTCATAAACACCGTAATGCAAAATCCAATCATCAATGATCGGCCGCTTATCGCGATCCATTTCTGTCAAACCACTAAAAGGAATCGCCTGTTCATCGACACTTATGTGGTTATGCAAACTCTCTCGCCATAAACAGGCGATTTTTCCTGATGCGATATTTTCACCGAACGAAGAAAAACTAATAGCTTTCATTTCACGCAGCACAGTAATTTTATGTCGCTCGGACAAGTATTTATCCGTCTTAACCAAGCCAAATAACCAATCGCTAATTACTGGTGCATTAGCGATGGTATGCTCAGCCAAACCACGGGAAGTAGACGTATTGACAATACTCAATGCCAGCTTGGCATAAGGCTTTTCAGGATGAGTTTTGTTAGCCATGGTGCGAATCGATTGTTGCGGACGATAAGAGTCAGAACCCTCACCTAAGAAAACAATATTTCCTTGATGAAAATCGGCAGTGTATAAAGGTAATAGATGGTGGAGCCATTGCCACGGATGGACAGGTATTAACAAGTAATTAACCGGCTCAAAATGTAGACTTCTTAGGCACTCATGAAAATCCGTTAGCTGATCGCCTAATTGCTGTACGTAAAATTCATGTTCATTTATTGAAGGGGATAAAACGGATAGACAATTCTCTTTCTTAACTGCCAGCCAAATTAACTTTAGTTCCGGGGAAAATTCTGGACCGTAACTAAAATTATCAATTGCACTAAACCCGATACGAGATTTATAACACGGATGATAGGGATGAGCTTTGTGTAGATTGCTCTCAATATCATCATAGGTCATTGCTCTTAGTGTGGCGCATTGATTAAAAAAGCCTTTCCCCGACCCATTTTTTATCTCTAAAAATTTTTTATTTGCATAAAACAATCCTGCGGTATCGTTTGCCAACGTATGCTCTAACTCCTGAATAAATCGATCCTTAAACTCCACTGAAATTGTAAAGCTCGGATCAATCTCAGTTAAAAATTCGCGAATTGATATCACTTCCTCACTGACACTGCCACAGTGACGCACTATTGGCTCTTCATTGAGTTCAACCCTGCCAAAACTTACTCTCCGATATCCTTTGCAGCAATAATTTATAGTTTGTCCGGATTTGTTCACACCGTAAATTTTGAACTCAATAGTGTCGCCTATTAACTGAGATTCAGTGTATTCAACAGTATTTTCATATAATAAGGCTTGAATTAACTGTTTGAATAAACGCCGCCTGCTCAGGACATACTCTTCTCCCTGAAAAATTTCAGCTTTCATCAATTGGTTATCAGATTGAACAGCACTATAAGGCATCTATTTGGCTCCCAAGGAAGAAAGGCGATGAAATGGATTGATAACACTACCCACTGAATTAGGCATCCCCATCATGCGGTTTCGTTTAATCAAACAGGGCGATAAAATTTTTCGTGATGGCCACAACTTATTATCCATAATCTCTTTGCGGAGAATAGCCTTGGTTATGACTGGAATATCCATTTCATTAAGCAACTCCTCAATGATAGATTTCATTTTTTCCCAGAATATTTCCATTGGTATGCCGTACGAACGTGACAACGCATCCGCAATGGATAGCAAATTAACTTGCACACCCAAAGTTAAAAAATAACTGAGCAACTGTTGTGGCGCTAGGCAAATAAGGGAATTGGGGGTTGACCAATCCATTTTATAATCTTGGAGAGGGATTTGTTGTTGCTGAATCCACGGCGGAAAAATTCGTAAAGTGTCATGATCCCGCAGAGTTAACTGCCTCAAAGACGCGCGGTTAAAACCTACCAAGATATTTTGTCCGTGCACTTCTGGCATCAAGCCAAAGCTGAAACAATGAAAGGAAAATTGGCACAATAATTTTGTAATTGCTGAAAATATACCCATCGAAAAATCAAGGAAGGACCTCTCATCTTCTTGCTGCCTATACAGCCACTCCAGAGCGGGTACCTTGTCGCCCACTGCCACAGCAAAGGCAGCCATAGGAATCAAATTATTTTCTTTATTGGGATAACTCCTTAACAGGCACGATAAATACCCTGATTGATTGGACAGCATTGACTCACCTTCCGGTAAATATGCTACCCATTGATGCTCATCACACAGATTTATGTTTATATCGTTAAAACCAGACATTCTGGCAATGACATCAAGCAACATTTTTTGGGCTTGATAACCATTAAATAAATAACGGGGAGGCAATATCCGCAACGCCCCTAAACACTGAAGAGCTAACGGCAACTTCACGTGCAAAAGCTCTTGATGGGCAGGAATAAGCGAACGCCCTGAAGCTGTGGGATAAAACAACCCAAGAGATTCGGCCATTACAATAATATGATCATCTGCAATGGGTTTCTGAAATTCTTGCAGCATATGGCTCTTCAAATGCCAGGGATGGACAGGAATTAAAGTATATTCATTGCAATCCAGCGATCGTACACCACATTCACTCCACAACACTTCCTGTTCAGATTTTGTAAGCAGACACTCTGCAATCACACGACCTCTTATTGCCTTATTGCCAACTAAATATTTATTATTCACGGCAACCCAACTTAAGCCAAAACCGTCACTAGTCTCTGCGGAATATTGCCGAAACTGCTCAGCAGCCCACCCCTTTTTTGCTTTGGCGAGCGGATGGAAAGGCCGATCCCGCAATGCGCACAACTGCTCCCAATGATGTAATTCCACCTTGGGTTGCATACAATTTTGCACAATCAAATCCGTGTATTCGGCTGACCACGTGGATTGCGCCTGAGATAATGCTAAATTGTGCATAAAATCATCCAACCCACTTAGATCCGGCATGACATCCTCTGGAGCTTGTTGCACCAAACTTTTCATTAAGCTTATTGGATCGTCAATATTTGTAATGCCATTTTTTCGATGAAAAATAATTATGGGGCCTCGACTTAAACGACAATCTTGTATATCGATTTGTGTCGTGACACGCGCTATGATCTTGCTGTCATTACGCAACTCATAACTGCAATAACATTCCCCATCATTTAACGGAAAGGCATCATCAGGCATAGCATCATCAAGCAAGCTATTTAAAACTGCGCGCTCCTGCAGTGCGAATAAATTCTCCATAACTAAACCATCAAATAATTCCTTTAGCTTTATTTCTGCTACGGAATCTACTTTTATACGAAACGCAGGATTTTCCCACAATTTATTCATTTACCTTCTCCTAAACTATCCGGCCAGTGAAACATCATATTCAGGCTGACAAATTGCTTGGGATCTATGCTTGGTAAATACAGGAGTATAATGAGCATCGTCTCGCTGTAACTGCGATCGCCATTCGAGGTTGTATACCAAATCCATATAGCGATCGCCACGATCAGGAAACAATGTGACAATGCTGCTTCCCTTAGGAATATGGGGAATTAATTTTTGAATTGCTGCAACTACCGATCCAGATGATCCACCAGCGAATATCCCTTCATCGTTCACAAGATCCAGACAACTTTCACAAGACTCTAAATCACTCACATAAATCACATCATCTATTTCTTCTTTGGCCAGCAACTCTGGCACTCGACTAGCACCGATGCCTGGTAAAAAACGCTTTCCAGGTCTATTACTAAAAAGCATTGAACCAAGCGCATCTACACCGATTACTTTAATGTCGGGATAGGCCTCTCGCAGACGCCGTGCAATACCTAAAATAGTACCGGAGGTACTCACACCCATTACCAAATAGTCCGGCCGCTCCGGCAACTGTTGCAATAGCTCCTCGCCTTCACCATGATAATGACTCTGCCAATTCCGAACATTTGCGTATTGATTTATCCAAACGCTATTTTCCTTTTCCTGTAGCAAGGCTTTAACACGAGAGATACGTGTTTCCAAATAGCCGCCGCATGCATCTTTTTGTGTGACCATTTCAACATTGGCCCCATAAAGTTTCATAATTTGTAAATTTGTTTTTGAGATATTAGGATCTACTACACAGGTAAGCTGCAAATCATAAACACGGGAAATCATTGCCAAAGCAACACCAAGATTGCCAGAGGTACTTTCAATAAGGTGCGCACCTTTTGGAATGGCCCCATCGCGTAGCCCTTGTTCAATAATGTATTTCGCTGGCCGATCCTTAACGCTGCCACCCGGGTTTAACATTTCCAGCTTGACGTAAACACGAACATCCTGTTTTTCAAAGATTCGGTTTAAACGGACTATCGGGGTATTTCCAATACAATTTGCAATGGACATTGGGTTCATCATTTATTCTCCCTAGTTAATAGCTTGGTTTTTGTTGGCGATTGCCAATAAGAAAACGGTTTTTACTTACATTTTTTCTGGCAATGAAAAAGGTGTCGATTTATCAGGTGACTTCTCTTTTATCGGCTTTTCACCAACACCAAAGGCAAGGAGAGCCGAGAACATAAACATTCCTGAAACCCAATACAAAATATGGCTTGCCGAAACCCAAGGAATTAATATGGCAACTAACGCTGGCCCCAATATTTGTCCTGCCAGTAAATACTGCTTTGCGAGGCCGACACCTGCACCAGGAATATCACTGTGCTTTCCTTGAGTTAAGGCGTAAAAAACAGTTTGGGCGAGCGCTGAAAAACATGCACCTTGGATAAAACGTAATGCAATAATTAACCAAAGATTATCAACCATTGGCAAAACCCCAATCGAGATAGTGCAGCCAAATGCAGCCAGCATAAAATTACGCTTTGGTGAATAACGATCATTTGCCTTACCCCACCAAGGGCTGAAAAACATGGTTGCGGCCCATGCGCCAGCATGAATAATCCCCGTCGTCGTCGCCAAGGGTAAATTCAAAACCTGATTTTCCAGAAAAAGCACAAACACATTGACCAACGCAAATGCAGCAGCTTGCGAAAGGCAGGCCGACATTGCCCAGTATTTCAATGCAGGATTGTTTTCCTGTTCATGAACGATTGTTTTTTCAGGAAGGCCTACTGACGTATTTAACGTTGATAGACCTGGAGCTAATTTTTTAGGCTCTGCCAGTATCCAAATTGCCAGAATCGCTGCCACACCGGAAAAAATTGCCGTAACCGCTAGCAACAACGGTAATGACCAAAAATCCAACATAACTCCACCAATCGCTGGGCCGGCCAATGAACCCAATGCAGCAGCACTTTGTAAAAACCCCAAAGATTGGCCGCGTTGTGATTCAATGCTGGCGGCGCAAGAAAACGCTGTTAATGTCAGGCTTAGGCTAGTGGCGCCCAACAGTAAACGGCCAGTCAGAAAACCAATCATGGAATCACTGAACGCCATGAAAAACATACTTACTGAAAACCCTGCGAGCGATAAAATCACCATTAAGCGATACCCATAGTGATCGCATGCAGCACCAATTTTCCTGGAGAAAAGAATTCCTGATACTGCGGGAGCAGCTAATGCAATGCTGGACCAATAAGGTGCATAACCATTGCCGATCGTTGCCAAATACAAAGGCATTATCGGGACCATCGCCATCAGTCCCAAAGTTGCTATGCATTGGCAACTGCAAATGAATAAAAAATAACGATGACATCCCGACCAAAAGCACATCACTTAACCCTTAAAATAGAGACAGAGAAGTGCCGATTGATTTGCTCAATGCCAATTCATAAAAATGATGCGCACATGCAATATCATCAACCGCCATTCCCATAGCATTAAGCAAAATTATTTCTTCATTATTGTCTCGGCCAGTTTTTCCACCGATCACCAGTTCTCCTAATTCAGCATGTAGTTGCTCTTTAGAAAAGCGGCCCTCGATCACCAGCTGATTAATGACTTTCTTTTCGCGATTACATTGATCCCAATCATCAACAACTACTTTATCTGCACGCTCATAAACCTCCTTGTGCACATCCATAATCGATACGTTGCTAATAAATGTGCCGGGTTTTATCCAGTCAAACTCAATATAGGGAGAAGCAGTGACTGTACAGGTCACTACCACATCACCTTCGATCACCGCCTGTTTTGCGGTATCCATGATGTGAAAATGAATGTGCGAGTAATAGGCGCGAAATTGACGCGCAAACAGCTCAGCTGCCTCCTTATGGAGATCAAACAAATAAACATCCTCCAATGCAGGATATTGTTCGATAAGAGTGAGGATTTGCATTCTGGCGATTGGACCGCAGCCAATGCAGGCCAATGTTTTGAAATGGGGTTTGGCTAAATATTTTGCTGCAATTGCAGTCACTGCTGCAGTGCGCATACCGCTGATTAAACTTCCTTCCAAAATCGCAATTGGATAGTTCGTATTGACATCATTCAGAACGATCACTGCACTCGCCCTGGGCAAACCAAACTTGCGCCCGTTAGCCTCCCTACTTCCCACCCACTTAATTCCTGCAGCAGGCGCATTGCCGCCAAGATAACAAGGCATAGCAATAATTCGATCCGCAATATGATTTGCCTCTGGCCAACGCAGATAAGGTTTAATCGGCTGCACGACTTGCCCATTGGCGTGTTGGATCAAGCCCTCTGTGACGGCGGTAATGTAGTGCTGGCTTGACGTTGCGCCCAACTGCACTAAATCCGATTGACTTAAATACAGCAGCGGGGCCGATGAGGAAGGGTTTGATAACAAGAGTGAACGGGATTGAGCAGACATATCGTTGGCATCCTTAAAATATAATTACTTTCTTTAATAAAAATGATTTTCATTTAAAAAACTATATTAAATAAAAACCAATATCAATTATATTTTGCTTTTAGCTGAAAGAATGTCACCCAATACCTTATCGGCTTGCCAAATCGAAATTTAATTGCCCAAAACTTTTCACAAAAATTAATTTTCTTGATGAACAAGTGTGAAATAAAAAATTTCAATCCTTAAAAAAATATTAAGAAATAATTACTCCTTAAACTAAAAATTAAAAAACTGTTTTTAAAAAAAATGGCGGGTGCAGCCTTAAAAAAGCTACACTCGCCAAAATTTATTTTCCCGAAAAAGAGTTAAGTTTAAAAAATAAAAAATGTATCAGGTTAGATATTGACTCACCGCAACCATCCACTCCTTAAAATTTAGGTTTCGTAAATTACTGATGCCAAGCGCAAAAAATATTACCGATTGCATCAGCTTTTAAAATGATGCTATCTGCGCTAGTAACATCACGTTAATTGCGGTCGTACGTTAAAATAGATTACCACTTATGTGTAAAACTCAGCTTAAGAACAGTGCCACTGGCGGGCAAATGACTAGTATTGTTGTCGTTGCGCATCAACTGACTGTAGAGCGGATAGTAATAATGGTTGAGGAGATTCTCCAAACCTATCACGACGCTACTCTTCTCATCGACTTTCCATTGGGAAATAAGATCAACATTGGTGTAACCAGTTGTATCTCGACGACCAAAGCTTGCCACACCATTCAGACGATAATCCCTTCCTTCATAAGATGTTGATTGCAGTCGATGGCTCCAACTGGTAGTGGGGCGGTACTCTAGATAGGCAGTAAATTTTAATGGCGGAATACGGTTGCCTGGCATGTCCTGATAGTGACTGGCATTTTGCGTTAGCTCCTCTCCTTGCATCCAGGTGAGAGTTGAACCAAAGCTCCAACGTTCATCATCAGTAAAATAATCAATGCCGGCTTCTGCACCTTGAATGCGCTCTTTGGTGCGCGTCAGCCTGAGCCCATTATTAAAGCTTTGAACAGCACCTAAATCTGACCTCGACTCAAACACACTCAAGTTAGCTAAAGTATTTTCCCAGCGACCTCTCCAACCAAACTCGAGAGAGTCAGTCAATACGGCTTCCAAATTTGAGCTGTTGATATTGAACGCAGGGGTCGCATTGCGGACCTGCAAGCCGATATCCGGCAATTGGAAGCCTTCGCTGTAGGATGTATAAAACTCATGTTCTTTTGTCACTGAGTAAACAGCACCGGCGTTATATGTCGGTGAATCGTATTCAACGGTACCTCCAGCTACACTTCTGGGACTCGCGACTCGCGATTGTGATAGCGGAATAAAATTATCAAAACTTGCAGTGGCGCGATCATATCGCGCTCCCGCCTCAACTGACCACTGCTCATTGAAGCGGTGCTGAAGTTGTGCAAATACACCTGAAGTTTTGGTCGTCACTTCCGGCATATAAATAACTTTTCCAATCTTCTGGAAAACCAAACCACCAGTAGAGTCGTAGAGTGCGGGGTTAAAAACATCCAAGGGCATATCGGTGAGCTCATTATGAAAATCACCTCCCCACACCAATTGGGTTGTTTTGTTATCACCCAGCGGTGATTTGATTGTCAAACGTCCGCCATACACTTCTGAGTTTTGCATGGATTGATCAACGTTGGCACCACGCACAGGAACTCTGCGTGCATCAAAAGGAGAAAAGCGTGTGAAGAAGTCGCGATAATAAATTTGGGCAGCGAGCGTATTACCACTTAAATTTCGGTGCTCGTAGTCCAACCCTAAAAGCGTGTTTTGCACCCGGTTTTGCTGCTCCAGCTCAAGACCTTTCAGGGCGGCGGCAGGCACAGTTCCAGGTGGAAGGCGAGCAACACTGGTATCAGATGCATAATCTGTATTTTGCTTGATATCGTAGTAACTTCCCGACAATTGAATACGCTGATTTGCATCCAATTTAAAACCAAGTTTTGTTGCGATGTTATAAGTGTTCGAGTCGAAAATGTCGCCTTGGCTAGGTTCCGGCGCAATACGATTACCTTTTGCATCAAACGAACCACCAATATTCCTGGCACCAAGACTCAAGGTGTAATCAATCGTCTCTGCAGCGCCAGACATATAATGCTGCAGCTCGCCACCAAGACCGGATACATTCAATTCCGACAAAGGTGTAATGCCTGTAATAGTTGTTTCTGCGAGTGTTTTACCTTCTGGCCTGCGCGTGCGAATTGAAATGATGCCGCCGGTGGCGCCGCTGCCGTAAATAGCACTGCTTCCGCGTAACACTTCGACTTGCTCTACATTCGCGAGATTGATATTGGCGAGATTACGCGAGGAGCCACGATTCGTATTCAACGGAATACCATCCACCAGCACCAAGGTTTCGCGGCCTCTTAATGTCTGCCCGGATTCGGTAATCGTGTGACTGGAGTCAGCCATTCCCGGTACCGTTTTGGCAAG
>DATIDX010000145.1:0-21354 GCA_035456025.1 Cellvibrio sp. | reverse complement strand
GGCATCGAGGTTTTGAAGACCATACGCCGGCAACAACATCCACTGCCAGTTATTGTATTAACGGCGCGCGATGCCATCGGCGCGCGAGTTTGCGCTGTTGCAAGCACTGCTGGTACGCCCCGGCGCTATTCTTTCGCGCGCGGAATTGGAAGAAAAAATTTATGCTTGGGGCGATGAAGTGGAAAGTAATGCTATTGAGTTTTTTATCCATTCACTGCGAAAAAAATTTGGCAGTGACATTATCAAAAATGTACGGGGTTAGGGTGGATGGTCGAAAAAGCAAATTAAGTGATTCATTACAGTTTCGACTTTCAATCGGCATGGCCATTGCCGTCCTGGCTGTCGCCTTGGTTGCTGGTGTATTTTCCTATTGGTGGGCATTTGAAGAGGCGATTGAATTACAGGATGAACAACTCATCCGCTTGACCGCCCTCGTTAATCGCCAACGTATCGCACAGCCAGCCGCAAATACGCCGATTGAAATATCGCGCGCTGATCCTGAATCCCATTTTGTAGTCCAGTGGCTGGATAATACCGGCGAACAGGGCGCAATTGAATTACCCGATCTCCCCGCTGATTTGCCGGAAGGCTTGCAGACGCGACAAGTGCAAGACGCCAGCTGGCGCCTGTTGGTAAAAACTTTTGCTACCGGTGCGCGTGTTGTCGTTGCGCAACAAACCGAAGTTCGCGACGAGATAGCGCGCACCAGCGCACTCAACACATTGGTACCACTGATTATATTAATCCCGCTACTACTGCTCTGGGTGGCCTATTTAATTCGCAAGGTATTTTCGCCGTTAAAAAAAATGGCACAGCAACTTGACCAGAGCACCGACAATAATTTGATGCTGCTGCCCGATACTAATCTGGCAACAGAAATTGCACCCTTTATCTCAGCCATCAACCACCTCCTCTTGCGTGTACGCGAATCTATTGCACAACAGCGCCAATTTGTACGCGATGCGGCCCATGAGTTGCGCTCGCCACTCACCGCTATTTCATTACAAGCCGAGCGAATGGTGGAGTTAAGCAAGGAGCATCAAGGGCTACATGATCGCCTGATTAATTTACACCGAGCAACTGAACGCACGCGCATCCTTATTGAACAGCTGCTGACCATGGCGCGCGCACAGGATGAACAACCAACGACCGGCGTAAACTTGTCAGTAAAAGCGCTTCTGCGAGAATTATTAGAAGATTTATTGCCCTTAGCCGCGGTAAAAAAAATTGAGGTAGCAGTGATTGGCGAGGACATTCAAGTCCATAGCCATCCCATTGATTTGCAAGTTTTGATAAAAAACCTGGTTGAAAATGCAATCCACTACACACCAGTTAATGGCAATATCGAAATTGTGTTGAATGAGAAAAATCACATAACAGAACTGTTGGTGCGCGACTCAGGACCAGGAATCGCGCCTGCAGAACAGGAGCGCGTCTTTGATCCTTTTTATCGCGTATTGGGTAATGACCAACCGGGGTCCGGCCTTGGTCTATCAATCGTACGAACCATTGCAAACCGATTAAATTTGACCCTATCGCTGTACAACCGGGATGCAACGGAACAAACAGGACTGTGCGTGCGCGTAACCTTTCCTGAACATTCAGAACACTAGGCCCAGCTTCAGAATATTTTCCTGCAAGGCTCGATAATGTCCAGGCTGGTATCGTATACGCCGGTTTGCACATTAAGAATGCCTAAAACCGTGTGGAAAAGATTGTCATGCGAGTATGTATTGCTAGCGCCAAGTCGCCGCAAACAATTGCTATCGATATGATTCGCCGCTGTATAGCCTTCTGAAAACCACATAAATAATGGAACATGAGTTTGTTCCTTTGGCGCTATTGAATAAGGCATTCCGTGCAAATACAAGTTAGCTTCACCGAGTGATTCACCGTGATCTGATAAGTAAATCAGCGATGTATGGTAGCGATCGCTTTTTTCTTTTAACCATCCGACAGTCTTATTGAGAAAATAATCGGTGTAATGAATGGTGTTATCAAAGGCATTCACGACTTCCTCTTTAGAACAGTGTTGCAATTGGTTGGTTTTACATACCGGACCAAAAACCGCTTGGTCATGCGGGTAACGTTTATAATAATCCGGCCCATGGCTACCCTTTTGGTGTAGCACTATTACTCTAGTGCCCACTGCCGATGCAATTTTTTCATCCAACTGATGCAGCAGAATTTCATCGAAACACTCACCAGCTTCACATAATTCCGGCACCTCAAGGTGTTGCACATCCTCATAATCTACGCGATTGCAAACGCCCTTACAGCTGGAATTGTTATCGCGCCACAGCACGGGAATACCTGCATGCTTTATCACATCCAGCAAGCCTTCTTGCGACTTGGCTTTTGCATCAGAGTATCCACCATGCCCTAGCACCGAAAACATGCAAGGCACTGATACCGCAGTCTCGGTGCCACATGAGGTAACCTCGGGAAAGTTGATGATATTTTGCCGTGCTATCAGCGGTGTGGTATCGCGCCCATAGCCATTAATGCTGAAATGATCTGCACGCGCCGTTTCACCAACCACCAGAATAAATAATGTAGGCTTTGCTTGCGCCTTACCAAACCTACTGACCTGAGCATCATTTTCAATCGGCCTTACCTCCACCACACGGTCATTTTTGGTTGCATAAGCAATCCCCGCATAAATTAAATTCAGCGGATTAGCCATCTGGCGAACATTTTTATGATTGCGAAAAAATGAAGCATAATCCATAGACATACTAAAGATTAGTGTGCAGCAGGCAAAAAGGACAATAGCGATAAATTTTAATTTACGCCAAATCTCTAACTTTGCCCCTGCAAATTTAATATCCAGCTTTAACAGCAATAATGATGGCAACAAACCTAAACCAGTTAAATATAAAATAAGGTTAATACTCATAAGATCCATAGACTCGGATAAATCTGTTTCCACAACGCTTTGGATCATCATGCGATGGATCACCACTCCATAGGTATCCATAAAATAGGCAACACTTGCCGCCGCGAAAAACAACATCGACAAAACGGGTTTACATATATACGGCAGCGTCACCAGAGAAATGATGGCAGATGACAACAACCATAACACCAGGCTAATATTGACAACAAAAATGACACCTTTGAGGTTGGCACAATTAGCAAGGCTACAAAGCGCGTTAAAAAAAGCGGCGTTGTAAAACGCAACAAAAAATAATGCAGAAAGCAGGGATATTTGAGTAGAGCTTAAACCTGATTCGGCGCGCCCAAGTTCAGATGGAACGGAAATACTTAGGGACATGGCAACCCCCGCGTAGCTAAACCCTGCTCAGGAACTGTTACAGGTTTTTGAAAAAAGCAGCAAAATAATCCAAGCGAGAAAAACCAGCAAATCGCCATCGACCATATATCGTGGGAAATAAAATGCGCTCCGCGTATTTGCTGCACCACTCCAAATATAGCGCCCGCAATCAACGGAATTCCCAAACCCAACCAACGCCACTTGGATCGGTAATGCAAACCAAAAAAGTAGCAGGAAACCCACGAGTAGCCAGCACTGGCATGGCCCGCAGGAAAGCAACCCTCACCGTCCTGCAGAAATAGTTGCTCGATTACCTTGGTATAAGGAAGGCTTCCACCGTAGCGATAAAATTCCCAAGGGCAAGACACGCCCAGCAACGGTTTCAAAAAACTGATAAGCAAACTGCTGCCAGCAGTTGCCAGGAATAAATAAAGTAATGATTTTTTGTGCGCGAAAAAAAGTGGTATTAGATGGGACGCAAGCAAAGCAATAAATAGCAGCAATGCCAACAGAACGGAAAACCCTCGACCGCCCTGATGAAAAAAAATTTCCGCAAGCCAACTATTTTTCCACGTCCAACTGTTTCCCTGGATACGATAAAAATAGTCCGCCAGTAGTCTATCTGCATCAGTTGCGGTGATGCAGATAGACGTTATTACTAATGCCAGTAATGGACAAACAAGATGGGTAGCCAGCCATCGATCAATTTTAGCAACCATAACTCACACCGAAATGTAGGAATAGGTCAGCTTAAATGAGAAGACTTAGCTGTTACTTAGAACCCTGGTAGTTCTCCAAAGTAGATAAGACCAGGTTAAAAATGCGCGGATACAGGTGTTATTACAGCTGCATATCTTTATTAAATAACTCCTTTAATTCCTTGCGGCTCTGTTGCACTAGTGACGCCAGTTCTTTCGGATCTTTGCTCAGTGCTATGGCGCTATTTAACAAACCCTGATCGTGCTCGCGAAAAATATCTATCGCCGTTTGCGATTGCCCTTCGGTATAGCCAACTTCCATAAGCGTGCGCTCAGCGGCACTAAGACTCGATTCGTAGATTTCGCGGATCGGTTTTTCCACACCAAGCTCCGCTAATTGATAAGCATGGGCGCGGTCGCGCGCGCGCACGATTAAGGTAATGTGTGGAAAGTGTTTTTTGACCAGTTTGGTTATGGTGAGCGATGCCTCTATGTTGACCAGGGCTACAACCAAGACTTTTGCATCGCGGATTCCTGCGGCTTCCAACAATTCGATCCGGGTGGCATCGCCGTAATAACTTTTCACACCGTAATTTTTTAAAAATTCGATATGCTCCGGATTTTTATCCAGCGCGTTAAACGGAATATTACTGGCAGTGAGGATGCGGCCAATAATTTGGCCGAAGCGACCAAAGCCCGCAATAATTACTTCAGTTTTGTTGGTATCGGTGCGCTTCAACTCATTAAGTGAATCCTCTGTCTGTCTCGCCTCCTGCAACGCCTTGTCTTGCATGGTGCGCTGACGCGTCGTCCATTCGTGCAACAGCACTAGTGGACTAGTCAAGGCCATGGAGATGCCCACCACCAACACTACATAGTTGCTTATTTCCTTTGGGATAAATGCCGATTGCTCTGCGGTGGCCATGACCACAAATGCAAACTCACCGCTTTGTGCCAGCATGATCCCCATTAATAAGCCGTCTTTGATCGGAAATTTCCGCAAGCGCAGGATAAGGGCCACCACACCGGCTTTTATCAGCATCAACGCCAGCGCCAAAACCAAAATTAATAATGGCTCTGCAAATAGCAAGCGCAAATTCAGTGACATGCCAACAGCAATAAAAAATAATCCGAGCAGCAGACCTTTGAACGGCTCTATATCGGCGGCCAATTGGTGACGGAAGCTGGATTGCGCAAGTAATATCCCGGCGAGGAAAGCCCCCATACTCATCGAAAACCCAACCGCTTGCATCAAGTAGGCAACGCTCAACACGATCAGCAAACCCGATGCGGTCAGGATTTCGCGGCTGCCATATTTGGCAACCACTTGCAGCAGCGGATTGAAAATCCTGGCACCCGCTAGCAATAAAAATGCAACTGTGCACAGGCCTACCCACCAAGGAACGGGATGCTCCGCGTTGGGAGAAGGAGCCCAATTGGCGAGCAATAATAGAATGGGAATAACTGCCAGATCTTGCAGCAACAGAATCGAGAATCCCTTGCGACCAAGTGGCAACCCCATGATTTTATGTTCCTCCATCAAGGGCACAGCAAATGCCGTTGATGAGAGCGCTAACGCAAGGCCAATCATGAATCCCTGTTGCCAGGATAAATCGAGAAATAACGCAATCAATGCGGTGATTATCAAAGCCGTCAGCAACATTTGGCCGGAGCCCAGGAAGCCAATATCCATCCGCATCTTCCACAGTTGTTGTGGATTCAATTCAAGCCCTATCACAAATAGCAGTAACACCACGCCTAATTCCGAAAACTGGAAGGTGGCTTCAGGTTGATAAATCAAACCCAGTTCATAGGGGCCGATGATTGCTCCAGCCACCAGATACCCCAGAATCGCCCCTAGTCCGAGGCGCCGGAACAATGGCACAGCGATGGTAGCGGCGAGCAGGAAATAAATAGCGTGGAGCAGCGTTTCGTGTTGATGCATGAACTTGACTCTTGGAGATAAGCGAGATTGCCGAGCTATAACAAAGATCGCGCCTTTTGCGTTCGAACCTGAACACAAAGGTGCGCTTGACGGGTGATGAAATAAATATGCAATTATTTAATAGGCGCGACCATTAACAGGGTGAAGTGGAATTTTTTCCAGCTCGACATTTTCCAGACAGCGGATATTGACCGCCACCATTTGATTGCCCTCAGGATCCCTGCCCTCGGAATAAGGGCTCACACCACATACCTGACAAAATTTGTGGCGGATAACATGCTTGTTAAAGGTGTAGCTGCCCACATTTTCACCTGAACTTAATAAGGTAAATTGATCTGCAGGAAAAAATGACAACAACAAACCCTTGCGCTGACAGATGGAACAATTACAGGAAATAGCGCTATCAATATTTCCTTCCACCTCAAATTTAATATTACCGCAATGACAACTGCCGTGATATTTCATAAATACCTCTGCTATTAACGCCTGCTAAACAATATGTGTCAACCAAGGCGGGGGAATGATTCTAGCCTCAGACTGTTACATTTGCCGCCACAATGCTTCCGTAGAGCACCTTAGGCTATCGACTATAAATATTTTATCAGTCGCTGTCGATTTCTCGAATCCAATGACGACTAAATAGTGAACCCGTTTTTTTAACCAAAAGGAGCATCTCAAATGACCCATTATGTTGATGGCTTTTTATTACCCCTTGCCGTGGAAAAAATTCCTGAATATCAGCAAATCGCGAGTAAAGCGGGTGCTATCTGGAAAGAGCATGGTGCTATTGCCTACTGGGAGTGTGTGGGCGATGACCTGGATATCCCCGATATGGTCTCATTCCGCAAAGCCGCTGGCTGTAGTGATGAGGAAACAGCAGTAATCGCTTGGATTGTCTATCCATCGCGCGAGGAGCGCGACCGGATCAACGCCGCCGTGATGGCCGACCCGCGCCTGACCGAGACCATGAACAAAGACAAATGTCCATTTGATTATCGCCGTATGGCTTACGGTGGTTTTAAAGAAATCGTACGTTACTCATAACAATCAATAAAAGGAGCGCGCCATGAGCAAACAAGTATTTATCAACTTCCCGGTAAAAGACCTGGATAAGTCCAAGGCTTTTTTTTCACAGCTTGGCTATACATTTAATCCGCAATTTACTGACGAACACGCGGCCTGTATGGTGATCAGCGATACGATTTATTCAATGTTGGTGACCGAGCCAAAATTTAAAACTTTCACCCCCAAAACACTTGCCGATGGCCACGCCACTAAAGAGGTTATTGTTTGCCTCTCTTGTGAGAGCAGGGAAAAAGTAGATGAAACCATTAGCAAAGCTGTTGCTGCGGGCGGCAAGGCCTGGCCTGCAGAGCCACTGGATTATGGGTTCATGTATTACCACGGTTTTGAAGACCTGGACGGTCATCACTGGGAAATTATGTATATGGATCCCAGCCACGTCCAAGAATAATTTTTACGCTTTACAGGAGCGACTATGAAATACCTCTGCATGGTTTTTTATGACGAAAATATTATTAACAATATGACTTCCAATGAATGGAAATCGCTCAATAACGAATGCGTTGCCTGCGGGGAAGGCCTGCGCGCGAGTGGAAAAATGCTGGGGGGCAACGCGTTACACCCCACCGCTACAGCGACCAGCTTGCGCGTGCGCGATGGCAAAACATTAATTACCGATGGACCTTTTGCTGAAACCAAAGAACAGTTGGCGGGGTTTTATTTGCTCGATGCGCGCGACTTGAATGAAGCGCTGCAACTCGCCAGCAAAATTCCACCTGCACGCTTTGGCACTATTGAAATTAGGCCCATCCGCGAACTGGATCCAGAAAAAGATGAACGATTCCAACAACACTTCGCCTAGCTCAATGGAAAAATTTTCTGCGCCCCGCATCGAGCAAGCCGGCCCTTTACTGGTGGCTGGGTTGCGCGAGCAACTGGATGAGCAAGTGGCAACCAAAATTCCGCAGCTGTGGCAGCAACTGGTTTCCTGTTGGGATGAAATCCCGCAGCGAGTCGGCCCCGCCGATTACGGTTTGTGCATTCACCTGCGCGGGCGCGAGTATTACTACATGGCCGCCTGTGCCGTGTGGGATTTTACCGGACTACCGGAAAAATTTAGCCCGTTTATTATTCCCTCACAAACCTACGCGGTATTTGTCCACAGCGGTCCAGTGCAAAGGATCTGCGAAACAATTGATTTTGCATTTGACCAATGGCTGCCTCACTCCGGTTACCAGCACCAGGCTGAGCAGGAAAACACCCTGCATTTCTTTGAGCGCTACGGTGAACAGTTCAATCCGCAAACCGGTGCAGGTGATATTGAAATTTGGCTACCTGTCACCGCTTAATGCAGAATAAAAAAGGAGAGGCAAGCCTCTCCTAAAATCACCCTAAAACAGATAAGCACTTACTCTGGCTTAGTATCGGCCGCAATCGTATTGAGCGACACAATACGTGTTTTACTGATCTTGTGGCGATAAATTTCGCGCAGATATTTGATGGCTTTTTTCACGCTGTCGCGCGACAGGCGGATATCGTTGATGGAGCAAAATTTATCGGCGTCATTGATTAGCTCGCGGTATTTCTTTTCATACATGGGCTTGATCGCATACCAGTTAGTATCGAGAATTTTTGCCGGATTCTCATACTCGTTCAGCATTTTATCCACCAGCTTTTCATCAAACTCTTCGGCGCGGATAAACTCCAGCATGGCTGCGTCTAGTTGCTCATCAAAACGGTAAGGATCTTTGGCGAAGCAGCGTTTGATGAATGCCACTATCAAGGTGAGGAAGTCATCGCTCAAGCAGGGGCTTTTTACGATCAAAGTGGTCAAGGAAATATTGGCCGATGCACCTATCACCAAAGCGTAGCGTTTCAAGGTGGTATTGGGAAATAGTGCATTCAAATGGGATTTAAGTTTATTCAAATCCATATATGAGAGTTTGTAATCTTTCGGCAGCGAAATAATCGAGACAATCGACGAACAATTTTTAAAGAAGTGCAGGTTTTTCAACTCTTCAGCGTCGTAGCCTTTTTGCAAGTAGTTGGCCAGTGCCACTCGGTAGCGCGCTGATTCTATGGGCAGCAAACTGATACCTTCAATGGCTTGGGTGACTTTGTTGAAGTGCGGTAGATCGATAGAGCGATAGAACAAATCGTCGATATTTAATTCGCCGATTTTTTTCGGATCAATACCGCGCAACTTATCGACGCCCTGCGGCGGTGTCGCGTTGGGGATCACCGATTCTGCATAGGCAACCGCAACGGGGCCGGCCAGGCTCATAAATAAGTCGTTGGCGTCGAGGCGGATAGTTTCACCGATATCAATTCCGGCGCGGCGGAAATAATTTTCGTCGTAATCAGTAGTCACCGCTTGCGCAGTGAGGATGTTAAATATCTGCTGGGAAATATATTGGTTTGCGTATTTTTCCATCGCATTGACGTCGATGTGCGGGATACTGCCGTCGTCGGTCGCCTCGGCGTAGCGCATTATGTCATTGGAGATCAGCATCATGGCGTTCCAGGGGCGGATGCGATGCATCACGCTGGCCTCGCTGCTGTCTTCGTTGTCGAAGTTGTAGGAAAAATCCCATTCCTCCGCCAGATATTTACACAGCAAACGTCCGGCATTGATATGGAGCGCCTCCGACATTTCCACACCGTGGTCAGAAATATTCGGCAATATGCAAATGCCGCTGGTGAAAATCGGCTCAAACACAAAAGAATGGCCGTGGTTTTCTGAATCTTCACTTTGCGCACGCGAATCAAAGGTTTTGCTCATGTAGGCGTATTGCTGCGCAAGTCCAAATTCACTCGCCATGCCGGAACCTGTACCGCCGCCCGCACTGAAAATATAAAAATACAAGCGCGATTGGTTGGCTTTGATACCGCAAGAATCAATCAGGTAAGAGTGGACGAATTTCCAATCAGCATTGGAAAAGCGCTGCGTATCTTTGTTGAGGATAATTTTCGCGAGGTATTGGCCAAGGATAGGCGCATTACCGGAACCGCCGGCGTGGACTTCTGACAAGTCCATGATTTTCATCTTGGTGTAATCTTTTAAAAAACCGGAGCGCTCGCCTTTGTGCGAAAAGCGGATGCGACCTTCAATGTCTTTATCCAGATCGCCGAGCATCACCAGCGGCTCGATCAAAAATACCGGCTTGAGGTGGTGGCCACCTTTTAAATGCAAACTGCGCTTGATCCAGCGCATCGGCTTGTCTTGCTCGCGAATTTCTTTTTCTTCGCTATTAAATTCGTTGAGATAAAAATTGCGCGCGTTGTACACCAGCGAAGCAACATCCAAAGCAATGTTGGAGCCGCAACGCCCCAACCCTATCAGGCATACCGACGGAAATTGCGGCTGCTTTTGGCTGGCGGCATCCTGGTCATTGGCGATGTGGGGATAGACGCTGGTGCGCAGGGTATCCAGGTTATAGAGGATTTTGTCCAGGTCGCGCTCGGTGAAATACATATAGCCATTGCTTTGCACCGGCGCGAGTAAATTGCTTTGCTCCCTATTCACTTCACCTTTGGGCGAAGGCTCCAACGTTATCAGATCATCGTGTTCCTGATTTTGAATCGAGCGAGAGGTCTTTTTGGTGGCCATTAGGGAAATCCTTATTGAGCGATTCTGCGTTGGATAGGAAAGCCAGCGGGGCTTTTGTCTAAATTCCTATTAACGCTAGACGCGACCCGGCATAAATACAAATTGCTGTGCCGCTACCGCTCAATAAGTCATCAAAACTTAACCTTTCATCATCAACTCACACTAATTGCGCCTGTTCAGCGCCGCCAGTACGCCCGGATCACGATTGTAAATATCCGGTTTGAAAGCGACCTCGGTCGGACTGATAGCATCCACCGTCCAATAGGCAATGAGAATGGGCACGCGTTTCGCGAGGGTCACGTTGCGCGTCTTACCGGTATCCAACGCTGCATTGATAGCAGCGGTATCCCATCCAGGTGTTTCAGACAACAGCAGCCCGACTAACTCCAAAGCGCGCTCCACGCGGATACAACCGGAGCTGAAGGCGCGCTGGCTTTTATCGAACAGCTTCTGGTGCGGAGTATCGTGAAGATACACCGAGTAAGAATTGGGGAAGCGGATAACGGCTTTGCCTAGCGCAGCACCCTCGCCCGCATCCTGGCGCAGAATGACATTACCCGGCCGGTTCCAATCGATGTTGGCTGGATTCAGTTCTTTACCACTGCTATCCAATACCCGCATCCGCTGCTGGCGCAGATAGTTGGGGTTCTTGCGGATCTTGGGCAACACATCCTTGCGCAGGATGGTCGGCGGCACAGTCCAGGTCGGGTTGAGGGTGATGTAATTGACCTCGGATTTGAAAATCGGGCTGGTGCGATAGGCCATTCCCACCTGTACGCGCGAGCGCCAAATTGGCTGATGGGCCTTGTAATAGGTCACTTTGAAGCCAGCCACATCCACCAGCAGCATTTCGGGCGGAATGTTGTGCAGCAACCAGCGGGCGCGGTCCAGGTTCACGCGGATTTGGTCGATACGCGACTGCACCGACACATTCAGGGCAGCGCGGGTTGACGGGCCTATAGCGCCATCGACGTCCAGATACTGTGCGCGCTGGAATTTCTTAACTGCTTCTACCAGATACTCGTCAAATACCTCATCGGGATTGATACCCGGCTCCTGCGCCGGTGCCGAAGAGCTGGATGCGCTGTTGCTGCCAGGCGCGACTACATCGGCAACATATACAGCGGTGGCCGCCGGTGTCGAACTGACACTGCTGGCTGCGGTGAATGTGGCATTGGGCAGGCATTTTTGCGCTGGCAGCACGCCTTGCTGGCCCTCCGCCGCTGGCAATACCGGCGCGACATATTCTCCCGTCACCGCCAAACGCTTGCGCAATACAGCCACTTGCGGATCAACCATGCACGGCTTAAGTGACGGCCCGGCTGCTAGCGACGGCCAGCCGCCCTGGGCAGCAAGCGCGCGGTATTGCTTCAAGCCTTCGCGCATGCTGGTGTAGAAGGGATGTTGCGGGCGCATCTTGGCAAATATTTCGGCAATCGGGGTCAGGTCGATCCCGCTGGCGACATAGGCACCTGCGTTAGTGAGCATGAGATCTTCAAGTTCAAAGTTCCATTGTGGATCAAGGCCAGCGGGATCCACCTTGCCGTTAAACAGGTGGTAAATAGCGCGCAGATAGGCGTTGGTCGCCCGGATATCTTCATCCGCTTCGCGGGCGATGGCTTCGGGGGAGCCGTCATCGGCCAGCGGTGGGGTCTGCTGCAACAGGGAAATCTGGTAGTCCTCGGGGCTCAGGCCATCCTCACTAAGAGTCTCAAGCGCCGTGATGAGCTCCTCGAGCCGGCCGGGCTGATTCCACACCGGCCTGAATTGCCGTTGGGTATAGAAGGCGCTGATCGCCTGGCTCAGGTTGCGCGAATTGTTGCGCGCCGCCGCCTCGGGCAATTGCATGGTCGCAACGCGAGCTTCAATTTCCTTGATTACCAATTCCTGTGGTGACAGCGGCGCCGGTTGATCAGCACCAGCAGCGAAGCTATTGATACTCGCGCCACAGCCCAGCACAACGACCAGACCCACTACACACCAATCAGCCGCTAGGGCCAACTTCACTGAACGACTTAACTGAAACAACCGCATAAACGCATGCTCCTGCACACTCACAAAAAAACCTGTCTTTATCAAAAGTAGCAAAGCAGATCCTAAATTTGCCGTATTTTTGATCATTTAATGTTTGCCGCATCCGTTTTCAGATGCTAGCATTCCGTTCGGTATCGCACATTACCTATAAAACATAACCTCTACCAGCAAGGCCGCTGCAACTTTTATCGACCCAGAACTTCGGGAATATTCATGTTGTACAGAACTATCAGGGCCTTATCTTTTTCGGCCTGCATCAGCCTTTTATTCACTTTTCATGCCACCGCCGGGCAAGCCGACACGCACAATCCATTCGCGCAGTCATATCCTTTTGCCGGCAGCCAATCGTCCATACATCTACTTAAGAAGTTGAGCAAAGCCGCCCCGGCAGCAAACCCTAAAGTGATTGGTTTGGCCTTGTCCGCTCTGGATTGTGCCCTACACCAGGGGAT
This sequence comes from Cellvibrio sp., assembly GCA_035456025.1. Taxonomy (GTDB): domain Bacteria; phylum Pseudomonadota; class Gammaproteobacteria; order Pseudomonadales; family Cellvibrionaceae; genus Cellvibrio. The sequence continues at coordinate 8,315 of DATIDX010000145.1, read as the reverse complement.
TAGCCCGGCGCGCAACCTCACCGTCATTGATTACTCACTTGCGTCCACCGTGCCGCGCTTATGGGTATTTGACCTGGTTACCGGCAAGCTGCTGTTTAACGAATTAGTCGCCCATGGCAAGAATAGCGGTGAAAACTTTGCACGGAGTTTTTCCAATACTTACGGAAGCCTGCAAACCAGCCTGGGCCTGTTCCGCACTAAAGACACCTACAACGGCTCCAATGGCTATTCACTGCGTATGGATGGGCTCGAGCGCGGCTTTAACGATAAAGCTATGGAGCGGGCGATTGTGTTCCACGGCGCTCCCTATGTCGATTCCAAACTCGCCAGCAAATTAGGCCGCCTTGGGCGCAGCTGGGGCTGCCCTGCCGTCCGCGCTGGTATCGCCCGTAAGGTTATCGATACCATCAAAGGCGAACAGTTCCTGTTCTCCTACTATCCGGACAAACGCTGGCTCTCCAGCTCCACCTTTTTAAACTGCCCGACCAACCAGCGCTGGGCCAAAAATTAATTCCGCTTTACTCGCGCAAGCTTTCGCGTGCGCGAGTTTCCATTAGCCTGCACCGCTCGACCAATTCTTCTGTGCTAATCCTAGTCTGCTCTCGCCAGTTTGCCGTCATCGGTAAAGCTTTGTTAAAAAAACCACGCACCCGCCTGCAATTTATCAAGCTGTGTAAAAAGCGTCGCCGCGCGCCAAAACAAATAGTATATATATTCTAATAGTGTAAATGACTCTTACAGTCATTAGCCTGTTGTTAGGTCGTGACTCAATATTGTCTGCTCGCAGCCGCTGTTTATTTTCAATAGCAGAGGATGTTTTTTAAAAATCTGCCAAGCTTAGGCTGCCCGTCCAAGCTACAACCCAACCCAATTATAAAAAATGTGTAGGTCACCACTATGAAAAAGTTCAACCCTTTGTTTCCGCTAAGCGCCCTATTGATCTGCGCTGCTTCAGCGCCATTGCTGGCAGCCGCAAAAAAAGAACCCTGGCAACTCGCCCAGGAAACTGAAGTATGGGAGCCAGTGCCAGCGGTCATCAGCGTACCGGCAAATGGCATTCCCTCCGACGCCACCGTGTTGTTCGATGGTAAAAACCTCGACCAATGGCAAGGTGCGGAAGGCGGTGCGGCAAAATGGAAAATTGCCGATGGCGCTCTGGTAGTTGTACCAAAAACCGGTGATATCAAAACCAAAGAATCATTTTGCGATGTGCAGCTGCATGTCGAATGGAAAACCCCAACGCTGATCACCGACGAGAACGGCAAATTGTTGGAGAGCCAGGCGCGCAATAACAGCGGTGTGTTTTTCCAGGAACGCTATGAAGTGCAAGTGCTCGATTCCTTTAACAACAAAACCTATCCCAACGGCCAGGCGGGCTCCGTTTATAAACAGTCCATTCCGCTGGTGAATGCATCGCGCGCGCCGGGCGAATGGCAGACCTACGATATTATTTTTACCGCACCGAAATTCGATAACGCGCAAAAACTGACATCACCCGGTTACGTCACCGTGCTGCACAACGGTGTGCTGGTGCAAAACCATTTTGAAATCCAGGGCGCTACTGAATGGATTGGCAAGCCAGTTTATAAAGCGCACGGTTGTGCGCCATTGCGCTTACAAGACCACGGCAATGCAATGAACTTCCGCAACATCTGGGTCCGCAAACTTTAATTTACCGCTCTATCCGCAGACAGTCAGCATATTGCTCTTACTGTCTTTTGTTCGCGCCGCAGTGACAACACTGCGGCGCTTTTTTAATGACATTACACAGGTATAGATTATGTCTCTCCTGAAAAAAATGACGCTGCACTCCAAAGCGGCGCAGCTCGTCAGATCAACCTCGGCAAAAACCCTGTTAATGTCAAAAACCCTGGTGCTGGGCGCATTCTTTATCGGCAGCTTGCCCTTACACGCGCAAAATTCGCATGCGCAGAATCCGGCAGAATTTTTTAAAGACAACAGCGCCTGGATTTCCGCCAGTAAAGCCAGCGCTGTGGGCAGCAAACTGCAACTTACACCGGCAACCAAAGACGGTGTCATCCTTGCGTTGAACGCAAAGGGCAGCGCCGAGCACCTAATCGCCGCCCAACCTCTGGGTGATTCCGTACTCGATATGGAGTTCCTCGCGCCTGAGGGCAGTGATGCTAAATTATTTATCCAGGGCCGTTACGCCGTGGATTTAAAAAACGTGAATAACGAATGGCAACATCTGCGCGCAAGATTCCGCGCACCGCGCTACAACGAAGCCAGTACCAAAGTTGAACCGGCGCTGATCATGGAGCTGAGCATCAACGGCAACGCAGTAGTGACCAATGAACTGCGCACTGGCCTGAGCGAAAACTCCAGCCTCGCGTGGGAGGGCCCCGCAGGCGCCACCAGCTTCCTGGTAAAAAAAGGCCAATTGGCATTGCGCAATTTCACCATAGCACCGGCAGATTTTTCACAAATTAAAATTCCGGCGAACTCCGGCGAAGCAACCAATGAAAAAGAATTGGTGGATTTTGTTGCACTCGGTAAAGAAACTTTTGAGTCTGTAGGTTGTAACGCTTGCCACCTGACCACCAAAGACGATGCCGGTGTCAGCACCGGCCCTAATTTATATGGATTGTTTAAACGCGAGCCGCGCAACCGCGAAGTTGTGGAAGGCGGTGAAGGCCATCGCTTCACCATTAAAGCCGACCGCCAATATTTACACCGCAGCTTACGTGCGGCGACTGATCAATTAGCGGTGGCCGAGAGCGGCGCAAAAAAAGGTGAAGCCTTTTTACCGATCATGCCGGTATTTTCCGCGCAGGTATTGAGCGATGTGCAAATCGATGCGATTGGCGATTACCTCGCCACCCTTAACGACCTACGCGATCAAGGCCCAGCAATTAAATTACTCGCGCAAACCGGCGCGGCTGAATACGACCCTATCGCTGACCGGCTGCAATTGTTGGTTGACGATGAAGTGCGCATCCAGCGCGGCCCTATGGCCGGTGTTTCCGGCCGCGCAATCCATGTGGGCTCGCCTTGGGGCGTCAATTATTCTTTTGACCCACGTTTGCTCGCCATCACCAAAATCTGGCAAGGCGGATTTTTGGATATGACCGGTGAATTTACCAATCGCGGTGGCAAAGGTTTGAAGATGGGCTACGAAAGCCGCGAAATTAATTTCGGTAGCGACGAGTTTTTATTTGCGCCATTGAATGCGCAGGGAAAAATTATCGACTTCTCGTTTAAAGATGCAAAATTTGGCGACCCTGAAACTGCCAAGGCTTCGCTCTACAGCAAAGAAGACCATCTTGCGCGCGTAGCGGCGATGGATGCGCAATTCCTCGGTTACACGCGCAACTCCAAAGAAAAACAACAGCTGCCACACTTCCGCTATCGCGTGGGACAAAACACCCTCGAAGTGCAAACCAATATTGCGGCGTCTGGCGATGTAAAAATTGTCTTGGCTGGCGATTTTAAAACCGCGCAAACCTTTGCACTGAACTCCACTGCCCTGCAACAATTTGCCGTCGACAAAGGTGAAATTAAAAACAACCAATGGCTATTGCCCGCAGGAAAAACCAAAGCGACCCTGAGTGCAAAAATGACTCTAGCGAGCAATGTGTGGCATGCAAAAAAATCGGATTTTGATTATCGCAAACAGCCGATCAAAATTACCCAAGCCAAAGCCGATTTGCCCGCAGGTTACAACATCGAAAGTTATTACCCGCCTAAAGATAATTTTGGCCGCGAACAATTATTTGAAGCACTCGGTCTCGCATTGACGGCAGACAATACCACCGTCATTGCAACGCGCACTGCGGGTATTTGGCGCATGGTGAAAGGTGAGTGGCGGTTATTTGCCGAAGGTACATTTGATAGCCTCGGCCTGCTGGTGGAAGATAAAAAAGGTTTCACCGTGATCGCCGGACAAAAAGCCGAACTCACGCGCATCCGCGATACCAACGGCGATGGCATTGCCGACAGTTACGAAACTTTGTTTGATGCACATTCTTATCACGGCAATTATCACTCTTACATGCACGGCCCAGTGCGCGGCAGCGACGGTGCTTATTACATCAATATCAATCTCGCCGATGGCAACGATGGCTCGACCTACAAAGCGGGCGGCAAATACATGGGCAGCAACGGCGGTTTTGCCGGCTGGAATATTCGCGTTGAACCCAATGGAAAATTTACGCCTTGGGCAAATGGTTTACGCAGCCCGGCCGGTTTGGGCACAGGCCCCGATGGTCGCCTCTGGTATTCCGATAACCAGGGCGAATACATGGGCACATCCAAAATATTTGTAATAGAAAAAGATAAATTCTACGGCCATCCATCAGGCCTCGTGGATTTGCCGGGGATGACACCCGACTCGCCGGAAATTGCTTGGGAAAAAGTACAACACAAACGCACCGATGCGATTATTTTGTTGCCGCACAATCGCGTCGCCAATTCACCGGGCAATCCAGCATGGGACACTACCAAAGGAAAATTCGGTGCTTTCAGCGGACAAATGTTGATGGGCGACCAAACCCAATCGAATTTATTGCGTATCGCCGTGCAAAATGTGGATGGTGTTGAACAAGGCAGTGTCATGCCTTTTATCGACGGGCTTGAGTCAGGCGTCATGCGCCCACTGTTTTTAAAAGATGGCAGCTTGTTACTCGGCCAAACCGGCCGCGGCTGGCAGGCTAAAGGCGGTCACGTCGCCAGTTTGCAGCGCATCACTTGGGATGGAAAAACAATTTCGCCCGCCATTACTCAAATGCTTGCGACACCAACGGGCTTTGCAATCGAATTCACCCAGCCAATTGACAGTAAAATTACTCCGGATCAATTAAGATCCCTGCTCGCGCTGGAGTCCTGGGTGTATCGCGATGCACCGGATTACGGTTCGGATGAATTAGGTTTGCGGCAGGAGGCAATCAAATCCGTCGTGCTGAGTGGAGATCGCAAAACACTGCGCGTTGATTTAGCTTCACTGGAGCAACCAAAAGTGCATCCACAACAAACCGCGCGGATTTATCACGCCGAAGTAAAAACCAAAACGCTGTTTGAAAAAAATGCAGTGGAAAAAATGGATGCTTATTACACGCTTTATAAGTTTCCTAAACCGTAATTAAGTCACTCTGTAAGAGAGCAATCAGACTCCGGCATTCACTCTGGGACACGCCGTAAATACATCCATGTAGGCTCGGGCGCAGCATCCATGCTGCGCACGGTCCCAGAGCAAATGCCGGAATCCGATTTAATCGCAATTGGCAAAACTTGTATTTTTAAGGTTCGCAATGAAAAACTTTCGCTTTGCTCCACTATTTTTAGCCGTCATCTCATTACCCGCTTTTTCCGCCACTGAAGAACTTATCGTCACCGGCAGTTACAGCCCGGTGACCAATGAGCAATTATCGTCTTCAGTTTCTATTATCAATCACGACCAATTACTGCAGCTGAGCCAACACAGTGTTATCGATGCACTGCGCCAAATCCCCAGCCTTTGGGTTGAAGAACAAGGCGGCCCCGGCGGAGTGACCTCAATTGCGTTGCGCGGCTCAGAAGCAAACCACACACTGGTATTACTCGACGGCGTACAACTGAATGACCCCACCAATACCCGTGGCGGCGCGTTTGATTTGAATTCGATTAATATCGAATCCATCGAACGCATTGAAATTATTCGCGGCGCGCAATCTTCAGTGTACGGTTCCGATGCGCTCGCGGGCGTGATCCACATCATCACCCAAACACCGGGAGAAAAATCCACGCGCATCAACGCTGCACTCGGCACGGATGATTACAGCAATGTGGGCGTATCTACCAGCGGTAGCATTAGCAACCTGGGCTATGCATTCAACCTGCAAGGTAAAGATGCCGGCGAGCCAGTTGAAGGCAGCACCGCAAAAAATACTGAATTCACCAGCCGTTTAAATTGGCAACAAGACATTCACACGCTGAATTTTAATTACCGTTATTTTGATGGCGAGCGCACCAGCTTCCCCGAGCAAAGTGGCGGGCCGGAATTTGCAGTAGACCGCAGACTCGACGCCAGCGAATTTACCGACCAAAATGCTGCGCTGAATTGGATTGTGCAAGTCAATGATTTTTGGCAGAGCAAAACCAACGCCAGTTGGTACGAGCGCGAAGAAGATTACACTTCACCCGGTATTGCGCCCTACGATGCAGTGCCCGCTAACGGCTCAACTACCGATTTTACCCGCACCGCATTTAGTTGGATAAACACACTGGGCGATAAAAAATCCGTCTGGGCTAACCTCGGTGTTGAAACGCGCAAAGAAGAAGGCAATAGCCAAGGCTATCTTGATATAGGCTTTGAAATGCCCACCGATTTTTCACTCTCACGCCGCATCGACAGCGGCTTTGTTAATGTGAATGGTTACGTCACCGAGCAATTATTAGTGCAAACCAGCATCCGCCGCGACGATGCCGAAGGCTTTGACGCTAACGACAGCGGTCAAGTCGGCGCACGTTTCGCAATCACCGAACAAGTAAGCTGGTTCGCCAACTGGGGCGAAGGTTTTAAATTGCCCAGCTTTTTTGCGCTCGGCCACCCACTCGTGGGCAATAGCGAGTTGAAACCGGAAACCGTCACCACTGCCGATACAGGTATCGAATTCACCCGGGAAAATCTGAGTGCGCGCATCAGTTATTTTGAGCACGACTACAAAGACCTGATCGATTTTGACAGTGAAAGTTTTAAAAACGTCAACCGGGCCGAAGTGGAAACCAGCGGTGTCGAAAGTGAATTGAATTGGCAGCTGCAACAAAACCTCGACCTACGTTTACATGCGACCTATACCGATATCGACATGCTCTCGTCCGACAACCATCTACTCGGCCGCCCACAAGTTACCTACGGCACTGCACTTAATTACGCATTGAATGAGGATTGGAGTTTCAACGTGCAATACCTGCGCGTAGACGACCGCTTCGCCGTAAGCCGCTACACCGGCACCGATGTAGAACAAACGCTGGATGCTTACAACCGTTTTGACGCGAGCGCAACCTGGCAACTCAACGCCCAAACCCGTGTCGGATTAAGCTTGGAAAACCTCGCCGATGAAGACTACTACACCGACATAGGTTTCCCCGCACCGGGTCGTGGTGGAAAGTTAAGTGTGGAAATGAGTTTTTAATCTGAGTTAGATTTAAAGCCGCAGTAAACAAAAAGCCGCCCAAGTTATGCTTGGGCGGCTTTTTTAAAGCAGGCAATTACCCCGTGGCCAAGATTTCAGCTTCTGCTGCGCACGCAGAAAAAAATATTAAAAAAACAAAGCAGAAATAAAACCTGCAATTTTCAATTTAGCCATCCCTGAAAAGACATTCTTTAAAAAATTAGTCCGCAGCTTACCGAAAACCTGATTTGCTGTTATCTCTGCAATCTAAACTCGCGCCACAACACTTCATCCAATTGCTCAGGGGTAACTTCAGTTATGGTTTCTTCATTACCCTGCAATTGTTTTAATTGGTTGCCGGATAGGAGTGTGCGGCCGTCGGGGCGTTGTTGCATTACGAGGTAGCGCTGTACAAATACCGCGTCGGGGTGGGTGGAGTTGTAGTAGTTAACCGGCATGAAGTCGATCATTTCCAGCGTGTATAAATCAAAACCAAATTGGTTGGCCCATTCACCTTTTACTAATGCTTTGAGTACATATTCGCCGCGCTCGTTTTGGTCGAGCATAAAGGTTTCATTGTCTTGCTGGATAACTTGCCCGAGCTGATGCAAACCTATGGGGGCGCGCAAACCAAAACTGCCAAAGCCGGTGTCGCACAGCCAGCGTTCTGTGCCTATGTTGACCAGCAATACCATATGGCTTTTAGGGCGCCGCCAAGGGTAAAACATGGGGCGGGCGCCGATAATATCGAAGCTGATATTGAGCGCGGTAAGCGCCATGGCAAATAAGCTGTTCATCTCATAGCAATAACCACCGCGATTGCTATAAACGATTTTATTGACTATATCTTCAGGGACGAGCGAGACAATTTTTCCCGCTTGCACATCCAGATTTTCAAAGGGGATTGATTGCAAATGACAACGCATTAAGGTGCGCAATCCCGCTGCATCCAATTCACCGCCGGGAACAAAACCGATGCGTTGAAAATAATCTGCCAATATAAAGTTCTGCGCGTGCATTACTGCTTCCTTTGCCGATAAGTTGAAATAGATTACATACTTTAAATGAAATCTATATTCTTGACACCCGATAAATAAGTGAGTGTTTTGCGATGAATCCGCGGGTCAGTGTTTGGTTGATGGTAATTGCCAGTACATTTTTCTGGGGCAGTAATTTTAATGCCGGCCATGCAATTGCAGATGATGT
>DATIDX010000144.1:0-17021 GCA_035456025.1 Cellvibrio sp. | reverse complement strand
ATGGCGACGATGAACATATCACTGCCTGATCCTATGAAAATGTGGGTTGAGGATCAGATCAACACCGGGCATTACAGCAATGCCAGTGACTATATGCGGGATCTGATTCGACGGGATCAAACGATGCAGCGCGAAAGGGAGGCTCTGATCCAGGCGTTGGTTGTCGGGGAGAACAGCGGAATTTCCGAGCGAACCATTGATAGCGTCTGGCAGGGAGTCAAGTCGCGACGGGGGTTGGATGTATAAGCTGTCCGAAGCGGCAGCCTCCGATATAGAACGCATTCTTGACTGGTCATTGGCTGAGTTCGGGCTGACCCAGACAGAGGAGTATTACCGTTCGATGTCTGCTTGCATGGAGGGCTTGGCAGAAAACCCGGCCATGGGTGTGAGTATTGACGGTATCCGTGCAGGCTACAGGCGATTTCCTCACCAGAGCCATGTCATTTTTTACACGCAGATGGATTGGGGAATTTTAATCGTCCGTGTTCTTCATAAGCGAATGGATGCACCAAGGCAGCTGTGAAGGATTTTTTACCCTATTAGCTCACTTTTTATCTCCCACCGTTCTGATTAGGCTTATGCCAAATTTTATAACAAAGAAATATCAGAGAATAATTTTTTCATTGGGCGGGCTCACGAGGTGAGTGTAACGCCATGTAAAATGGCCGAGTTACTAAAGGATAGGTAGACATCTGATCATGATTACGAAAATCATAGGCTCTTTGTTCAAAAAAAATAATTCCGAAGTGGAGAGCCCAGGAAAATCTATTGCCACATCAAGCGATGAAGTAGATCTAATTACCGTCTACGACAAATACGGGCGTGAGCTGAAAATTACTAAGAATGAATGGAGAGAAAAAATACTGGGTCCGAATCTCGAAAAAGCCTGGAATAACCCCGATGAGCTATATGGATTCATCGTCTCTGCTCTGAATGATGGGTTCGTCAATGACATTGTAGATGCGTCGTCTCGACTACTGACCATTGACACGATGTCGGAGCGGAGCTATGCCATCCGTGGCATCGTACTAATGAAAATAGGCCGTGCTGACGACGCTGCAACAATCTTACGTGCAGGGATTGATAAAGTTGGCGAGACCGGAACTTTGCTGACTAACCTCGCCAAGGTTTACGCCGAGCAGGGTGATACGAATAGAAGCGACCAAACACTCTGGCGATCGATACAGATAGATCCCAATCAGGAAAATGGCTTACTGTGGTGGGCTGCAATACAACGTGAACGGAATGGAGAGCAAGGATTTTTTTTGGCGCTGCAAAATGCCGCTGCAATTGCTGGTAGCTGGCGTCCTCAATTGTGGTTGGCGCGCCATCACTTAGAGCATCGGGATATTGATAAAGCTAAAGCCCTGTACGAGTTTGTACTTCATGGTAAAAACTACAGCACCGAAGCGCTAATGATGATTTCGGGTGACCTTGGAAATAATGGCCAAGTGGCACTCATCCCAGAAATTGTAGCGCCAGCCTATGACCCCGAAAAACATGATCCACGCGCGGGTATCAATCTAGTGCAAGCCTATCTGCAACTTGGCCGCCGCCAAGATGGCGAGGCGCTTCTCAGTCGTCTTTACGCGTTAGACTTGCCGCCTTATAAACAGCATTTCGACCACTATGCATCTGAATTACAAAAAATTCAGAGGCAGGACAATTTGCCAAAACCAATTGATTCTCCAGAAGATTTGGAGATAGAGACACTCTCAATCGAAAATCCTATCTGGTCGCGTGGTTTTCACAATCCAACATGGCTATTTGCAACAAAAAACACCGATGCCCCGCGGGTCATGTTTCTCAGCTTTGCTAAATGCACGCAAACTATTGATAAGGCCGAAGTGCAAAACGAGGATGACCTCGGCAGGTTAAGCCGAGCAATACCGTTATATCTTACCGAGTCTGTACATTACTGGACGGATCTCCAAAGCGCTACGCTGATCCCTGTCGTAAAGGGAGGTGGTCCTGTGGTTTTTGGTGCAGGCGGAAACGATGCTGCTCTTTGCGAAACGCTTGGGAGTAACGGTGCATTTCTCGTCACTGGTGATATTGATGGCTCTGGTGAGAAGTGGCGGATTGTTTGCAGACTTTGGAACTGTGCAACTCGCACTTGTCTGTTGGAGGAACGATTTGAAACGGCTCTTGAAGATATTGGTCCAGCGGTATTGCAGCTTGAAAAACGTATACTCGCTGAACTTGGCCAGCTCCGCGCAACACCATTTGATGATTTTTACAGTCGTCCAACCCAAGAAGTAATAACTCCCTATCTCGTCGCGCTAGGTCAGAGTTTTACTCTCAGTCTTATTTCAAATGAAGCAGCGTCAAAAGACAGCTTGTGGGGCGAACGGAATATTCTTGAATGGCCGCTTCGCATGGCGCTGGAATGGCCTGAAACTGAAATTCCGAAGCTGATGTACCTCTCGGGTTTAGCCAAAGCAGCCAGCTATCATTCGGATATCGTTCATGAGTTCAAGACGCGAACTCTGGAGTTCATCAAAGATGCCCGGAAAACGAATAGTGTTGCTGCCAAGCTTGAACCGATTGTTTGGAAAATTTTTGGAATGACAGACGAGTTGAAACATCAGCTTGCCGCACTGAGCTCGGACGTTGAGGAGGAATATCGTCAGTGGCTCTTGAGAGTAATTGCTGATTCCGATACAGATACAGCGTAACTTATGTAAAGCGGTTATCAGCCTTGCTGGTGTAGCCAAGGCAAGTAATCGATAAAAGCCTGTCACCTGTTTAAACATAGTGTCAAAGTATGGAAGCTATCCTTCAATTTCATTTGCCAAGGTTGGGTACAGTTTTTGAGCGCGTCGCCTTAACTCAATCAAAATTTTCGACAGGATTTGTCTGGCAGATTTATTGTTCTGGATTGCCTATGTTGAATTTTCGCTCCAGTCGCTGCCCATTCTGGTCCACCAACACCAAGGTGTGCGGCCCAGGATTAGCCACAATACTTTTTTCGTGAAACAGACGCGTCTCACCGAGATAATTTCCATCCAGGTGCCAATACAAGATCGCTTGCGCACTGCGATGCGCCGCGCGAAACACAATGCGTCCCTGCCTGCCATCCATCTCCAATGGGATAAAGAATTGGCTATATGCATCAGGGTAAATAATATCGAACGGTCGATCGCCTGTGTATTGTTGCAGTGTTGCGATGCAGTCGTCTCGCCAGGGCGGCAAACTGCGGTATTCGCTGTGATGTTGTTTCCAGAAATATTCCATGCCAGGCGGCAACAGATACCAGTTTTCTGCGCGCATATTGCTCGGTTTTTCACACCCGCTGTGCACGCGACGTCTGCCGTCAGCGGAGAGAAAAACACGCTGATGATAGGGTGAGGTTTTTTCAAAATGCGCTTCTGCCGGCGCGCTGATATCGAGGGTCTTACAGTCATTGCTGGCAAGGTAACCGTCATCCGCGCACACTGAAACGGTTTTCAGTGCAGTTGCAGGTTTGACCAGCCACGGCGCATTGCCCAGGTGAGCAAAGATCTGCATGAGAATGGGGCCGGCGCTACGGGCGCCGCCCAATGTGGCGGCTGCCGAGCCGTCGGCATTGCCGGTCCACACGCCGACGGTGTAATGGCCGTTGCTGCCAATCGCCCAGCCATCGCGTAGGCCAAAACTGGTGCCGGTTTTCCAGGCAATCACCTGACTGTTTTCGTAGTCGCGCCAGAACATGTCGCCGCCGGGCCGCACCACATTGGTCATCGCCTGCAGGGTGAGCCAAGCTGCGCCGCTATGCAGGGGAAACGGAGTCGCAGTACTGTCGGGATTATAGTTTTTCAGCAGAACCATATTGCGACGTAGGGGCTCTGCATTCGGGTGAGAGGCAGTGTGGGTGAGATTGGCATATGCTGCGCTCAGCTCCCACAGACTGGCTTCTGCGCCGCCAAGAATGAGCGATAAGCCGTAATCTTCAGCGCTGCGGGTAACGCTGTTGAGTCCAAAAGCCTGCAGGCGCTCACGGAAATGCTCCACCCCATATCGCTTCAGCATGCGTACGGAAGGTACGTTGAGTGATTGCGCCAATACTTCATTGGCAGGTACGGCGCCACGGTAATCCAGATCGACGTTTTCCGGCGAATAACCGCCGAAATTAGTGGGGACATCTGCTACCAGGGTCGAGGGTAGTAATTCACCATCTTGCAGCATGAGTCCGTACAGCAAGGGCTTGAGTATGCTGCCGGTGGAGCGTGGGCTGGCGGCAATATCCACATCCGCGCCACTGCTTCTGTCATCGGTGTAATTGCCGATATATGCCAGCACCTGTAGGGATTCGTGGTCGATGACCACGGCCGCAATATTGCGGACGCCTTCTGTTGCAAGCGCTGGACTTTGCTGGGCAATCAGCTCGTGTACGGAGCGCTGTAGGTTGGCGTCCACGGTGGTGTGAAACAAAGCTTGTTGCGGTTGCTCTGTGATCAGGCGTTGCAACAAGTGTGGTGCGACATTCGGCCAAGGCTCTGGTGCACTCGGCAACGGCTCCAGCAGCGCCAACTGAAAATCGCGGTCGTCTATTGTGCCTTGCTGATGTAGACGACCTAGCAAACGGTTGCGCTTGGCAGTGAGTAGATCGCGGTGGCGTCCGGGATGTAGCAGCGCAGGACTGTTAGGTAACACGGCCAGCAGTGCAGCTTCTGCCCAGCTCAGATTCTGAGGCGCGCGGCCAAAATAGCGCCAACTGGCGGCGTGTAGACCCACCACATTGCCGCCAAAGGGTGCGAGAGTAGCGTAATGGCGCAGGATTTCATCCTTGCTGTAGCGCCATTCCAGTTGCAGGGCCAACGCCATCTCGCGCAGTTTGTTGATGTAGGTGCGCGGCGGATTGTCCAGTGCCAAGCGAGCCACCTGCATGGTGATGGTGCTGGCGCCACTTTGCACCCGGCCGGCGCGCCAGTTGGCTGCGGCCGCTCGCATAATGGCTAGCGGATTGATACCTGGGTGATAGCGATAATAGCGATCTTCAAAGGATTGTAAGCTGAGCACATATTTTTCCGGCAATGGATCGTTGCCGAGTGGCAGGCGCCACTGCTGATCAGTGGCGATCTGCACATCGAGCAAGCGGCCATCGCGATCAAACAGTGCGCGCGAACACTGCGGCTGGCTCAATGCAGCCGGCAGTGGTGCCCATTGTAAAATAACCAACAGGACGGACAGTCCGCCTGTTGCCACGGCCAGTCGCCAGTGTTGCCTGACTATCACTGCGGTGTGACTTCTACCCACTGGCCCGTACTGGCAGCCTGTTTGGTGGCGTCGTACATGGCTTCTGCACGCCAGCCCGGAAGATAGAAGCGGCCGGCAAACGAGGCATTCAGCAACATTTTCACTGTCACGGTATCGTCGATATGGCGCTCGTCGTAGTGGTGCCACCAGTCCGGCCAGTAGTAGCTGCCCTTGCCGTGATTCCAGGCCAAAGGAAAATAGCTCAGCAGACGATCATCGCGTACATCCTGATAATCGAGGTCACTCTGCTGCTCGGCACCTTCTAGGCGCGTATTGCGAATCTGCCAGCCGCTGGCGACAACCTGGGTGAGCGACAGATTGTCGAGATGGCGATCACCCAGATTCTGCACCGTGACCTCGGCCATGAAGTCCTGACCTTGCTTCAGACTATGCACATCCAGTGGCTGGCCTTGCATGTCGGTGTAATGAACATCGAGCGACAAGCCTTGGCTCACTGGTTGCTCTTCGGTATTTGCGGGCATACCACGATTCGACAGTGCCAGATACAAGGGCGAGCTGCCATCATTGCGCAGGCTGAGGCTGCCGTTCTGATATTGGTCAAATCCCTGCTGGTAAAGCACGCGTTGTGATACCAGCGACTGCCATTCGCCATTGCCTTGCTTCATTGCAAAGCGGCTCTCTTGGCCGGAGGCGTTGCCGAACGTCTGTGCCAGTGCCGTCAATGCCCAGGCTGTGCTGTGGGTGCTGTACCAGTTGTCTGTGGCCAGACCATTTGCCATTTGCTGGGCGAGTTGCCAAGCTTGCTGGGTTTGCCCAAGTTTGTGTTGTAGCAACAACAACACGCCCTCGTCGCGCAGCGCGCTACCGTAATACCAGTAATCGTAATCTGTAGCGTGTGCTGTAGTGCCCGCTTGCTGCAGCAACTCCAGCGCCACATCCTTTAGGCCAACCTGCTGATAGGCCAGTGCTAGCAACCATCGCGTCATTTGTGAGCTGTTATTGGCCTCGCTCTTTAGTGCGTCGCGCAAGCGATTCATCGCGCCAGTATCGGGTTGATCACCCAAGGCCAGGGTGTACAGGCGGTATGCCTGATCCACGCGTTCATAGCCTTGGCTGGCATTGCTGTTGCGCGCCTGTTCCTGCTGGTAGGCCAGCCACTTGTTAAGCAGCGCCGGCGGCACGCTGTAACCGAGGCGTTTAGCTTCCAGTAGGAAATGGCCTGCATAGTCGTTGCCCCAAGCAGACACTTCCGGCTGGTATGGCCAATAACTGAAGCCACCACTGGCCGTCTGGAAGGTGGCGATACGATCAATGCCGGCCTGGATGTTGTGCTCTATCTCACTGGTTTGCTGTGTGTTGAGTTGCGCTAGCTCCCCTAGATACAACTGCGGAAAAACGCTGGAGGTGGTTTGTTCGATACAGCCGTGCGGGTACTGCACCAGATATTGCAAACGTTCCTCCAGTTTCAGTTCCGGCGCGCGACTGGCTGTGAGCGTGGTGACATTGGTGCCCAACATGCCGTGCGGTACCAGTTGAGGCTGCCAAGTTTCACCGGGCTGTAACACGTGCGTCTCTGTTTTCACTGAAGGCAGATTGGCGGTGCGTACAGGAATGTTAATCGTTTCGTGTGCTGTTTCACCACCGATTTCGGCATTCACAATGATCTTGGCCATGCCCACACGTTCATTTACTTTCAGTCGCAAACGCACCGTTGCTTCGCCGGGCTTCTCAAAGGGAGCGCTTTCTTCTCCTTTGAGCACAGTGAAAAAGTCATCGGCAGTGACGCGGATTTTCGCGATGCCAAATGGTGCTTCAGACACAAATGCGGTAACGGGCAAATCCAGTTCTTCGCCAGGCCCCAGCACGCGCGGCAACGTAGATAGCAACGTCAACGGCTGTGTCACGGTCACGGTTTTTTCGGATTTGCCAAATGCATGACCATCGCCGGCCACAACCATCAGGCGCACAGCGCCCATATAAGGCGGCAGGCTGATATGCTCAACACGTTTTTCTCCGGCCGCTAACTGGAATGGGCCGTAAAATTTGACAATGGGTGGAAAGCGACGTTCGCGATTGCTGTCACGTTTTTTAATCGTGTCCGACCCCCCAATCGCCAGCAAACGTGATAAATCGGCACCGTACGCACCGATGACCATGTCAAATAAATCCCATGTCAGTACACCCAACGCCTCGCGACGATAAAACGTATCGTGCGGATCGGGTGTGCGGTAGTCGGTGACACCGAGCAAGCCTTCATCCACCAGTGCCAATGTGTAGGTCATCGGGTGGCCCTGTGCTTCACTCACACTCACATCCAGTGCCGATTCTGGCCGCACTTTTTCAGGCGCTTCGATCTGTGGTGAAAGATGTGTCGCGGGATCATCCACCATCAGCGGCACGATGCCGTACAGTCGAATCGGCAAGTCATTATTGCGACCTTCATGCGCTTGTAATTGTGTGACGTGCACATACACGTTTGGCGACATTTCAGGTGTGATTTTCACGCTGAAATGATCTTCACCATTTTTGACGGTCTGCCAGTAGCGGGACAACACGCGGTTGCCGTTTTCGAGACTGACAAAAACTTGGCGATCTGGCCCTGGCGGCAACTGAACATTCGCTTCATCGCCAACCAAGTAGCGTTCCTTGTCGGTCGTCATGCTCATGCGCGTCGAGGCATCGCGTTTGGATTTGTCGCCGTACCCATAGCCCAGATAAATATCCTGACTGCTGCAGTGTTGGGTGACGCCGCTTTCATCTGCATCGCAAACACGCACCAAATGGCGGCCCCATTCATATTTTGCACCTTCCAACGTCCAGGTGGCGTGTCCGGTTGCATCAGTGCTCACGGTTTGTGTTTCCAGTGAGCGGTGATAGTCGTTGCTAACGTAACGCGAAAAATCTTCTTCGTTGTCTTCCCACCACCAGCGCCACTCAATGCGATACAGCGTGACTTGCAGTTTGCGATTGGCAACGGGCTTGCCGGTAGCATCTACAGTCACCAAGTCGAACAGGTGATTGCTGTCTTTATCCAATGCGCCTTCGTACAAGCTGTTGCCTGCGGGTGAATGAATGCCGACAAACGTATTGAATGGATAAAAGCTCGTGCTGCGGTATTGTGAGCTGAATTGGCCGCCCGGCTCAAAGACGCGCTGTGTGAAGACAGCATTCAATACACCGGGTGGCGGCGTATCCAGTTCAAATTTCATTTCAACGGGTGTTTGTCCATTGGCGTCCAGCTGGCCTTCAAAAACCGTTTGAGGTTCTTGCGTAAAACTGCGCGCCTTGTCATCAAACTGGTAGCCATCAAGACCACTGAATTTTGTCTTGCTTGCCGATAAGCGTACTTTGATGTCGGCTTTCAAGGATGCCGCTGTGGCACCATTAAGCCATTGTGCCTGCAACGTGGTATTGAATGGCATCGCATCACTGCGAAGCCCGGTTTCCGGCAATGTAAGATCCATCTTCAGATGATTGGGAGCGATATTTTCAATCTTGATGACTTTGTCGAAGTAGTGATCACCAATCTTGACAATGGCACGCCAGTTACCTGTGGGGGCGTTGTCATTGGTTGCCAGTTGAAAAGTGTAGAAACCGCCAACGGGAGTTGCGTTGGTAATGCTTTTCACTTTGCCGCCACGTGCATCAAAAAACTCCAGTGTAACCGGGTAGTTTTCAGGCAGTTTCTTGTCTTTGTCCATCAGAACAAACGTGAGAAAAATCTCGTCACCCGGTCGCCATATGTCACGCTCACCATAAAAAAAACCTTTGAGTCCCTGCTCGGGTTTGGTGCCGCCGGTGTCAAACTGGCTGGTGGGCAGCGAGTTGTTGCGGGGGACTTTCAGATATCCGATGTCGCCATCTTTTTCTGCTTTGATATAAAAAGGCACACCTTCAACTGCAAGTGTGACAAGTCCGTTTGTATCGGCTTTACCAGCGCCTATGCGTTGCTGCTGGTAGTTGTAGGCAGTGATTTCCGCATCAGGCAACGGTTTTGCACTGCGCAAATCGGTCGCCAGTACATGCAGTTGGTTGTCACCGCCCTGTTTGGCGAGCAAGCCGATGCTGGACGCAAAAAACATCTGGGCGGAAAGTGTTTTGTCATTGTGAACATAATAGCCGGCATCACAGGGGTTGCTGCGTTTATCCCAATCGTAGTAACCGGCAGATTCATAATAGCGTTGCAGATTTTCTGGCACGGAGGTTTCTTTGTAGAAACCCTCATAGTTGAGCTCTGTAACATTTTCACCGACCTGGCTTTTGGGTGGTTCTGCGCAGGCATAGCTGGAGAACTGTGGCAGCACTTCTACCTCCAGTCGTAACAGGCTGCCTTTCTTGTCTTTCATCAGGTCACTGACATCAAGATCGAAGCGCTCCCAGCCATTGGCAGGAATATGCGGCAGCGTGACCGTTTTTTGCCACAAATATCGGCCTACATCACGTTGATTATAGTTATCAATGTAGCGCTGACTCTTATAATTCAGATTGCTGCTTTGCAAATATTGGCCAATGTTGTCTGGATAAATTTCAAATGCACGTACTTGTACGGCATTGATGGCAACGGCTTCGATGGGAATGCTCAGTCGATCTGCCGCAGGCATAATGTTGCCTGTTTCGGCAAAACGCACGGCCGGAATTTCCGGAGTGAAGGTGATATTGCGCACAATTTTGTCAGCAAGTTTCTTGCCGGCTGCGCTGTGTACCGCTGCATCAATATAGACACTGACTGTGCCTTTCAGTCCGTTACTACCGTAAATGCGCAACGCATTGCCATCAATTTGCGCGCGTGCATCCTGGTTGTCGATGCGTGCCAAGCCGCTCAGGTTTTGGCTGGCGTCGAGCGCATCCGAGAAGCGCACTTCCACGTAGGTATCCGGTGATTGCACTGCGCGTACGGAAGTGAATTCAAATGTTTTTGCTGCAGGGATGTCCAGAATTTTTTCACCCTTGCTGCTGGCCCCAATCGCGGTGGCATCCCACTGAATGCGCAACTGTGTGGCGCTTGTGCCACGCTCTATATTTTCTACGGAGAACTGGTGTCTGCGTTCGTCGAGATGCTTCCATATCACAGGGAGTGTCTTGTCATAATGATTGGCGGTGAGTATTTTTTCTACCGCAGATTTGTCGGCGCTGTCTGCTGTTTCCAGTTCGCCATCGAGACGCATCTTGTCACTGCTTTTCGCGTCGGTGACCAAGCCGGTTTCGCGCAAGGTGATTTCTTGCTGCAGTACGTTGAGGGTGTAGCGCAGTGGCTGCAGTGAATTAGGTAGGTTCTGCAGCTGATCCGGCAGCAGGATTACATCAAAATGGCTGCCGGAGACAAAGCGTTGCGGGTGACGTAATTCCATAGTGTCATCGGCCGTGAATACAGCAACGGCATCTTGCGCAGGATCCAGCTTGACGATGCCGTCCAACGGTTTGTTCAGCTGTTCCTTGCCAACCACCGGGTGGGTAAAGTGAAAGCGCAGCACATTGTCCGCGCTGACCCAACCTTGGGTGTGTTCCCCCAAGTGTGTACGCCACGCGGTAACAACCTCTTCAGAAGATGCCTCTTTGGGCAATGTTTTGGGTTTACATCCGGCAATAGATAAACCTATCAACAAACAGTAAGCGACAACCTGTAGTTGTAAAAAGGTGGAGCGGCGAGACATGGTATTTGTCCTTGTTTGTGCAATTAAAAGCTACACCCGAACGGGAGAGCGCATCATATACGGAAAGGACAATTGAGTGTCAAGTGTATTGACTAGCGTCCAAAACTGCCCCACTAAAATTGAAATTCGCGTTGAAGATTGACCCACGTTAACCTGCTGCCCTGCGCGTTTTTTGAGCAGGGGTTTATTGGAGTGATTAACGTGGCCAATTTGGCACTAACCTTGTTTAACTCGCATTAGCCACACCTATCAGTCTTAGTGATGTGGTCAAGGCAGTAATCGATAAAAGTCTTCTACTTGTTTAAACATAGTGTCAAAGTCTGGTGAACCATTCTTTGATTTTTCTTGCATCAGTTGCAACATTATTCAGTTCAGAAAATAGTGGTGAATCCACAAAGTTAATGGCTTTCAGGGTAGCGGATTTTTGTAAAACATTCTGCCCGCTATTTCGTATTCTTTTGTGCGACATCACGGTAAATGTGGCGCAACATTTCGTACAATATTTTTACGCACACACTTTCCGCGAAGGCGCCTAACGCAGAGCTAAGGGGCTGAGTGGAGCGCACAGCGCGAAACGTACGCAACCGGCGCTATGCTGAAAGCAGCGCCGGTTGGGGCAGTCCCGCTTGAGCGACTTGTTAGGCACGCCTTGATTACTCCTCAATTAATTTTTTTGCACCTTTAACTAAGTGCTCCGGAATTTTTGGCTCCAAACCTAACTGCTGCCAATTTAGAACCGTATTTATTATGAAGTAATGCAACCACTTTGTGCTTGCCTCAGTAAACTCTTTCCCCTGCCATGTATCAAATACAAAGCCACCTCCTGCCATTATATGAACAAATGGAATGGAGTCTTTATATTTGCTGTAGTCAGGAAGATTTACCCCTGATGCCAGCAAAACCGAGAATTTCTCTACTGAATTTATTCTTTCATGTGTTTTTTCTAGCGCATCTCTTAATTCACGGCCTGAATATTCAGGCCCTCTTAAACTGGAAAGCGCAAAAAATGAGGCACTCGATCTTGGGATAAACTCTACTATTGACATATAAGCTGATTCAAAGCATGCCGCCAAGATAGCTGATGCAGATTCAAAATTAAGATCTTGTAATTCATTATTTGATTTATTAAGTAGAGACTTCAGTGTTTCGCAGTTTATAAATGAGCTTCTATCAATATCTTTGAATTCCGCATTAAAGTACTGCAAAAATACTTTTTCTAGGAATCTACTTGTGTAGAGCCTCCAATCGTCCATGGTGCTTTTTTCCGGCTCAATTGCCTGATGCTGAACCAAGTTTCTCATTTGGTTAAGACTTCTAATTTCCTGCCGATATGGCAGCTTTACACCTTTAGCTTTAAATGTATTGTCGCTGTCAATTTCATTTAACATCGACTCGAAATCTATATTTAGAGTTCTTTCTGTTCTTATTTCATATTTTAGAAGAATTGCCTTTAAAATAATTTCGATAGAAATATGGAAATTATGGACAGCCATCATTTTACTTAGGGAGTCGTTCATCGTTGCAAGTTCTTTGCCTTGCAAGTAAAACTCTTTTGATAAAATCATTCGCCTGTTTATTACAACTTCCATATTTTCCTCGGTATTAGTGCCTAACGCAGAGCTAAGGGGCAGACGCAAACGGCGCATAAAATGCGAAGCATGCGCCGGTTGAGGCTGTCCAGCGAAGCGTCCTTGAGCGACTTGTTAGAATTCTATTTAGTGAGTTCATTTACAAACTCTTTAGATTTGAGCAACTCTTCAAGTAATTTCATAGACTCAATATAAAACTTGGACATTTCATTTAGCTGTTCTATTTCACTGATTGTTCTCTCGTTTTCTTCATCTAGCTCCCGCCCAAGAATAATGAGGCTTTCTGTTGATTTTGCATCCAGCCTCTCGACTAGGCTATGAACAAGCAGATTTCTTTCTCTTACTACTTGGAGCATCTGTTTTCTTCTTTCTGCCAAGGCATCAAATTCAGCTTCAATAGAAAACTTGGAACTGATACTAAATTCTTCACTTTGATCTTCTGACTCTGTATCACTGGCATACAGCGCCTTTCTGTAATTTTCTGCCACCCACCCCATTGGCAAGGCACGCTTACTGCTTTCTGGTTTTTTAACAACTGGCACTCCATCTTGCCCAATTGTGGTTTTTATACTTCTATTTTTTATATGTAAATTCCATATTTTCTCAACCTGTTGGTAGTTATATAAATTTCTACCGACCTTGCGAAGCGTCTCTGCTAAGATTTTTTCATGGTCACTGCACATATTCATTAGAATTCTAACGCAGAGCTAAGGGGCAGCGAAAGGCTGGGCGTAAAATGCGAAGCATGCCCAGACTGAAGCTGTCCGTGACGAAGCGCAGCGAGGAACAAACCTTGAGCGACTTGTTAGGCGCTACTGCCTTCAAACGAAAGCTAACCCTCATTTTTTAAGTACAAACTTAATTTTTTACTGAAACAAACCCAAAATAGCATAGATAAATAAAATAGGTCCCGTATTAATTCTCCAATAGCAGCCCCCGCCACCTCATCGCGATTGTATTGAATTTGTGGCACAGGTGTAGATATGCCTATACTGCCAAGATAAACTGATACTGGCTGCAATAAGAAAAATATAACCAAGTAAAAAGAAGCATATAATTTAAAATATTTAAATTTTTTATTTGATGAAACCAATATAAATAATGATACCAACACAGCAAAGAACGATATGCTGGTTCCAATAATAAATTGGTTAATTGTTAAATTAATTTCGTTCTTTATAAAAGCATCATAAAAAGTATTAATACTCCTTGCAAAATACGATACTCCCTGAAATATCGCTAGTAACTGTAATATTTTCAACACCTTTGGATTTTTCACAACTGAAAGGTATTTATACATCTTTATTTCCTTATTGTTGAATGAGATAGGTCTGTCAGGTGCTATGCGCCTAACGCAGAGCTAAGGGGCAGCGTAAGGCTGGGCGTAAAATGCGAAGCATGCCCAGACTGAAGCTGTCCGTGACGAAGCGCAGCGAGGAACAAACCTTGAGCGACTTGTTAGGCCATTAATTTTCATTGAGACCAAACTCCCTGGTACCAAGACATTCTTTCCACCTGTTTTCTCTAGCAATAACATCTTCAGCGGACATAGTTGATGGAGATATTTCAAGTATTGAAAACTCAAACGCATGAGGGTCAAGGTCTTTTAGGAGTTTGTTACCCGCATGGCCTGTTTTTGCATATGATGCCCAACGGCCGAGTATACCGCCCTTGCCATAAGCTGAACCAACATAAAGACGCCCATCTTTCTTGTTTTTAATAAGGTAAACGCCGTTTACTGATGAAAGCGCATTGACCCATGACACATTTGAATCTGTATCTTTAATTAAGTGAACAAGGTTTTGATATGAAAGCAATATACTGTCATACGAAGTGAAGTCACCAATTGAATTTACAGGTTTAATTTGAACAACATTTTTATCTTTTGACTGAACCCAGCTAACTGTTGAATGTCCCCACTCAATTACAAGGCGTTGGCTTAATTCCAACATGGTGGCAGATAACTCAAGATCATAGCGGACAGATTTTTTTTGCCAACCTTCAGGAAGACCATGCTTTATTAATGAGGCAATATGCTGCTGCTTCAGGTTTTTATTTTCTGTAACTCCCAGTATTTTCCATATACCTAGAAACAGTGAAGTTGTGCCACGTGCTGGACAAAAAACTACTAGATATTCCGCATTTCCATACTTTCCAGACTTTTGCCATGCCGTATATTCAGTAAGCTTATCGCTGTTTTCTAAGAATGTTTCCAAAACTTCAACTTCTTTATTTCCATGCCTTACAAGGCGAACCTTCTCAGGTTTTATGCCATAGGTTTTGAGCAAATTAAAAAGTGTGAGCATGGCGGCGGTTTCTCAATGGCCTAACGCAGAGCTAAGGGGCAGCCGAAGCGGCGCATACAATTTGCGAAGCAAATGCGCCGGTTGAGGCTGTCCAGCGAACGCAGTGAGCGATCCTTGAGCGACTTGTTAGGCATCTTTTCCCGCTTCTTTAAAGTTCTGAATTTCAGAAAGAACTATTGGTGGCACTATTAACCCCACAATAGCCACCGCCATTAGTGAATAAGATTCTCCGCCCGACTGGTATAACTTGTATATAACGATTGGGAGAAATATTGCGCTAAAACATACCATCCAATATTTCAGGCGTGGATTCTCTTCCAAATACTCTGGCAACCGCAAGCTGTTAGTACCATACCCCTTTGCAGACTCCCTGATACTTTTGTTACTCATTAGTAACATATATACAGGGCCAACAATTACAAAGAATGCCACCTGCGTATTTTTGAATGGATAAATATACACAAAGGTACAGAGCAACAAAAATGCTAATAGCCAAAGCCATTTGTGGATAATTTTCTTCTGCGCGGGTGTCATGTGATGCCTAACGCAGAGCTAAGGGGCAGACGCAAGCGGCGCATACAATGCGAAGCATGCGCCGATTGAGGCTGTCCAGTGAGCGAACGCGAACGACCTTGAGCGACTTGTTAGGCATGGCTTTTAAGTGTGTTTATTTGAAGCTATATTTTGATTTGACAAGAACATATATTCCGTACCCCCCGAAAGCTGTGCCAACCGGAATTGCAAATAGAAACAAAACAAACAAAATTATTGCTGGAATACGAATAAACTTCTTTTTTCGCTTCATAAAGAAGCCAATTAACGCCATAGCTATAGGGAATATGGCCACATAAATATATTTTGCAAGAGTTAAAGTTTCTGCTTGTGCCCCAGTAAAATAGCTCAAAGATATGCTGGCAAATCCAACGGAGCCTATAAGCATGAGAAGTACAGAAAGCCATTTGATGCTGGCCTCATAAGGCACGCCGTATATTTTCTCCTGCTCACTTTTGAGCTCTCGCAGAATCTCTCTCGCTTTCTCTTCATCAAATTGATTCATGAAGCTCGTTTACCTTTCGTAAGTTGAGTTGAATATGCCTAACGCAGAGCTAAGGGGCTGAGTGGAGCGCGAAGCGCGAAACGTACGCAACCGGCGTTATGCTGAAAGCAACGCCGGTTGGGGCAGTCCCGCTTGAGCGACTTGTTATGCGCAACTACCACAGTTTCCACCATGGCCGCGAGCTCTCGGCCACCCCACTTGGAAAGTATATTTCCCCATTTTCTGCGCTAACGTCAAAGAATCCCACGCAATGCTTAAGAGCAAGAGCTCTCATTGTTTTGTGAGCTTCCTCCGCACATGACCAAGAAAATGCTGAATAGATTACGTTGTTTCCAATGCAGTGATCTGTGATTTTCGGATTATCTATATCGTCATCGCTAGAACCAGGGCCATTCATTGGAGGGAACACTGATTCCATTTCTTTGAACCAACGCTGAAGTGCCAGAGAGGTATTCTTTGGGTCGTCGTAACTATGGTTTTCCGACCACTCAGCTTGCTTCTTGAACCACTCCATAAATTCTTGTCTTTCTTTCGGTGCGGCAGATGGATCAAACACCATTAGGTCATAGCTCATTTTTCTTCTCCGGCACAGAGTTTTTGTTGCGCATAACGCAGAGTTAAGCGGACAGCCGGAGCAGCAACGCTGCGGAGGGAACCGCAACCGGCGCGATAATGCGAAGCAGCGCCGGTTGGGGCTGTCCGCTTGAACGACTTGTTATACCCTAAGGGCTTCATGTTTTTCTTCCAATATATGTGTATTGGCACATATTAATACGTGCTATACGTGGCCTGCATTCCTTGTGAAGCAGAATAACCTCCCCTTTTTGTAGATTTGTTCCTGTGGGTACAGATACTCTGTAAGCCTGTGATGCTCCAAAACTTACTTCTTCGGTGCAACCATTGTTGACACACATTTCCTTACTGGCACTAACTTCTGCTGAAACTGTTTGAATTTTGTTGTCGTTCTTCAAAACTAGAGAAAATCCAATTCCCCCTATTACGAAAACCAGGAGAATACCTAGTAATCCTTTTCTTGCCTCAGATTCAGCCATGGATCTGTACTAGTTCCCGCAGGGTATAACGCAGAGTTAAGGGGCAGACCCGGCGGCGGTATGCTGCGAAGCAGCGCCGTCCGGGGATGTCCCGTGACGAAGCGCAGCGAGGAACGTACTTGAACGACTTGTTAGGCGATTGGTTTGGTATTTGAGCCACTGCACTG
>DATIDX010000143.1:0-12990 GCA_035456025.1 Cellvibrio sp. | reverse complement strand
AAGCAGCAAGCACGGATGTGGCTAGAGCTAATAGTGCAGAAGTGACCAAAGTTGACAGTGCAGCCACCCATCAGGTTAATGCGGTGCTTGCCAGAGAAAGGCTTCCTGTAAGTTATGCTTTGCAAGGCACGAGCACAGCTGTGGTAGGAATAGCAATTGATAAAAATGGGGTTCCGCTAGAGACGGTAAGAGAGATCATTTTAAAGCCGGGTCAGAGGGCGATATTTGCTGGGCCTGATGAGTTCCAAATTATATTTAAAGACAAGAAGTTTCCTGATAAAAATGTGCAATATCGATCTGCCAATGGAGTTATCACTATTAATGTCCCAAAAGATATATTGGAGCGCCCCGAGTTTAGAGAGGAGTATGCAAAATATAATCAGGTGAGATTTAACTATGCTATCCGTATCAAAGGGCGTGAATTAGATCCACCATTTATAATTAAAAGAGATGATTAAATTTCGGTTATTTAAGTTTATAAGCTGATATTGCTAGCTTTTTCATTGGTTTTTATGGAAAAGCTAGCGTGGGTGTTATCTTCCTCGATTACACAATTCCACGCCAATAGTGAATATTTCACACCTCTCCCCCTCAAAACATCACATCCTGCCACATCAAACCGTCGTAACCTTTCCATGTAGAAACAAGCAAAGACTTTACTTAAAGGAAGATAGATCCAGCGTTTGATAATGTGTAAAAAGGAGTTGCGCGAATGAACCTTCACTCACTCGTTAGTTGCGCGTCAATTTCCTCTTTATATGCGATTTGTGCCGGCCAGTTTGCCATGGAGGCTGTGGCTTTACGGTACATCGCTATTTCAAACGCGGTCTCGCGCAGGGATATGCGGTTTCATCAAGGAGGAAATAGCGACAAGGAGGTCGCGCAGATATTGCCTTCCTCCCGATTATATCCCCGTATAAGTTTTATTCCTCAATATAAACACTCGCACAATTTCGGGATGACACATTTGTGTTATCCGCAGAATTCTTTTCATCGTCGATGAAAGGAATCGGGTGGCTGTTGCTATCAATTTGTCGCCTTGGTGCTGTAACGCTTCAAATACATTGACGTTTATTAACTGTTTTAAGGAGAGATACTATGTCGACGTTTATAAAAAATTATCGTGTTCTATTGTCGTCCGTGCTGTTGTTGGGCGGGCTGTTTTTTGCCAATGCGTCCTTCGCCGGCTTGTGTGTTGTGCCTAAAGAGGCCGGGACTTGGGTCAATAGCGACCCCAATACCAATGGTGTTACCAAAGTGGTGATTGAAATGGTGTGTGAAAGCACACCCATCTACAACTGTAGCGGCGATATTTGTTCGGTAACCTATTCGGTTACACCGCGTTATTACGTAAAGGTCTGGGGCAAGTGCCATCCCACAGATTGCTACTGGGGGCGTGTTGAAGGTCGGCGCACATCCGCTAACTGGCAGCACTTCTTTTATAACCAGAGTTTTGCGACGCGCAATGTGTGGGCGCAAATATGGTCAGGCTCAGATGCCTGGCTGCGTGTAATTATCGATACGCACTTTACCGATTCATCGGGCCGCGCCGATTATCGTATTGATAATTGGTTTAAACGCCTGTAAGGCAGATAGGGGCAGCGATAGCTGCCCCGTTTAATATAGTTTTAGTGGCCGAAACTTTTCAGGATGCAAAAAATGCGCACGCGAATTATCACCCCGCAAAGTACAATTTTATTATTGGCGCTGGCAGTGTTTCTGGTCTGGTGGAGTGCACGCCCTGGCGAAGTAAGCAGCGCTGATGTCGGTAAGGAAAATGGTGCGCGGGAAGAAATTTCTGCTATTCCTATCGCTGCAATTGCCATATCGCCGCAGCCAATGAACGATGGTGTATATCTGAGTAATGACAAGGTGCGCATTTCAGTCAGATATACACAAACCCCACGGCTGATCATTATCCAGCGCGTTGCCGAGGAGGCAGGCTTTTCTTTTAGCCTGCCTGATAATGCGTTTGAGCATTGGCAAGAAAAGGTAACCGTGAATATCGACAATGAGCCTGTGCAAACGGCGCTGGCGAAAATAATCGGTGCAAAAAATTTCAATCTTGAAGTGGGTTACGATGCGACAACTGCACGCCATAAAATTTCGGCACTTTTTTTAAATGAACCTTTGAATGAATCATTAAATGGTTCAAATGCAGTAAACACAGTTGCATCACCTGTTGGGCGCCAAGAGTTAATACCTTTCGAGCGGGAGGTAACAGAAGCGCCCAAGCCGGAATTAACTCAGGGCGATGAGGCCCGTGCGAAGCGCGCGAAGTTTTTCGCCGCCGATGAAAAAAGCCGCATCGCTTTATTAAATGAAATGTCCCCCGTGGGCGAGGACTTACACTACATAATCACCAGCTTGCGCAGCGATGAAAAAGTGTCGGTGCGCGTCGCTGCGGCGCAGCGGCTTTCATTCGGTGAAAATTATTTGGCTATCCAAAGCTTGATTGATGCGTTATCCGACAAAGATGAAGCTGTTGCAAAAGCAGCAGTTAATTCCCTGGCTAACCTGGGGGATTCATCTGTGCTGCCGGTTGTAGAAAATAAATTGGCGGGCAATGACGGTCTGCGCTTTGCATTGGAAGAGGCTAAAAACCGGATGGCAACAAATCGCATCATGGCTGCAGATCAGTGACTTGAATTTACTGACGCGCAACACAATCATCACATAGAAACATTCGTATATATCATCTGCGTATTGAAGCGTTCGCTATAAGATCAAAAAAGCTGTGTCGCATAAATAAACAACTGCTAGGCTTAAGCTCATAACAACACCCGCCAAGGGAGGGACGTTATGAACGTCCAATCAATCAGCGCGAAATTCAGATTTATCGTATTTTTTCTATGTGCCTGTTTGCCATTGCGCTCTGCTCTGGCTAGTGAGCCTTTGGTGGTCAAATATGTCGGCAATAACACCGCATCCATCAGTGAAGATTATTACCTCGCGGTTATTGAGGCTGCACTCAAAGCGACAGAATCTACTTACGGTCCCTATGAAGTTATTTTTACGCAGGAGCAGATAAGTTCGGAGCGAAAGCACGAATTACTGGTGGCGGGTGAGAAGGTCAACATTGACCGCCTGGTGGGATTCCCGAATCAAAAGGGGCCGCGCGAAGGGCTGATCCGTATTGGTTTGCCGGTGCTGAACGGGTTTATGGGTTATCGAATTCTGTTGATCCGCGCGGAAGACCAACCGCGTTTTAGTAGCATCAAAACGCTTGATGAGTTGAGCAAATTGCCGATGGGGTTTGGCAAGGGATGGGAAGGGCATGTGTACAAGCACAACGGCTTTGCGGTCGCGGAACCGCTCAATATGACGCTGCTGTTAAAAATGCTTGCCGGTAAACGTTATTTTTTTGTACCGCTCAGTGTGGTGGAAATTGATGACCATTATGAAATTGATGGCACCTTGGTTGAAAATCTGGTGCCTGAGCAGAGCTTGTTAATCTATATGCCTTTGCCCGTTTATTTTTATGTGAGCCCAGAGCAGCCGGTATTGGCTGATCGATTGACCTTAGGGCTAAAGTATCTACAAGAAAATGGGCAAATGGATAAAATTTTCAAAACGCATTTTGGTGAGCGCTTGAAGCGTTTAAATTTATCCGGGCGGACGATTATTGAATTGTCCAACCCGGATGATGATGGCTCACTGGAAGTGGCAAATCATGCGCTGTTGCGCGAGTTCTAATTCGGCCTGCACACATTGGTTAGGCGCACAAATTATTTAACTTGGCATACTGCAATAACATGATGGTTTTTCCGTCTTGAACTTTTCCGGATTCGATCATGCGGTAGGCTTCATTAAAGTCGAGCTCCAGCACCTGGATATTTTCCTGCTCGTGTTCAAGACCACCACCTTCAGACACTTTCATGTCCGCGCTGTATTCGGCAATAAAAAAATGCACAATCTCGGTGACTGAGCCGGGCGACATATAGGCCTGGAATATTTTTTTCACTGCTTTCAGTTTGTACCCCGTCTCTTCTTCTGCCTCCTTTTTAATGCAGTCTTCCGGATTGTCTTTATCGAGTAGGCCTGCGCAGGTTTCAATCAGCATGCCGTCGGGATTGCCATTTACATAGGTGGGTAGGCGGAATTGACAAGTTAGTATGACAGTGCCCTTGCCAGGGTTGTACATCAAAATGGTGGCGCCATTGCCACGGTCGTAAGCCTCGCGTGTTTGTGGCTCCCAATCGCCATTCGGTTTTTGATATTCAAATGAATATTTATGCAGTGCGTACCAATTGTCGGACAGCAAGGTTTTGTGAATATTTCTAATTTTGTCGCTCATAAAGAATTCCCGGGTTAAACGCAGGGGTTAATTTAACATGAAGTGGAAATCGGGTGATTGGCAAAGGTTATGCCTTTTGTCATATAGCTGTTTAGTTTTGTTAACTGGCCTTTCTTTATCTCTATGCCGGTGGGATTATCCCGTGCTTGCTGCGCGAATTTAATTTAGCTGGATACCCACTATGTCCAATCATTTTTATCATCTGCTATCCACCTGGCTGCCGCTGAAAGATCAGGCCAATTGGGTGTTGGGCGCAGTGATTAACACGCGCGGTTCGGTCTATCGCAAAACCGGCGCGCTAATGTTGTTGAGCGATGCAGGTCATCAATTAGGGTTATTAAGCGGCGGCTGTATAGAATCAGACTTGTTATTGCAGGCGCGCAAAGTCGTGGCCTTGGAAAAATCGCGCCGCGTGGTATACGACGCAGCGGATGACAGCAATATCGCCTGGCGCCTGGGTATAGGTTGCGGCGGCGCAGCAGAAATTTTGTTGCATCCGTGTCATGCACAAAATGATTTTCTTCACTTGCCCGACATTTTTTTTCACTTGCAACGGCAGCAAGCGTGCAGGTTTGAATTGCAGATCGAACAGGCGCAGGCCAGGTTTACACCTTGCGCACGTGCATTCACCCAGCGCCAGCACGGCAGTGTCGTATCTGCCAGCGGCGATGCCGATAAAAAAATCCTCGCCACTTTGATCAATCCGCTGCCGCATTTACTGATTTTGGGTAGCGGGGTGGATGTTATTCCGCTCTGCCATCTGGCGCTGGCGCTTGGCTGGCGGGTGACTGTGGCTGATCAGCGGCTAACGGCCGGCAAGCGCGATAATTTTCCTGCGGGCATAACAACGCTGAATTTATCGGCTGCAGAAATGGATAGCAATTTGTTGCAACAAATCGATGGGGTTGTTATCGCCCACCACAATTTACGTTTGGATGCGGCGGCGGTCGCTGCATTGCAAGTGAGTGAATTAGTTAATCCCTACATAGGCTTGCTCGGGCCGGCAAAGCGCAAAGCAGAAGTCCTGGCAATGGCGGGTTTGACGGAAGTACAACTGCGTTACCCCATCGCCGGGCCTATGGGGTTGGCGCTGGGCGGTGATTTGCCGGAGAGTATTGCGCTGTCAGTCCTCGCTGAATGTCATGCCAATATTTTTGGCAGCAACGCTTTGCCCTTAAGCTTAATGAATGGCTTAGATGCGCGGGACAACCTCACTGAATATGCCCCGGCGTTATTGGCGAGGGCTCACTCATGACCACTAATTTGCAGCTGGATTGTTTAATTCTTGCGGCGGGAAATGCGAGCCGTTTTGGTGGGTGCAAACAATTGGCGGATTGGCGTGGCCGACCATTGCTGGCGGCGAGTATTGCCGCTGCACGCGCGCTTAAACCTGCACGCATTGTGGTAGTGGGTGGTGCGTTTTATCCGCAGTTATTGCAGGCGCTGCCCCAGCTGGAATTAAAGCCGGCCGCGAGTACCTATCGCCCCATTGAATTGCTGGAGTTTTGCGCCTGGGAGTTGGGGTTGGGTAATTCGCTTGCTTTTGGTATCAAGCAATTGCAAAACAGCAATCCCGTATTGATCTTATTGGGCGACCAACCGCTCATTAGCGCGCAAGACCTGCGCAAATTATATCGCCACTGGCGCAACAGCCCAGACAAAATTGCCTGCGCCAGTTTTGCCAATACCCTGGGTGTTCCTGCCATCTTCCCTGCACCATTTAAAGCGGCGCTATACGCATGCCGCGGCGATCGCGGTGCAAAAAGTGTGTTGTTGCGCTATTCCAATCGCGTGGTGCCTGTCGCTATGCCAACGGCCGAATTCGATATAGATACCCCCGCCAATCTTGATCACTATTTAAAGCAGGCGATGTAAAAACTGAAACAGAAAAAGCGATAACAAATCCCTAAACCCCGTATTAGCCAAATAAGTTTATTGCAAAGGAGAGATCCATGATTTCGCTGACGATTAATGGCAAGCCCCACCAACTGGATATTGATCCTGATACACCTTTGCTCTGGGCTTTACGCGACGAATTGCATATGACCGGCACCAAACTCGGTTGCGGTATGGCGCTGTGCGGCGCCTGCACTGTGCACTTGAATGGCAGCCCGGTGCGCTCGTGCAGCGTGCCAATTTCCGCGGCCGCAGGTGCAAAAATTGACACGATTGACGGCATAAATTCAGCGGCCTTCCAAGCGGTGCAAAACGCCTGGCGCGATCTGGATGTGGTGCAGTGCGGCTATTGCCAGTCGGGGCAAATTATGTCGGCCACGGCGTTGCTGCAAACCAATAAAAATCCGAGCGATGCGGATATAGATACCGCCATGGCTGGCAATCTTTGTCGCTGCGCGACCTACCAGCGGATTCGCAGCGCCATCCACCAGGCGGCGGATAACCTCGGAGGGAAAGCCAAATGAATTTCCTCAAACGTGAATTATTCAAAAGTGAAACTGATCCGGCGCTGGCAAACCTTTCGCGGCGCACATTTTTGCAAGCGGTAGGCGCGGGCGGCGGCTTATTAATTGGCAGTGGTTTTATTGCGGGTAATGCCGCAGCGACTGCCGAAAAATCGGCAGCGCAAAAAACAGCTCCGGCTTTTAATGCGTTTTTAAGTATCTCGCCCGATAGCAAAGTCACCATCGTAGTGAAGCATCTGGATATGGGGCAGGGCGTAAGCACAGGTTTAACCTCGGTGGTGGCCGAAGAGCTGGATGCGAGTTGGGAACAAATGCACTGGGAATTCGCGCCCGCCGATGCGGCGCGCTACAACAATTTATATTGGGGTCCGAGTCAGGGCACGGGTGGTTCATCATCCATTGCCAATTCATGGATGCAGTTGCGCGAGGCGGGCGCTGCGGCGCGCGCTATGTTAGTTGCTGCCGCAGCAGCGCAGTGGAAAGTACCGGCGGAAGAAATCCGTGTAAGCAAGGGCATTATTTCCCATGGCAACCACAGTAGCAGTTTTGGTGCCTTGGTCGCGCGGGCTTCAGTCTTGCCGGTGCCGCAAAAACCAAAATTGAAAGATCCGAAAGATTTTCAATTAATCGGTAAAACCATTCCGCGCAAAGACAGTGCTGACAAAACCAGCGGCAAAGCAATCTACACGCAGGACATCCAATTGCCCGGCATGCTTACCGCACTGGTTGCCTATCCGCCGCAGATATTCGGCAAGGTTAAAAAGGTCGATGCGGCTAAAGCCAAAGCAGCGCCGGGCGTTGTGGCGGTGGTCGAATTTCCGCGCGGCGTTGCGGTAGTTGCCGAAAATTTCTGGGCCGCAAAAAAAGCACGTGAGTTATTAAAAGTGGAATGGGATTTATCAGCCTGCGAAACGCGTAGCAGCGCTGAATTATTTAACGCCTGCCACGCGGCGGCCAACAAAACCGGCCATGTTGTTAAAGCGGAAGGCGATGCGGCGGCGGTACTCGCGCAGACAAAAAATGCGCAAGTGATCAGCGCAGAATATGAATTGCCCTATGTCACCCACGCAGCCATAGAACCGCTTAATTGTGTTGTTAAAGTTGAGCAAAATAATTGTGAATTGTGGTTTGCCTGCCAGATGCCGACAGTGGATCAGCAGCAGGTTGCAGCAGCTACTGGTGTTAAACCCGAGCAGGTAAAAATCAATACGCTCTACGCCGGCGGCAGTTTCGGCCGCCGCGCCTGCCCGAGCGATTATGTGGTCGATGCGGCGAATATTGCCAAACAAGTGCCGGGGCGCGCGGTAAAAATGGTGTGGACGCGCGAAGATGAAATCCTCAATGGTCGCTATCGCCCTATGGCGGTGCATCATATTCGCGCCGTAGTTTCCGGAGACAAAGCCGTTGCATGGCAACATCATGCAGTAGCGCAGGCGATTTTGCGTGGCACGCCCTTTGAGGCGATGATTCAGGGGCCGGTAGACGGTACTGTCGCTGAGGGTATCGATGACATGCACTACGCGATTCCCAACTTGCTGGTGCAAGCGACCGAGATTCCGATAAAAGTATCTACGCTCTGGTGGCGTTCAGTGGGGCATTCCGGCAATGCATTTGTGGTGGAAAGTTTTATCGACCAACTCGCTAAAGCCGCTAACAAAGATCCGGTAATTTTTCGCCGCGAACTGTTGACGAAAGAAGCGCGTGCGTTGGGCGTGTTAAATCTCGTCGCAGAAAAAAGTGGTTGGGGAAAACCGCTGCCCAAAGGTGTAACGCGCGGCGTTGCTGTACACAAATCCTTTGGCACCTGGGTCGCACAGGTAGCAGAAGTGCGTGTAAATACCGATAAAACTTTCAAAGTCGAGCGCGTATTCTGCGCGGTGGATTGCGGTGTTGCGGTAAACCCCGATGTCATACGCGCGCAAATGGAAGGCGGTATCGGTATGGGGTTAAGCGCAGCACTGGGCGAGGCAATTACGTTGAATAAGGGTGTAGTGGAGCAGACCAATTATCACAGCTATCCCCTGCTGCGTATTGATGCCATGCCAAAAGTGGAAGTCCACATAGTGCCCTCGGCGGAGATGCCATCAGGTGTCGGCGAGCCTGGCGTGCCGCCAATTGCCGGTGCGGTAGCCAATGCACTGTTTGCGGCGACGGGTAAACCCGTTACCAAATTGCCCTTGGGAAATACCGTGTAGCTCTTTTCAAGACAAACAACAACGCCGCAATTT
This sequence comes from Cellvibrio sp., assembly GCA_035456025.1. Classification (GTDB taxonomy): domain Bacteria; phylum Pseudomonadota; class Gammaproteobacteria; order Pseudomonadales; family Cellvibrionaceae; genus Cellvibrio. The sequence goes on along the minus strand of DATIDX010000143.1, from coordinate 4,045 downwards.
TATTTGCGGCGTTGTTGTTTTTGGCGCTTTTATTGGACGCTTGTTTTACATGGTTACTTTTATTTTTTTGGCAATTGTTTAATCCGGTTGGGAAAATCGCTTACGCCGGTTGTTGTGCGCTGTACTTTCTGGATGGTGCCATCCGCATTGAAGTGTAAATATTCTGCAGCAACATGGCGTTGCTTTTTATCGCAGGCGGCGCCGGGGGTGTTAAGCCAGCGGTGATAAAACAAAATCCACTGGCCCTGGTATTCAACAATTGAATGGTGATTGTTGCCGTGTTCTTCATCCATGATCACGCCTTGATATTTCCAGGGGCCTTTGGGCGATGATGCGGTGTAGTAACTGAGGACGCGGTTATTTTCTGGCATGGTGAAATAATAAATACCGTTGCGTTTGAATACCCAGGGGCCTTCCATTTTGGGTTCGTGGCCGCCCATGTCCATTTTTTGCAGGCCACCTTTAAGGCTGAGTAAATCCTCGGCCATTTCCGCCACCTGGTAATCTGCATTCATGCCGTGGAAATACAAATAGGCTTTGCCGTCATCATCGATAAATAAACTCGGGTCATTGGCGTAAGGTGTTTTCCATAGCGGTTTACCAATCGCATCTTTAAAAGGGCCGGTGGGCGAATCACTTACTGCAACGCCAATGCCCATCCACTTGGTGCTTTTCTCCGGGTTAACGCGATCTTTAAAGCCGTTGCCGGCAGGGAAAATTAAATAATATTTGCCATTTTTGTAGGCGGCATCGGGCGCCCAGGCAAAATTGTCGGCCCAGGTTAAATCCTTGATCGACAAAATCGGGCCGTGGGTTTTCCACTTCACCAAATCGGATGAAGAAAATGCATACCAATCCTTCATGTGGAAATCATCCTGGCACTCTTCATCGTGCGAGGTATAGAGATACATTTTTCCATCGGCCCACACATGGCCAGAGGGGTCGGCGGTTTTGATTTGGTTGCCAAAGTCCAAGGGGTTTTGCGCAAAGCTTATGGATGCATTGAGTGCGCAATAAATGACGGCCGCTGTAGTAAGTATTTTTTTCATAATGTTCGTCCAGCTATTGATGAAATAGATCTGACCGATATCTGTGCCGATATTTTTGTGCCGCACAAATCTTTAGTGAAATTTGTGCGGCTTATTTTTTGTTTAACTTGCTGATGCTACCAGATGTTTCTCGCTTGCAAATGTTTAATAACCCGGTCGGCCAATATTCCGTCGTCCTGTGCGGAAGGGTGCCAGTGGCAACCTTTGTAATCCAAGCCGGTGAAAATAATTGAATCAACTTTTAAGGAGTCATCCGCTTTTAGTGCGGCAACTACTTTGCCCACCTGGGTGGCAAGTTCACCATCCATTTTATCCGAGGCCATCAACACAAATTGTGCTTTGGGATTTTTAGCGTGCAAGGTTTTTACAAAGTGGACGTATTTGTCGAGGTAATCCTGCTGCAACTCGGCGCGGGTTTTCCAGCGTTCACCGGCGTTGAGCGGTGTGGAAAAATCATTGGTGCCCAAACCTACAACAATCACTTGTGGCTGCCAGCTGCTGTGGTAAATGTAATTATTGCTGTGCAAGGTGAACGGGTAGAGCGCGATTAAACTTTTATCCGGCGAGGTACCATTGTAATTGCGCACTATGCCAAAGCCAGATGAGGCATTGATCTGGTAATCGGCATTAAAATGTTTGGCAACCTGTGGGCCGAACGACAATTGCGAATTAGTGTTGGCAAATAATTGTTCGTTGGTGCATTCGCGGCTGGGTGAGACGTTGCCGTAACCGACAGTGTAGGAGTCGCCAATAAATTCAATCTGGCGTTTGCGTTTGGGCAAATCAGCGGGTTTATCGTCACTGTAAAAACCGAGGAAGCGGCCGCTGCTGGATTGAGTCTCGGTAATTTTTTCCAAACGTACCTGGTGCTTGCCTTCGCCCAGCCCCTGCACAACATAATCCTGCTTGCCGGGTTTGTTGATTACCACTGGCGCTTGGCCATCGACGATCAACTGGAAGATATTTTGGTCATCGTCAAATTTCAGCATCAGGTAATCGCCTTTGAATGCTGTTTCAAAATAGATGGACGGCCATGAATATTGATAAGCTTTTTGCCCGGCGCTGTCTTCGCTCACCAGTACGCGCCCACCAATATGTGCGGGCAATTGTTGCAGCTCGGCAGCGATGCTGGTTGAACTGAATGTGTGGCTAAAAATAATGGCAGCGAATGCCAAACAGGATTTGGTTAGTTTCATAGGAATCCTTGCGGTTGTTATGTTGTTTCTGCCGGCAACCGTACATCTGGCTGCGGGAAATTTACGCAGTGTAATTCAATCGGGGCATTGCGTCTGCCCACATATACCCACATAAGAAAAACGCCGCGGATGCGGCGTTGGTCGGGCTGAAAAAATTATTTTGTTTCGCCAATAATTTTTTGCAGGCCTTTGAGTGAAGCTTCAACGCTTTGCATTGGGGTCAGGCCATCGGGATAGACTTCTTGCTCAACCACTAGCCACAGGGTGCCGCCGACAGTTTTGTTTGCGGCAATCAGCGCTTTCCAATCGGTGGTGTCTTTGCCGATGATGGCATTTTCTTTATTGCCTTCATCAGGGGCAGCGGCTTTGTAGTGGGTGGTGATGGTGCGGCCCGGATAGGCTTTTACAAAATCAACCGGATTTTTGCCCGCCACTTCAGTCCAGCCCACATCCTGCTGCAACACAACTTCATGTGACGTGCCTTTGCCGATGACATCCCAGGGGGTTTTGCCCGCAGCGCCGAGCATTTCCGGTTTGTGGTTATGGTAGCCAGTGTGCATGCCGTGCGGCGCCAGTTTTTTCTGGATGGCTTCAAGGTCGGCGGCAACTTCTTTGGCGCCCTCAGGTGTGAACGCGCGTTTATCCATAGGGATAATTAAATATTTACAGTCGATAGCTTTGTAGAAAGCGACTGTCGCTTCAAAATTTTCCGGTGACAATTTGTCAAAATGCACATGCGCGCCCGAAGCTTTCAAACCGGTTTTATCCAAAAAGGCTTTCAATCCTTGTGGATTTTTTTCATAGGCACCGAAGTTGCCCGCAAATTCCACACCCTGAAAGCCCATGGCTTTGAGTTTTTTTAATGTGCCTTCAAAGTCTTTCGCTACGTCATCTTTAATGGACCAGAGTTGCACGCTCAATTGCGGGGAGGTGGGCGCAACCTCGGCTGCAAATGCCGAGAGGCTGACGCTGGTAATCGCTGCCATAGTGATTGCCTTTATTGTTTTTGACAGAGTCATAGTGTGATCCTTTTATAGTGTGGGTTATGTTGCCGTTAGGTTATTAAATCTTGCCCAGTTTTAATTGTTGTACTGCGTAATCTGCAGCGCGGGCGGTGAGCGCCATATATGTGAGCGATGGATTTTGCGATGCGCTTGAGGCCATGGAGGAGCCATCGGTTACAAACAAGTTGGGTACGTCGTGCGCTTGGTTCCAGCCATTGAGGACAGAGCTTTTTGGATCTTTGCCCATGCGCGCCGTGCCCATTTCGTGGATGGATAAACCGGGATTCCAATCGCGTTTTGCGCGTATATCTTTTTGCACATCTTTCACGCCGATGGTTTCCAGAATATTCGCGCAGGTGTTGGCGATATCTTCCATCATTTTCCAATCGTTTTCACCGTAAGAACAATCAATGTGTAATTGCGGCATGCCCCATTTGTCTTTCAGCGTTGGATGCAGCGAGACCTGGTTTTCATAGCGCGGCAACATTTCGCCTGAGCCGCCCAAACTGAAGCGCCAGCTGCCGGCGCTGCGGATTTTCGCTTTGTAATTTGCTCCGAAGCCATCGTCACCGGCAAAGGAGTCCCAGCTGTCGCGCGATGCGGCACCAGTCAGTTGGTAGCCGCGCAGGAAATTGGAATTCATCTCGCTAAAATTGGTAAAGCGCGGCATGACCAAACCGGTCGGGCGGCGACCGGAATAATAATCTTCCTCAAAACCTTCAACGCGGCCCGATGCGCCGGCGCCGTACAAATGATCCATTAAATAATGGCCCAGTGCGCCCGAGGAGTTGGCAAT
>DATIDX010000142.1:0-22672 GCA_035456025.1 Cellvibrio sp. | reverse complement strand
AACCGTTTTGGAGGTCGCTGTGGAAATTGCATGCCTGGATCTGGAAGGTGTATTGGTTCCGGAAATTTGGATTGAATTCGCCAAGGTTACTGGTATTGAGGAGCTTAAAGCCACTACTCGCGACATCCCGGATTACGACGTCCTGATGAAGCAGCGTATCCGCATTCTGGAACAACACAACCTTGGCTTGAAAGAAATTCAGGACGTAATTGCCACGCTAAAGCCGCTTGATGGGGCAGTTGAATTTGTAGATTGGCTGCGTGAACGTTTTCAGGTGATTATCCTCTCCGACACCTTTTATGAGTTCTCACAACCGTTGATGCGCCAATTGGGGTTCCCAACATTACTGTGTCACCGTTTGAACGTGGATGAGCGTGGCATGGTTGTGGGTTATGCCCTGCGTCAACGCGATCCAAAGCGCCAGTCAGTATTGGCTTTGAAAACGCTTTATTACCGCATTATTGCTGCCGGTGACTCCTACAATGACACCACCATGCTGGGCGAGGCTGATCAAGGTATCTTATTCCACGCGCCACAAAATGTGATCGAGCAGTTCCCGCAATTTCCTGCGGTGCACACTTATGAAGATTTGAAGAAAGAATTTATCAAAGCCAGCAATCGCCAGCTAACTTTATAATCTGATGCCTGATCAGGTCTAGAACGAGAGGGTCGAATTACCGGCCCTTTTTTATTTCATCTCGCCATCCTTGATAGATTCTTTTGTGCTTACCGTTTTAGCCCATTCCGACAAGGGTGACTATCCCCAGTAAGACAAACAATACGCAGGCTGCTTTGTGGGCAAGGCCGAGTGGTAATTTATCCATCAGCCATTTGCCGGCAAAAATCACCGGTACATTAGCTAACAACATACCAAGCGTAGTTCCTGCTATTACCATCAATGTCATCCAGATATCCACGCTGAATTTTGCAGCAAGTATTACGGTAGCTATCTGCGTTTTATCGCCAATTTCTGCAAGAAAAAACAGAACCAGGGTGGCTACGAAGGGGCCGTACTGAGTAAAACGACCCATCTCATCATCTTCTTTATCAGGCACTAACAGCCAGATAGCTACGGCGAAAAAGCTGCCGCTAATGATCCAGCGAACCCACTCGGCGGGAATTACGTCGGCCAAGATAGCACCTAACCAGGCTGACAGTCCGTGATTGACTACAGTGGCGACCAACACTCCCAAACTTATTAGATAAGGTCGGCCGTAGCGCGCTGCCAAAAACAGTGCGAGCAATTGGGTCTTATCGCCAATTTCTGCAATGGCGACTGCGAGAGTTGAGCTAAAGAAGGCTTCCATTGATGTGACCTTGATGGGGGGGGGGCGTGAGAGACCTGCATTCTTGATAAGCGGGGCGATTCAGTAGTCGACAAAACCTCTGCTTTTCAGATCGCACGCAATTGTGTTGGCGCACATTATTTCTATCGCGAAGGTGGCCGCATTATAGGGATGCAGGATTGGAGCAACAAGCCGTAACACGGTGTTAAGCCAAATCTTTGACCTCAGATCTCGGTATGAGTGTTAAGTATTTGAAAAACAAAGAATAAAAATTATGGCATTCAGATTGCAAATAGCTCTATAAGTTTGCCTTTTTGAGATATTTCCGTTGTTTTATTGACGGTTGGTGTGTCAACCAAAGGCCAGGGTTATAAAGCTGGGGTTTTTATGACGCAAGCAGTTTCCAACGTGATCAAGGTTAGCGGTGGCATCAAGCCCCGCTCCGATATGCTGACAGCTAGTTCCGCTGAAATGCTGCTGACCCCTTTGCCGGTTGAGAAAGGGACGGCCGATAAAGGTATCAGCGACAAAGGCCAAGACTTGAGAAGTGCATTTGAGTTGTTTAATCAAATGTCCGAGCAGCTCGCTGATTCTTACCATTTATTGGAAAACCGTGTTGCCGAATTAAATGAAGAGCTGTCCAGCCTCAGTGATCGACGTTTACAGGAATTGGCAGAGAAAGAAAAATTAGCTAATCGGCTCGAAAGTTTGCTGAACTTCTTGCCTGGTGGTGTCGTGGTATTGGACTCCTCAGGGCGCGTGTCCGAGTCCAATCCTGCGGCAATTGAATTATTGGATGAGCCGCTCGAAGGCGAATTATGGCGCGATGTGATCAAGCGTTGTTTTGCTCCACGTCAGGATGATGGTCATGAGGTGTCGTTGCGCGACGGTCGCCGCATTAGTATCCAAACGCGCAACTTGGGAGCTGACGGGCAAATTATCCTGCTGACCGACCAAACAGAAACCCGTCGTTTGCAAAGCGAATTAAGCCGGCATGAGCGCCTTTCCGCACTGGGTAAAATGATGGGTGCCTTGGCACATCAGATTCGCACACCTTTGTCGTCAGCAATGTTGTATGCGGGTCATTTATGCAGTGGCAAATTGGATGATGTACGTCGCCAACAGTTTTCAGAAAAAATCCTCGGGCGTTTAAACAATATCGAGCGCCAGGTGCAGGACATGTTGTTTTACGTCAAAGGTGAGCTGGCGTTAAATGATGTTATCAGTGTGGCGCAATTGCAGGCGGATTTGGCTGAGGCTATGGAAGTCCCATTGATGACCAGCGAGTCAACGTGCGAGTGGGTTACCAATTGTCGCGAGCAATACATCCAATGTAATCGCGATGCATTGATCGGCGCTTTGTTGAATTTAGTTAACAACGCGATTCAAGCCGTCGACCGCAAAGCTGCGTTACGCATTGAGTTCAATACCTATCCGCAGGCAATTAATGATCCAAAACTCAGCGCGGAAAAACCGCAGTTGTGGATTCGCGTGTGTGATAGAGGGCCGGGTATGCCTGCGGAATTATTGTCATCGGTGGGCGATTTATTCGTCACCACCAAGGCCCAGGGTACTGGTTTGGGTTTAAGCGTGGTGAAAGCGGTTGCTCGCGCGCATCACGGAAAATTTTTATTGCAATCAACGGTAGGCAAGGGTACTTGCGCAAGTTTATTGCTTCCGTTCGCGACTTTTACATCCTAGGGGAATAATCATGGCGTTAGCATTGCAACAAGCCGAATTTGAAAATGCGATCAAAGTGTTGGTTGTTGAAGATGACAACAACCTCCGCGAAGCATTAGCAGACACGCTGCAACTTGCCGATTACTCAGTGATTGCCGTAAGTAGCGGTGAGGAAGCGCTGAAACAATTGGCTCTGCTCAGCGACATCCGCATGATTGTTTCCGATGTAAATATGGGAGGCATGAGCGGCCACGACTTGTTACGCAATGTTAAGCAAGAATATCCGCAGATTCCGATGATGTTGATTACCGCTTACGCAAGCATCAGTGAATCAGTTGACGCGATGAAGCAGGGCGCCGTCGACTATCTGGTAAAACCTTTTGCACCGCAAACGCTGGTGGAAACCGTTGCCCGTCACTTAGGTGTTGCGCAAATTTCGGGCGATGAACCTGTGGCTATGGCGCAATCCAGCAAACAACTTTTGCAGCTGGCGCAACGAGTTGCCCAATCAGATTCAACAGTGTTGGTGGTTGGCGAATCGGGTACCGGTAAAGAGGTGCTCGCCCGTTATATCCACGATCATTCTCCGCGCCGCAATCAACCTTTTATTGCGATCAACTGCGCGGCTATTCCGGAAAATATGCTCGAAGCTATGTTGTTCGGCCATGAAAAAGGCGCTTACACCGGCGCGCATACCAGCAGCCCCGGTAAATTTGAACAAGCCAATGGCGGCACTTTGTTGCTCGATGAAATTTCCGAAATGGATATCGGCCTGCAAGCAAAATTATTGCGCGTATTACAAGAGCGCGAGGTAGAACGTTTGGGTGGCCGTAAAACCATCAAATTAAATGTACGTGTGATCGCGACGTCCAACCGCGATATGCGCAATGAAGTTGTTGCCGGAAAGTTCCGTGAAGACTTGTATTACCGCTTGAGCGTGCTGCCATTACAGTGGGCACCGCTGCGTGACCGTATGGAAGATATTATTCCGTTGGCCGACAAACTTTTGCAAAAACATGCACACAAACAAAATCGTCGTGGCGTAAATTTGTCGGCTTCGGCACAACAAATGTTGCTGGCCTACCCGTGGCCGGGCAATGTCCGCGAATTGGATAACATCATGCAGCGCGCCTTGATTTTGCAAGCGGGAAAATCTATTCAAGCAGAAGACTTGGGATTAGGTGCAAACGGGCCCTATTCGCAAAGCCCTGTGCACTACAGCCAAAAGCCCACTTTGCTGGAAGCTGCCCAAGCTGTTAACCCTGCTGCGGAATTTGAGCCAGCAGCTGAGCCTCAGCCTTCATTCGCGGCGCAGGTTTTTGCTAATGCCAGTTACCGTGCCAGTCAATTTTCCGTCGGCAATATTGCGGCTGACAATATCGCTTTAGTTAGCAACCAAGCTGTGCAACATTCCTCACTAAACAACCCCGCATTGGGTAATGATCTGAAACAGCGTGAATACGAAATTATTATGAATACGCTGCGCAACGAGCGCGGCAGTCGCAAAAATACAGCAGAGCGACTGGGGATTAGCGCACGCACGCTGCGTTATAAAATTGCGCGGTTGCGTGAAGAGGGCTATGAAATAACCGAGTAATTGCCGATGAATTTTTGTGCTCCCCAGCTAATGCGGGAGCACGGGGTTGTCCGACATATTGAATGTGGACTCAATGAATTTTTATGTGGTCTTGATAGGGTTTTAGTGAAGATACTCGAACTCGTACTCACAGGTTTCCCGCTCTAATTTTTTCTCTTCGCGTTTTTCTTCCAATTTGCGCCGACACTCCATGTTGCGGCGAATTTGTTGTTTTTTACTTTTAGACACCACCACGTCGGCGATAAAACTCGCCATTGCATTTTCGATCAGTTCCAACTCGCTCGGCATGTGCACTTCGTTCATGGAAAAAACTCCTTGATGGTTTTGGACAAGGCGATGCTAATCGTCTTGAGTGACAAAACGATTAAACCTGTGCGACAAATTGATTAACGTCTGCGCAGCCATAGGCAAGCTTTTGCCGTGCGGCAAAGATTGGCCTGCTTTGTGCAAAATCCCCTGCATAGATGAATTTGGTGTGAGGAATGCCAAATTATTGTCAGTGTGAATAGATATTGTTTTGGGGAGCCAGGTCATGACTGATCGTGTCGATATCAACCGCTTGTTGGGCGATATGCGTAGCTTGAAGGCGCAAACGCAAGTATTTCAGCGTCCGCAAGGCGTGGGTGACACTGCGAATGGCATGCGCAGCCTGGGAGCTTTGCCGGTTGAAGGTACAACCAAAGCGCCAAGCTTCGGCGATTTAATGACTCAGGCAGTGAACAAAGTAAATGACGTGCAAAACAAATCGAGCGACATGGCGGAGGCTTACGAAAGGGGTGTTGCCGGTGTAGACATTACCGACGTAATGATTGCCTCGCAAAAAGCCTCGGTCTCATTCCAGGCCATGGTGCAGGTGCGCAATAAATTGATTGATGCTTATCGCGATGTTATGAACATGCCAATTTGATGGTCGTTATACCGTTAGTTTTTACGCCTCCATCGTCCAGTTAAAATTAGTTTAAGGTGTTGTGATTATGGCTACCTCTGCTGCTCCCGGATCTGAAAATTTACCCGCACAGCCAAAATTGGGCGGTGATTTTCTTGAAGGCTTAAGCAACCTGAACTTGCTGCGTCAGATCGGCCTTATGGTCACTTTGGCGGCGAGCGTAGCCATAGGTTTTGCCATCGTTATGTGGATGCAGGGCGAAGACTATCGCCCGCTCTACGGCCGTATGGACAACCTGGATGCCGCCAACGTGGTGGATGTCCTTGAGCAAAACCAGATCAAATTCAAAGTCGATGAAAATAGCGGTGCGATTTTGGTTGCCAGTGAAGACGTACACATGGCGCGCCTGAAGCTCGCTGAGTTTGGTTTGCCATCCAGCCCTACACAAGGCTTTGAGTTGATGGATAAAGAACAGCCGCTGGGCACTAGCCAATTCGTTGAAAATACCCGCTACCAACGCAGTATTGAGGGTGAGCTCGCGCGGACGATCACTAGTATCACCAGCATTCGCAGCGCGCGCGTGCATTTAGCCATCCCGAAAAAAACTGTGTTTGTGCGCGATGCAACTAATCCGACTGCATCGGTATTTGTAGAAGTGTTCGCCGGCCGCAGCGTGGAGCCAGCACAAGTAAAAGCAATCATGAATTTGGTGGCATCTTCAGTACCCGGCATGAAAATGGCCGATGTTACTGTTGTCGACCAACATGGCAACCTGATCTCTACCGGTGAAGAAAGTGCAGACCTGTTGATGGCCGCTAAGCAGCATCAGTATTCGCAGGAAGTTGAAACCAGCGTTATCAAGCGCATTAACGGTATTTTGGAGCCTGTCGTTGGTGGCGGTAAATTCCGCGCGGAAGTCAGTGCCGATATCGACTTCACCGCTGTAGAACAAGCGGCTGAAACTTTTAATCCTGATTTACCCGCAGTGCGTTCCGAGCAAACCCTGAATGAAACCCGTCGCGCTGGCGATGTTGCCGCCGGCATTCCCGGCGCGCTTACCAATCAGCCTCCCGGTACTGCAGCGGAAGCGCCGGAACAGATCGATCCTGCAACTGGCCAGCCAGTGACTCCACCCCCACCGACCAACAATCGCGAGCAGGCAACACGTAACTACGAACTGGATCGCACTGTGAGCTACACCAAACATCAGCAAGGCACGTTAAAGCGCCTGACCGTCGCGGTAGTGGTGGACGATAAAGTGGTAAAAGCCGCCGACGGCACCGAGACTCATGTGCCTTGGACGGAGAACGAACTGGAACGTCTGTCTATACTGGTGAGGGACGCGGTGGGTTTCAGCGCGGTACGCGGTGATAGCGTCAATGTTTTGAACTCGCCCTTTGCCAATCGTGTTGAAGACCCGACTGCCGGTATGGGTGATATTCCATGGTGGGAGCAGTGGATAGTGCCGAATATGCGCTATATCGCCAGTGTGCTGGTGATCCTGTTGATTGTGTTTGGTTTATTGCGCCCAATGTTTAAGAGTTTGTCCAAGCAGGGCGGCGCACTGGCCGAGCAAGAGGAGGCGCGTCAATTGGCGGCTCTGGAGGCGGCTGGTGTAGGTGGATTGGAAGGAATGTCCGATGAAACCGTGACCCTTACCGGTGGCCACTCACTGATGTTGCCTGGCCCTGAACAGGGCTACGAAGAACAGCTCAATGCCATTAAAGGTTTGATTGCCGAAGATCCGGGCCGCGTTGCCCAAGTAGTGAAACAATGGATAAATCGCGATGACTGACGCTAACGACAAAGCTGTCGATAAACCCAAGCTCAAACTGCGCTATGTCGATCAGGCTGCGATTTTATTGATGTCGCTGGGTGAATCTGACGCCGCCGAAATCCTCAAGCATATGGGGCCAAAAGAAGTGCAGCGTATCGGTGCCGCCATGACCCAGTTGCAAAACGTGCAGCAGTCGGAGGTGCAGGCCGTGCTGGCCAACTTCCTCGATGAAGTGCGCACACTCACCGGCCTTGGTGTAGGTGCCGATAATTACATCCGCAAAATGCTGGTCACGGCCTTGGGTGAAGACAAAGCGAATAGCTTGATCGACCGTATTTTGATTGGCGGCAATACCACCGGTCTGGATACCTTGAAATGGATGGAAGCGCGGTCGGTGGCCGATATCATTCGTAACGAACACCCCCAAATCCAGGCGATTGTTATCGCCTATCTGGATTCGGATCAATCCGCCGAGATCCTGACCTACTTCCCGGAAAAAGTACGCCTCGACATTATGATGCGCGTCGCGTCGCTGGATACCGTCCAGCCGAGCGCCTTGCAAGAGTTGAATGACATTTTGGAGAAACAATTCTCCGGCAATGCGGCCTCGCAAACCAAAGCCATGGGCGGTTACAAAGTGGCGGCGGAAATCATGAACAACCTGGACGGTTCAATCGAAGCCGAATTGATGGAAAGCATCAAAGAAATCGACGAGGACATGGGTAACCAGATCCAGGATCTTATGTTTGTCTTTGACAACCTCAAAGAAGTGGATGATCGCGGTATTCAGGCGTTGCTGCGCGAAGTGTCGTCCGATGTATTGGTCATTGCGCTCAAAGGCGCCGATGATGAACTCAAAGAGAAAATCTTTAAAAATATGTCCAAACGTGCGGCGGAATTGCTGCGCGACGATTTGGAAACCAAGCCGCCAATGCGTTTGGCCGATGTGGAAGCAGCGCAAAAAGAAATCCTTATCACCGCGCGCCGCATGGCGGATGCCGGGGAGATTATGCTGGGCGGTGGCGGCGATCAAATGGTTTAACCAAGGGCGCCGCCGAAAAATACAATGCTCGTCATACCCGCGAACGCGGGTATCCATATTGAGATAGCGCATCCATGTCGGATAACAAGTTACAAAATCGTATTCCCGCCGAGACGGTTGAAAATGCGGCGACCTGGGTGATTCCGCCTATCACCGATCATGGCAAGATTTTGTCGTCGGCCGAAAAAGAAGCGCGCGAAAGGCGCGAGCGGTTGTTGCGCCGCGAAAAAGAAACTATCGAAACGGTAGAAATTGCCGAGCCGGAACAATTACCTCAAGTGGCCATCACTGCCGAGGAAATGCAGGCGGTGTTTGATGCAGCCGAAAAAGACGGTTTTGAGCAAGGTCATCAAGCGGGGTTTACCAAAGGCAATGCCGAGGGCTACGAAGCGGGGCGCCAGCAAGGCTTAATGGAAATGCGCGCGCAATTAGTCGCTGAGCAACAGCGGTTTCAAACATTAGCCCAGGCGCTGATTGAGCCTATCAATGCACAGGATGACGACATAGAACACTTGCTGTTAGATGTGATTTGCACACTGACGCAAAGCGTGGTCCAGCGGGAACTGTTAACCGATTCATCACACATTATCGGTTTGGTAAAACAAGCCGTAGATTCCTTGCCCATCGGCAGTAAAAATATTCGTGTCAGCTTAAACCCGGACGATTTAGCCGCAGTAGAAACCTACGCAGCCGAACAACAGCTAGCCTGGAATTTTTTTGGCGATAGCGAATTATTGCCCGGTGGTTGCCGCATCGAAACTCCAGAAAGCCGTGTGGATTTTTCCGTATCTTCCCGGTTACAGACGGTGCTGGAGCAATTTATTTCGCGGCAACTGGCGAGCGGTGAGGTTGACGATGCAGGCGAATCTGGATCAGTTAACCAGCTCCCCGAAAATCCTGACCTGCAAACGGGAGAATAAGTAATGGAGCGCCAATCCATTAGCGCACGCTTGCGCAGTTACGCTCCACGCAAGCTGGTGGTTGTGGAGCCGCAAGCAGAGGGCCGTATCACCCGTTCCGTTGGTTTAACTCTCGAGGCCGTAGGCCTGAATGTGTCGGTCGGTCGCCAATGCGAAATTATCAATAGTGATAATCGCCGCATCGAAGCGGAAGTTGTAGGCTTCTCGGGCGATAAAGTGTTTTTAATGCCGATCAAACGGGTTGAAGGCCTGCAGCCAGGCGCGCGCGTAGTGCCCATAGCAACTCAAATGGGGATGCGGGTTGGCCCTCATCTGCTAGGGCGGGTAGTAAACGGTATCGGACAACCGCTGGATGGCAAAGGCCCGCTGATTGGCGATGAATTCCTCGACTTTAATCCACACGAAATCAATCCGCTGCAACGCCATCCAATCAGCGAACCGCTGGATGTCGGCGTGCGCGCCATCAACGCCTTAATTACTGTGGGGCGCGGCCAGCGGCTGGGGTTAATGGCGGGTTCCGGTGTCGGCAAAAGCGTGTTAATGGGCATGATGACCCGTTTCACCACGGCCGATGTTGTTGTTGTGGGGTTAATCGGTGAGCGTGGTCGCGAGGTAAAAGAATTTCTTGATCATATCCTCGGCGAAGAAGGCTTGCGCCGCGCGGTAGTAGTGGCATCGCCAGCCGATGACGCGCCCTTGATGCGCTTGCGTGCGTCGCAACTCTCCAGTCGTATCGCGGAGTATTACCGCGACCAGGGTTTGAATGTTTTGTTGTTGATGGATTCGATCACCCGCTTTGCCCAGGCGCAACGTGAAATTGCTTTGGCAATTGGTGAGCCCCCGGCAACGAAAGGTTATCCGCCATCGGTGTTTGCCAAAATCCCACAGTTGGTAGAGCGGGCCGGCAACGCCGATAAAGGAGGTGGGTCGATTACTGCGTTTTACACGGTGTTAACCGAGGGTGACGACCTGCAAGATCCGATTGCTGACTCCGCGCGCGCTATTCTGGACGGCCACGTAGTGCTCTCGCGCCGTTTGGCCGAGGAGGGTATCTACCCCGCGATTGATGTCGAGGCATCCATTAGCCGGGCGATGCAAAATATCGTCGACGATGAGCACTTGAAGATGATGCAGCGTTTCAAGCAGCTGCTCTCTCGCTACCAACAAAACCGGGATTTGATCGCGATTGGCGCCTACACCCCAGGTGCCGATCCCGATACCGATGCGGCGATTGAACGCTTCCCGCATTTGCGCGCATTCATCCAGCAGGGCATCAAACAGGGGGTCCATTTGCCGGAATCGATCGCCAACCTCAAGTCGCTGTTAAAACCACCGGCAAATACCAAGGCCAATAGCCCTTTGGCGGCACAACATCGCCAAAAGTAGGGTGAAAAACGAGGCTCGTAAATGGCGGAATCGCGTGCACAACGTATGCAAGTGGTACTCACATTGGCTGTCCGCCAAGAGGACGATGCGGCGAAAAAGCTCAGCCAGTTCCGCGAGCAACTCGCGCAAGAAGAGCAGCAATTGATTGAACTGCGTGATTACGCCAATCAATATTTGCACGCCCAAGGTGAGCTACGGGAGGGAGTTCTCGCGCATGAATTGATTAATTACAGCACCTTTATCAACCGCCTCCATGAGGCATGTCGGGAGCAAGAAGCGAAAGTCGAACGCTATCGGTTGGCGCTTGAATCATTGCAACAGCAATGGCGAGTCAAACACCAAAAACGTAAATCGATTGAAGATTTGATCGTAAGGCTGCAACAAGAAGATAATCTAATCCTCGATAAACGTTTGCAGAAAGAAATGGATGAATTAAGCTCGCAGCAATTCCAGCGACAATTGCGTGACAATTGATAACGAATAGCACTGAGCCTCTAGTAATTAATGTAAATTGGTCATTTAGGGCGGTGTTGTCGCTTAGTTGTCAGGCTTAGGTTATGTCCGCAGCAAGTACGGTTTTATAGGCTATCCTTAGGTTTGAATTGGTGCAGGGTGCCCCGGCCAAGGTATCAGGAATGTTCAGTAGTTTGATGAGGTAAGACATGGCGATCACGTCAACAGTTTCCCCTGATGGCAATCAAGTCACTATTTACATACAGGGCCGCTTCGATTTCAGTTCCCACCAGGAATTTCGCGGCGCCTATGAAAAACTCGCCCAGGCTCCTGTGCATTATCGCGTTGATCTTCAGGGTACGTCCTACCTGGACAGTTCAGCGCTGGGAATGTTGTTGTTACTGCGCGATTACGCGGGGGGCGAACAATCCAATATCCAGATTGTGAATTGCGCCCCGGATGTGAAAAAGATTTTATTAATTTCTAATTTCGAACAATTATTTGATATTCAATAGGTGATAAAGCCAGTTCAGGTTGCATTGCGTGCTGAGTGTTGTATGGAAGCGATTTTATGAATGATGTCCGTCGTTTAAAAATTCTGGTCGCTGACGATACAGATACCGATAGGCTCATCCTTGAAAGTATTGTGCGCAAAGAGGGACATAGTGTCGTATCCGCCTGCAACGGTCTTGAGGCAATTCAGGTTTACACGGCTGAAAAACCCGACATCGTTTTGCTTGATGCGCTTATGCCTGAACTCGATGGTTTTGGTGCTGCGCGCAAAATCAAGGAGCTGGCGGGTGATGAGCTGGTTCCGATTATCTTTCTCACCTCGCTTTCCGATACTGAATCTCTCGTTCAATGCCTTGACGCCGGCGGCGACGATTTTCTCTCCAAACCCTACAACCGCATTATCCTGCAGGCGAAAATAAAGTCCTTCAACCGCATGCGCGAGTTGCACAGCACTATGCTTACGCAGCGCAATCAAATTGTGCAATACAACAACCGCCTGTTACAGGAGCAGATGGTTGCCAAGCATGTATTTGATAATGTGGCCCACAGTGGTTGCTTGAATGCGAGTAATGTCCGTTATTTTTTGTCATCCCTTGCGGTGTTCAATGGCGATGTATTAGTCGCTGCCATGCGTCCATCTGGAAGCATGATGGTGCTCCTCGGTGATTTTACTGGCCACGGGCTGCCAGCTGCGATTGGCGCCATGCCACTTGCGTCGACCTTTTACGGCATGGTATCGAAAGGCTTTTCGATGATAGATATCCTGCGCGAAATAAATGGAAAGTTAAAAAACATCCTACCCGTCGGAATTTTTTGTTGCGCCACCATGATGGATATCAACTTCCGCAAAAAGCGGTTGAAAATTTGGAACGGTGGTTTGCCCGACTGTTTTATTTATCACAATAATGAAGGCAAGGTGACGCCAGTTAAATCTACGCATTTGCCGCTGGGTGTATTGTCCAACCGCGCGTTTAAAGACAATTGTGAATACTTTGAATTGGATGAGCAGGACCGGATTTTTGTTTGGTCTGACGGCATCCATGAGGCGCGCAATGCCGAGGGCGAAATGTTTGGTGAAGAGCGATTGAAAGACGTCTTTAACCGCAACACCAATCCCGATGATTTATTCAATCAAATTATAGAAAGTGTGCAGCAATTTGTTGGCAGCGGCGAAAAAGATGATGACTTGTCGCTGTTGGAAATCCGTATGGATGAACCAGCACGAGTCAATAGTTTTGCCAAAGAAGCCAGCGATAAGTACGGCAATTCAGAAATTGAATGGGCAATGAGGTTCGAGGTAAAGCCAACCAGTTTCAAAGTGTTCGATCCCTTGCCCATGCTGCTAAATGTATTAATGGAAGTGCCAAGTTTACGCGCGTTCAGTAGTACCCTTTACACCATCCTCGCCGAGTTGTACACCAATGCGCTGGAGCACGGTGTGCTCAAATTGGATTCAGAACTTAAGAAGACGCCCGATGGTTTTTCTGAATACTATGAGTTGCGCGAACAGCGAATCAACCAGGTGACCGAAGGTTATGTGCGCATTTATATTTCGCATAAAAATAATGAAAATGGCGGCTTGTTAAAGGTTCGGATTGAAGACAGTGGCAATGGTTTTGACCATGGGCAACGCACTACCGATAACCTGTCGTCATTTGGCTATAGTGGCCGTGGTATTGCGTTGGTAGAGAAACTTTGTGGTACCGTCACTTATCTGGGTTGCGGTAATATCGTTGAGGTTGAGTTTTCCTGGGTGAGTGACGACTGATCGGCAAGCACATGATTGGTCGTTGTAACTTTTATTAATAGTGATGAGATGCCGGTCAATGGAACATTTGGATTACGACACCTTGAACACGCTGAAGCAAGTTATGGAGGATGACTTTGCTTTATTGATTGATACCTTTATACAGGACTCCACCGACCGTATAAGCACCCTGCGCAATGTTGTGCAGAGCACCGAAGCGGATTTGATCCGTCGTGCCGCACACAGTTTTAAAGGGAGCAGCAGCAATATAGGCGCGCTGCAATTGTCTGCGCTCTGCGCGGCTTTGGAAAAGAAAGCCTTGGCCAATAACTTTGATGGCTTGGACAGCGACGTTGATCAAATCGAGCACGAGTTTGCGCAAGTGATAGTTTCGCTCAAGAATTTTTCATAACCGAATTCCTCCCGCAAAATTTCCCAACCCCCGTATCCCGCATCGCTGGAGCTAGCCACCCTGATTGGCACTTGCTTTGCAAATACTCTCCTGAACCGAATTGTTAGTGGATCAAACGGCAAACCCTTGCCGTGATCCGGAGCAGGAGTAGCAGATGAATAATGGCAATCTTTTGAATGGTTTACTGGGTATTACCAATGCCAATGCGGGCGCGACTAAAACTGCGACTGCAAAAGCGCGCGCGCAATCCAGCGAGAAATTCCAGCAGGCGTTTGAGCAGGCGCGGCCAGAAGTTGCCGCTCGCAAACCTGTTAGCCGCAAAGATAATTCTGCAACCGCTGCGCCTGAACGCGCGCGCGCGCAGCAAAAACCCGTTGCTGATCATCATAAACGCGCCGAGACGAAAACTGCTGAGGTGCCGGTGGATGATAAAAAGTCAGTTGCAAAGGGTCTTACAACCAATACCAACACAACTGCCGATGATGCAGAGGCTGACACTACCGCCAGGGTGCAAGCTGGCGTAGTGGAAGGGCAGGAATCAGACGCGCAGGACGAGGGTGATATTGTGCTCCTTGACCCGGCATTGATTGATCCTGGTCTGGCGCCGGTCGCCGAATCAGTTGCCGGATTGCTTATTGCTGATGAAGCCAGCGCGCTAACGTCGCTGGATGCAACTAGCGAAGAGGACGTTCCAGACCTGTCGGTGAAAGACGGCTTGGAGCCTTGGGTTGTCGCTAACCCGCTGGCGGCACTGCATGGGGTTATTGAGGATTCAGCAGCTGGTCAGCCGGCGGACATTGGATTAATTAACGGTCCAAATGCCAATCTGCAGGCCGTTAACAGTCAGGCGGTAGTTCAGCCAAGCGGCGATATTCTCGCCAACAAGACGAGCGCCGGATTGATGCCGGACGCTATTGCCACCGATTTTTCTGCCGACGGTGAATTGTCGACAGCCACTGAAACTGTTGATACCGGCGATAATCCGGATTTCTTGTTGCTGAACTCAAAGGCCGCATTCAATAAGTTGGCCGAAACCAATATGGCTGCCAATCCCTTGGATAAAGCTGCTCCTGCCGCTGAATTGGCCAAGCCAGCAGTCACCCCGGCACTTGAGTCACTTGCACGGCTGAGCGAGGCGCAGTCCCCAGCGGCACGCGCGTTTGTCGTGCAGACAGGTGTGCCTGCTACAGTTGGCAGTCCGCAATGGAGCCAAGCGGTGGGCGATAAGGTGCTTTGGCTTGCTGCGCAAAACGTAAGCGCGGCCGAGATACGATTAGATCCACCCGAATTAGGGGCAATGCAAGTAAAGGTCAGCGTAAATCAGGATCAAACCAGTATTTCATTTGTGAGTCCTCATCCAGCCGTGCGTGAAGCGCTTGACCAGCAACTTCATCGTTTGCGCGAAATGTTTTCTGACCAAGGCTTGAACCTGGTGAATGTAGATGTGTCGGATAAATCGTTCGCCCAGCAACAGCGCGAGCAAGACGATTCGGCCAGGAATCAGGGTGTCAATGAATTGGTGGATGAAGAGCTTGCACCAGTCGCTGTAACCCAGGCTGTTTCAATGCGGCTTGTTGACCACTACGCCTGATAACTCGCTTCACCGCACCACATCTTCACAGGCTGTCGCCGGGAACCTGATCAGTTTGCTCAGGTTCTCTACATCTTTGTTTTGCATCAGCTTTCTTCCTCCAATTATTGGTCGGCGTCCTCGCAAACCCCCCATCCGCTGCTAAGCTTTCAGAGGCGATACTGGCATAGGTATTGCTCAAACCCCTTTAGCCTTTGAATGTGACGGAGTTTTGACATGGCGGCAGCCCCAAAAGCAAAAAATGATGCAGCCAACGCCGATGCGGATGCAGGTTCAAAAAAGAAAAAGAAATTATTTTTGATGATTGGTCTTGCGGTAGCACTGATTGCAATTTCCATCGGCGGTACCGTTGTTGCGTTAAAAATGTTATCGCCCGCACCTGAAACAGGAAAAAATGAAGCAGCAGAAGAACACGCCGAAGCTACATTGGCTCCTGCAATTTATTTGGAGATGACACCTAACTTTACGATCAATTTTAACGTGAATGGCCGCCAGCGATATTTGCAGGCCGCTATTACGCTGATGTACCGCGATCCATTGTTGGCTGATTTATTAAAGTTGCATATGCCAGCGATCCGTAACGGCGTAGTGATGCTACTTAGTTCCAAAAATTTTGATGAATTGCAAACCAACGAAGGCAAAGAAACTCTGCGCGAAGAGGCGTTGGAAATTATCCGCAGCCATGTCGAAAAAGAACAAGCGGCATTGGTTGCCAGGGGTGAGAGTGAAGAGCCATCTGAATCAAATGTCGAGCAAGTATTGTTTACCAATTTTGTGATGCAATAAGGAAACGGCTGTGCAAGATTTACTTTCGCAAGACGAAATCGATGCGCTCTTACATGGCGTTGACGACGGCGATATAGATACCGATGCGGATGTAGAGCCCGGTACGGTAAAAACCTATGACCTCACCAGTCAGGATCGTATCGTGCGTGGGCGTATGCCCACGCTTGAAATGATCAACGAGCGTTTTGCCCGTTACACCCGCATTAGTATGTTTAACTTATTGCGCCGCACTGCAGATGTTTCTGTTGGCGGTGTACAAATCCAAAAGTTTGGCGAGTATGTTCACACTCTTTATGTTCCCACCAGTTTGAATATGGTGAAATTCCGCCCGTTGCGGGGGACTGCATTAATTATCCTCGATGCACGTCTGGTATTTAAACTTGTTGATAATTTTTTTGGCGGGGATGGTCGCCACGCAAAAATTGAAGGCCGTGAATTCACACCCACTGAACTGCGTGTCGTGCAGATGGTGTTGAACCAAGCATTTATTGATCTAACCGAAGCATGGAAGGCCGTGTTTCCGATCAATTTTGAATATGTCCATTCCGAAGTAAATCCCTCGCTTGCGAATATCGTTAGCCCAAGTGAAGTTGTGGTGGTGAGCACTTTCCATATTGAGTTGGATGGCGGTGGCGGTGAGATGCATATCACTGTTCCCTACTCAATGATCGAGCCGATTCGCGAAGTGCTGGACGCCGGTTTGCAAAGCGACAGTGATGAACACGACGAGCGTTGGGAAAAAGCCTTACGCGAAGATGTGCTCTCCGCGAGTGTGGATTTGGAGTGCGATATTGTCCGGCGCGATATTACCTTGCGCGATATTGTCGATTTAAAAGCGGGCGACATTATCCCCATAGAATTCCCTGACTATCATGTATTAACGGCCAATGGCGTGCCTATGTTTCGCACGCAGCTAGGGCAAACCAATGGCTTCCTGAGTTTAAAAATCCGCGAGTTTATTGATCGCAGCAGTGCCTACAATATTACTGGCACTAAAGGCGATGCTGCGAAAGCACAAGAAGCAACGGCTAATGATGAAAGCGTGACTGCAACTAAAGGTGGAAAAAATGGCAAGTGATGATATCGATCAGGATTCTATGGCTGACGACTGGGCTGCTGCTATGGCAGAGCAGGCGGATGTTGACCAAGCCATGGCAAGTGCAGTGTCATTTGATGAACTGAAAAATGAAGTGTTGAAACAACCAGCGGGCAGCCCTGATCTGGATGTCATTCTGGATATTCCCGTTTCGATTTCGATGGAAGTAGGGCGCACCTCTATTACCATCCGCAATTTGTTACAACTCAATCAGGGTTCGGTGATTGAATTGGATCGCCTGGCGGGGGAACCACTGGATGTGCTGGTTAATGGAACCTTGATTGCCCATGGTGAAGTAGTGGTGGTCAATGAAAAATTTGGTATCCGTATGACCGATGTTATCAGCCCCGCTGAACGCATCAAAAAATTGCGTTAGGGATATTGAATGTTATCGTCGCGACTGAATGCACAAAGGTTAAAAACTTCGATGCTGCTGCGAATGCTGTTGGTGCCATTGATGATTGCTGGATTATCGCTTTCAGCTTATGCAGCTACTTCTTCCGCTGCCAGCGCGTATTCATCAGCTCCCGCTGCTAACAACGCCAAAGTTGCGGCTGCATCAGCTGCTGCAGTGCCGAATAGCAACTTTGAAGCGGCGACGCCGGTTAGCGGAAAAAATAATCCAGCGGCGGTAAACGCAGCGCCCAGGATTGGCAGTGGTACCCACCTGCTGAATGTCACTTTGGGGTTGAGCGCAATCATTGCGTTGATTTTTGCGTTGTCTTTTTTTGTGAAGCGTTTTGGCTCAGGTTCTTTTTCGGCGAACACGCAGCTTAAAATTATTTCGTCTATGCCTTTGGGCACGCGCGAGCGGATTGTGTTGATTGATGCAGCCGGGCAGCAGTTATTGCTGGGCATTACTCCCACCAACATCAATACCTTGCATGTATTTGCGGAGCCAATCGCCGTGGATAATAAAGCGGAAGTCCAATCGGATTTTAGTCGCAAACTCATGGCAATTTTGCAGCAAAAGACGCCACCTTCGCCTGATCGCAAAAGTGATTCCGCGTCGCAGGAATAATTATGATGAATTTTCTGATCACTAAGCAGTGCTTCGCTATTCGTGCACTGTGTGTGCTGCTGCTGATGTTAATCGCCAGTTTTTCCACAGCGCAAACCACTACGCCGAATGTTGCTGACCCCACGGCGAACACCTTACCGCTGTCCCAAACTGCGCCGTCCAATTTGGGTAGCTTACCGGCGATTCCCGGATTGCCTGCACTTACAGTAAAAACCAATCCCAATGGAACCCAGGAATATACGGTAACGCTGCAAATCCTGGCGATTATGACCGCGCTGACGTTTTTGCCTGCGCTGTTAATGATGATGACCTCCTTTACCCGCATCATTATTGTGTTTTCAATTTTACGGCAGGCTTTGGGTTTGCAGCAGTCACCTTCAAACCAGATTTTGATTGGGCTCGCGTTATTTTTAACCTTATTTATCATGCAGCCGGTGTTAAACAAGGTGAACGAGGATGCACTGCAACCTTACATCAACCAACAAATTTCAGCGCAGGATGCACTTGCAAAAACCGCGGCGCCTTTCCATGCATTTATGATGGCGCAGACGCGGGAGTCAGACATTTCGTTATTCGTCGGCATTGCCAAACATCCGCCAATCGCTGTGCCCGAGGAAACACCATTCAGCATCCTTGTGCCTGCATTTATTATCAGCGAGTTAAAAACGGCGTTTCAGATCGGCTTTATTATTTTTATCCCTTTTTTAGTTATCGACATTGTTGTGTCCAGTGTGCTTATGGCGATGGGTATGATGATGTTGTCACCGCTGATTATTTCATTGCCATTTAAAATTATGTTGTTCGTGTTGGTTGACGGTTGGGCGATGATCGTGGGTACGCTCGCCGCCAGCTACGGTATATGACGGAGGTTTTGTATGATGACGCCCGAAGTCGTAATGGATTTGTTCGCAGACGCTTTTTTCCTGGTGATATTGATGCTGCTGGTCATTATTGGGCCAGGGTTGATCGTGGGTTTAATCGTGAGCATGTTTCAGGCCGCGACCCAGATTAACGAACAGACCTTGAGTTTTTTGCCACGCCTGATCGTAACCCTGATCACTTTGATGATTGCCGGTCCTTGGTTGCTGACCAAGTTTATGGATTTATTTAATCGACTCTATTCAAGCGTGCCGAGCCTGATTGGTTAGCGGCTGACTATGCAAGAATTAATTATCACTGAAGAGCAGTTGTCGCAATTTATCGGCCAGTATCTATGGCCGTTGCTGCGCATAGGTGCATTTTATTTTGCCGTTCCCGTGATCGGCGCGCGTACAGTGCCTGCGCGTGTGCGTCTCATCCTTATGTTATTCACGTCGATCATGATCGCTCCGGTATTGCCACCAGCGCCGGTAGTTTCCTTTTTATCGATGCAAGGTTTCATGATGGTAATCCAGGAGGTTCTGATCGGCCTCGCGTTGGGTTTCGCCATGCAAGTGGTGTTACACGTGTTCGTACTTGCAGGGCAATTTATCGCGATGAAAATGGGCTTGGGCTTCGCCGCCATGAACGACCCTTCCAGCGGAGTAAGTGTGACGATTTTGTCGCAATTTTATTTGTTGTTATCCACCTTATTATTTTTAAGTAGCAATGGGCATTTAGTAGTTTTGCAGTTGATGATCGATAGTTTTACCACCTTTCCTATTGGTGGCGCTGGAATGAATGCAGCGCATTTTATGACGATAGTTGATTTGGGATCCTGGTTGTTCAGTGCAGCTTTACTAATTACCTTGCCGCTGTTTACATCGCTGATGATTGTAAATATGTCGTTTGGAGTGATGAGCCGTTCGGCGCCGCAAATGAACGTGTTTACGGTGGGTTTTCCCATCACACTGATTTTTGGTTTTATCCTCATGTGGTTTACGCTCGCCAACTTCCTGCCCGTCTATTTTGAAATTATGGAAGAGGGAATAGGTGTGTTGCGTACGCTGGCACTCACACCATAAGGCGCTGCCATGGCTGAAGATGACGACAGCAGTCAGGAAAAAACGGAAGAGGCCAGTGCGCGAAAAATTGAAAAAGCGCGCGAAGAAGGCCAGATTCCCAGATCGCGCGATTTAACCACTACTGCCGTGTTAATGTTGGCGGCGCTCGGTTTGTATTTTTTTGCTGAATTCATGGGCAGTAAATTGATCGGCCTTACGCGCGAAAATTTCATTCTCAATCGCGCGACAATTTATGATCCCAACGCCATGATCGCGCATCTCGCCAGCGCAATTTACGACGGGCTTTTTAGCATTGCACCGCTTATGGGTATTTTACTCGTTGCATCATTTCTAGGGCCTATCGCTCTGGGTGGTTGGAACTTTAGCGGCAAAGCCATGGCGCCAAAGCTCAGCCGGATGGACCCACTCGCCGGTCTCAAGCGCATGTTTTCGGTCAAATCGCTGATTGAATTATTGAAGTCGCTGGGCAAGGTGCTAATCATTTTGGGCGCGACCATTTGGCTGTTAAAAATCTACGCGCAGGATATGTTCAGACTGGTCGATGAAAGTATCGGCAATGCCATTATCCATTCACTTGAAATTTCTATTTTCGCCACTATCGCATTGTCGGCCGCAACTATCCTAATTGCTGCGATTGATGTGCCGCTGCAAATTTATGAATACAACAAAAAATTAAAAATGTCGCGGCAAGACCAGAAGGATGAATCCAAAGACACTGAAGGAAAGCCTGAAGTCAAAGGCCGTATTCGCCAATTGCAACGTGAAATGGCGCAGCGCCGCATGATGTCGAATGTGCCGCAAGCCGATGTCATTATTACCAATCCGGAACACTTTTCGGTAGCGTTGAAATATGACCCGGAAAAAATGGATACGCCGATTATGATCGCCAAAGGTGGCGACCACGTGGCATTAAAAATTCGTGAAATTGCCAATGCACATAAGATTGAAATTATTCAGTCGCCCGTACTGGCGCGGGCGATTTTTTACACCACCGAAGTGGATCAGGAAATCCCGTCGGGCCTGTTCCTCGCGGTCGCGCAGGTGTTGGCCTACGTTTTCCAATTGCGCAATTACCGTAAAGGCAGAGGCGATAAACCTAATTATCCTCGCAATATCAATGTGCCGCGTGATCTGCGTTATAACGCATCGGGCAAAGTGGATTGATTTAAAACCCTTCAATCAGCAGGTTGATTGCCGCCAAAATTTCGTAGCGAAAATCACCCAGATCGTAAACTTCGTCTGTGAGTAGTTGGTTGCTTACACCCGCCATTTGCGGAGTCAATAGTAAGAAGGTCTCACCATAGATAGTGACTTTTGGGGTGAGGGTGGTAATACCGCTGCCTTTAAAACTGGATTCGCGTATCAGCGGGATCACCATGCGGGTATCCAGCCCGGCGAGCAGGTCATTTTGCACATTGAGTAAAAACGGGACATGTTCGTTGCTGGCAGCCGGATTTTTATAGACGAGGAATTGGGTCATTAGAAACTCCGCTGTTTATCGCTGAAATTGCCACTTTGCTCTGTGTAGCTGTTGTACTCCTCAATGGCGTTCTTGTTGGCCGAGAGCCACAACTCTTGCTGGCGCTGCTTCACTTTTTCGACCAAAGCTTGTTCCAGGGTGGCTGAGAGATTGATTTCAAACTCGCGCGCCTTGCGTAGCAACTCACTGTTAATACTCAGGTTGGCTGGTTTTTTCGGCGCACTGGGGTCGTAGATGTTGTTCATAGTCACAATGCTCGTTCTGAATGGATAAACAATATGCGCACAGAGTATGCGCATTTTTTATGGTGGTCAAATATTGATCTTTTTTGTTTGGCTAGTCTCGCCTCGATAGAGTCCCCGCAGTAAATCGGTACGCTTCTTGCGATAACCCGGAAAACTGGCCTTAACCGTCAAGAATCCGTACTTATGGCGCTACCAACGTTTAACCAAATGAATTTTAACGGCAGAGAGGCCCTTGGTACCCTCAAAGGTATGGGGCGCGGCAACTTGGGTATTCCCCTGTTGTTGATCATGCTGTTGGCGATGATCATTTTGCCCATCCCGGCACTGCTGCTGGACGTGTTTTTTACCTTCAATATCGCGCTCTCGCTGGTCGTGTTGCTGGTATCGGTTTACGCCCTGCGTCCGCTGGATTTCGCCGCTTTCCCAACCATCCTTTTGGTTGCCACTTTGCTACGCCTGGGTTTGAACGTGGCTTAGCCGCATGATCCTGTGCGGCGGTCAGTTCGTCACCGACTTCGGGCTCGACAAAGTCTCCGTCGGCGAATTGCAGGGCGCGGGCATCTGGCCGTTCGGCGTGAGCATCATCCTCTTCAGCCTGTTCATCGACCGCATTGGCTACAAGGTGGCCATGATCTTCTCGTTCGCTTCCTATCTGATTTATACCGCGTTGGCGATCGCCGCCTACAGCGCCATCCACGGCGTGACGGGCGATGCGCTCGTGGTCGCGCAGGCCAAGGGTGTCAAGTTGCTCATGTGGGGCAGCATCATTCTCGGTCTGGGCAACGGTGCCGTCGAAGCCTACATCAACCCG
>DATIDX010000141.1:0-4190 GCA_035456025.1 Cellvibrio sp. | reverse complement strand
AACGCCAACTCACTATGGCGGAGCTGGAAACCCAGCGCGACCTAGTGCTGCCATTCCGCTTGATACTGGCATCGGAATACCGCGGCTTGCTGTTGCAATACTCGGCACAGGGCGAGGAGCAAGCGCGTATCGCGCAGTCCGAATTGACCAGTGTGGAAAATGGCATCAAGGCGCGTACCGGTATGTTCCAGGCACTGCTGGCGCCGGGTGTAATGCACGAAAAACGCGCGCAGGAAAATAGTTTCCGCACTTGGGTAAGTAGTGACCCTGCGCGCCTTGCAACCTACGGCGACCCCTGGAAAACCCTGGCCGATGCACAAACTGCCTGGCGCAACATTTACCTCGATTATGTGATGGTTGAAACCGGGTTTGGCGCCATGTCGCAGCACGTCATCTGGGCGCGGACTCTGGTGCGCGGCACCGCTGAAAAAGCCAAACCGGACAGCGAGCGCCTGCGTGAATTTTCCGATGCGAGCCTGCCTGCGGCTCAAGCGGGGCTGTTTGCCGAATCGCCGCTTTACCCTGATTTTGAGCGGATGAAGCTGGGTTGGTCGCTAAGTAAATTGCGCGAGAAACTGGGCGTGGACAATCCCGCCGTTAAACGCATTTTAGGCAAGCAATCACCGGAAGCACTCGCCAACTCCATCGTCACCAATAGCAAACTGGCCGATCCAGCCGTGCGTAAACAATTGTGGGAAGGCGGGGTAGCAGCGGTCAAAAACAGCGATGACCCTGCGATTAAGTTTGCGTTTTTGATCGACGAATATGCGCGCGAGTTGCGCACTAACTTCGATCAAAATATCGAGCCAGTGCAAAAGGCGGCAGCGAACCAATTGGCGCGGGCGCGCTTCGCTCACCAGGGCACACAGGTTTATCCCGATGCGACTTTTTCGCTGCGTTTATCCCACGGGGTGATTCGCGGCTGGGACGAAAACGGCAAGCCGGTTAAACCCTTCACTGATATAGGTGGGCTGTTTGACCGCGCCACTGAATATGATCCGTTCAAACCAGCCGCCAGCTGGTTAAGCGCGCAGAAAAAACTGTCCAAAAGCACCCGCTTCAATCAGGTTTCCACCAACGACATAGTCGGCGGCAACTCCGGTAGCCCCTTGATCAATGCCAAAGGCGAATTAGTCGGGCTGGTATTTGACGGCAATATTAAATCGCTCGGCAATACTTTCTTCTTCGACGAATCTGTGAGCCGCACCGTATCCGTACATCCGGCGTCAATCAGCGCGGCGTTGAAGCAGGTGTATAAAGCGGATCATTTGGTGAAGGAGTTGAAGTTCTAAATCAAAAGCAGAGATACATTTCTAGAGACAGGGGTGGACTTCCGCCCCTTTTTTTCGCCCGTTAATTAGCGGCTCCAGCGATCACCGGCAATTCGGCATTGATATCGTTGAGGGAAACTTTGGTGCGTGCCTTTGTGCTCAGGTTTTCCAGATTGCTGATGACATCCTGAGCCAACCAACTTACCGACGGATCAGGATCGCCAACCAAATTCCCCAATGCCTTGATGTGGCTCTCGTTGCCCGTCGCGCGCAGTGCAAGTAGCGCATCCAGTTTCACAGTTGAATCCGCGTCCTGCACCAGCGGCGCTATGGCTTTGGCTGCGCCGGCATACCGGGTTTTTGCCAACGCACCCAGCACTTGGCGGCGCGCCTGGGGATCATCACTTTTCAATTCGGTTTGAGCAGTGCGCACCTGTTGCTCAAGCAAACTATTGTCGCCACGCAGCGACAGCACTTGCGCGATCACCCGTTTAAATTCCGCATGCGTCTGGTTGTTGTATAACTGGATCAATTCCTCGTTGGCCATGGCATCGGAGTTCTCCGCCAAATCAGCAACTACTTTGCAGGCGATCGCGATATTTTGCTCACCGGGATTCTGCGCCACAAAATCACGCAGCTTCTCGCCCAGGGTACGCGGGTCGCCAATAAAACGAGTACTCAAATCCTTGCGCAATTGTTCGATATTTAGCGCTTGATTTGCCGTTTCATCTGACTCGCGGGAGGGCGGTTTTTGCGCAAGCTGCAGGGTCTGGATCTGCTGCTCCAGCGCTGCAATTTTTTCGCGCTGCTGCGCATCATTGGATATAAACCAGAGCATGCCGTAACACACAGCGGCGCCAATAGCAGCAGCTAATAAAAGATGGCCTATGGAATAACGATGGAGTCCCATTGTTGGTCCCTTGTTGAAGTGCATTATTATTTTTAGTTGCGATAAAACTGCGATGAAAACTGACGATAAAAAAGGGACAGGAAAAACCTGCCCCTTTCTGTTTACTCAACGACCAATCTTAACAATTAAAGATTGCCGAAACCAATCGCGCCGTTGCAGTGCAGCCATTCACTTCTACCGCTGCCGCCGCCACAGGAACCGTTTTGGTAAACACCCGTATTGTAGGTTTGCGCTTCCGCTTGACGCACAGAACCATTCACACTGATGTAATCCACTTGCACATCGCGGTTGCCGGAATCATTGGTGTATTCCACCAGGCTGCCGCCGGACAAGTTGGTGGTCGCGGTGTAATTGTTCATACCAGTGCCCAACGTCCAGGTTTGCACCGCCGTGTTGTTCACCTTCAGGGTAATACTCTCCCCCCCAGCGGTGCCACGCGCACGTACCACGATGGTTTTGCTGCCACCGGTAGCGGGAGACGAGCTGGAACTACCGCCGCCATTATTACCGCCACCCCCATTACTACCTTCGCTCACAGTGATGTCGGAACTACCGTTACTTTGATAGCCCTCAGTCGCCAGAACCATGTAGTTGTGATTACCCAGGTTTAAACCTTTACTCGCCCAGAAGTTGGCGTGGTTAGCAAAGGTGATGGTGCCGGAGATGTTGCCAAAACCTTTTTTCGGATTACGCACGCTGAAGTATTGGTAGAAGGTCTGGGTTCCATCAATGGACGGCTGTTGGGTACGCAAGCAGCGACGCACGTTATAGGTTGCGCCATCGCTCTGGAAACTGCCGTAGTCAGTACCACCGGAGCAGCTGGCCGGATTGTATGAGCCGTAACTTTCAATCACGTAATACTCAATCAGCGGGCTTCTGGTCCAGCCATAAAGTGCCAGGTAAGAGTTTTGGCTGTTGCTCACACCGTAATAACCGGAATAGCTGACTACTTTGGAGCTGCTGCCTGGGTTCCAGCCCTTACCACCCACCCAGTTATTGGTGCCGCTGTTCCATTGCGAGGCGTAACGGCCACCGGAATGTAAGGTCATGGACGCGTTGCCAGAATCTTTCCAGAACGAGTAGTAAAACCCGTTATTGGTTCCAGTTGAGTTAGACGTCAATGTCTGAGCGCTGGCGACCGATGCACAGAGTGCCGATGCACAAACAAGTGAAGAAAGCGCGAGTTTGCTGTTGGTTAATAATTTCATTATTAGACTCCAAAAATGTCACCTCCCAACCAATACCGCCCATAGAGGAAAGAGGTTGTTGGGGAACTGATCCCGCCCTTGCGGACAGGTGTTGTTGTCGGATGCCAGACTAACTTACCGTTATTATTGGAAGCTTGGCGGCGCCGACAGGTGCGTATTTATTGGTGTTATTATCTTATTGTCAATTAAACCATATAAGTATGGTCATATTTACAATAAGCCTTATTGTCTTTTTAACAATATACAGCCAAATAAGAGTCATTCTTAGTAGAATTTTGTATTAGCGACGCACTTTCTAACGTCTCACCAAGCTCCACTCGCGGTAAAAAATACAAATAAATGCGCCATGTTTTTATTTATAAAATGAAATTTTTATTAGCGTTTTAAAAAGTCCTTATAAAGCATCCATAGCCGGCAGTTCTGCGACAATATCTGTGCTCGCGATCTGAGTTCGCGCCTTTTCACTCAAATTCTGCAAATTGGCGATCACATCTTTCGCCAACCAACTAACCGATGGATCGGGATCATTGACCAAGGCCTCGACCAGCCGCGTATGGCTCTGGTTACCCGTCGCACGCAGTGCGAGAAGTGCATCAAGTTTTACGCTGTTGTTTCCATCTTGCAGTAGCGGCGCAATGACGGTGGCCGCGCTGGCATAGCGGGTCTTGGCGAGTTCGACTAACGCCTGTTGACGCTCTTCCGGCTTTTCGCTGCGCAGCCGCGCCTGGCTGTCCTGGATTTGTTTTTCAAGCAGCCGGTTGTCACCGCGCGTGGACATTACCTGGGCGAGCACGCGCTTGA
>DATIDX010000140.1:0-19953 GCA_035456025.1 Cellvibrio sp. | reverse complement strand
CACCAATTTAGGCTGCCAATTTTTTAGCAAAGTTTGCAGGCGCAACAAATCGCGCAATTCAAGCACCGCAATTTGAAACGCATTTTTAGCAAACAATTCGTTCAGGTAAGCCGAGCGAGTTTTGATGATGCTGGTGTTATCCAGTTTGAGCCAGTTTTGGCCGTCGTCAGTCACCACCGCTGTCAATGCATCATCGCCCGGCGTATCGCTGCGCAGCATTTTGTTGGCGTCTTCCGCCGAAACTGGCTCGCTGCCAATCAGCGTTAATAATTCACCTTCCGTGAGGGTCGCGCGCATATCGCGGATCAACTGGATTTCACGCGCTAACAATTCCTCCGCGGATTGATAGGCGCTGACCGCCTCGCCCTGGGCACCCAATTTTTCATAGGCGTAGGGCAAGGCCAGCAGCGACTCCTGCACGGCGGGATGCATCAAACTGCGCGTGCGCAACAATTGCCAGGGCTTGAGCGCCTGGTCATATTCTTCTTGCGCCACCGCAGCCCAACCATAGCCCAGCAGCGCCTGGTTGGCGTAAACACCGTCGAGGCGCACTTTGGTAAATTCGCGGATCGCCGCCGCATATTTTTTTTCGGCGAGATAGCTGTAGCCAATCGCGGTGAAGGCTTTGTCTTGCAATGCCCACTGCTCTTTGCGGCGCTGCGGCTGCTCCGCCACATCAATATCAGATAGCTCGGTAAAAAAATCTTGCGCAGTTTTAAAATTGCCGGCGCGCGCGTGGGCGGCACCGAGGTTGTAGAGCGTGTAGGAGTTCCAGGTGCGCAATTCGTCGGCGTGGATGTTGTCGAGGTTTAATTCAGAGAAAGTGTTATTGCGGATGCGGATATTAATTTGCAGCGCTTGCATCTGCGCGCGCAACGAGGGTTTGAATTCTCTGCTGACGCGCGCAAAACTTTGTTCAGCTGCCGCCCAATCGCCACGGGTGTAGTGCAATTTGCCGAGATAAAACCAGGCGGCATCGCGCACCGATTGCGGACGGCGCTCATCTTGCAGAATCTGGGTGAATACACCTTCGGCGTGGTGTTGCATACCGAATGCGAGGCTGACACCACCGGCAATTAATTCCGGGTTATCGCCGTGCCCCTGGATGCCATCGCGCGTGTCGGCCACCATTAATTCGGCCAGCGCGGCTATGTAATCCTGTTGATAGTAATGATAAAGCGCAACGCCGTAGCGCAGGTCAGCCACGGAAGTTTTAATCGGTTCTTGGGCGCCGGCGGAAGGCGCCAACACCGCAACGCCAAGCAGCGCACATGCGCGCCACAACGACATTGGTTTACGCATTACATCTGCCATTGTTTGATGTCAAAGACCGGCTGCAGTTGCGCATCCGAATCCACGATACGCAGTTCCAGTACCACAGGCTCCTGGCTTTTATTGATCACCAGTTTCGCGCCGCGTTTGTAATCCTGCTGCGGCCCGCGTCCGGTAAAAAACGCGCTGATCTCGTGTTCGCCCGTTTTCAGGTTGCCCACATACAAGCGCTGCACACCGCCGCGAAACAGGGCCTTGGTTTGTTTATCGGTGTAGAGCTCGCTGGCGACCAATTTGTTATCAATTTCCAACTTGACGGCATCCAACGCGAAATAGGTGCCCAGGTCCATGGAGACATAAACCGCCACCTGGCTGCTGGCGGGATAGAGTAATTCTTCTTCGAGGATTAACAGGTCGCGGTTGAGGGTGAGTACCGACTCTTTGAGCGATTCCACTTGCTCACCACCTTTGGCGGCAGGGCCAGTTTTGGCGGGCGCCGCTGTTTGTGCGTATAGCAGGGAGCAGGAAAACAGGGAGACCAGAACAGCCAAGCGAAAACACTGGCGCAGCGGGTGAAGCATGGTTTTTCTCCGAAAAATTGATGGACGGCCAGTGCGACCACATCCGGCAATCTGCATGCACTTAGCATTTTGTAGACCAACTGCCGAAAAACGGCAAAAGCCGCCCATTGTGCGTATCGGTTAACTTTTTTAGTGTGACACTAGGCACAATTGATGTTGCACGGGAGTTACTTTTTATGTCGCCAACTAACAATTTACGCGCAACTTGTGTAAGACATCGCCGCCTTGAAGCTTAGAGCGTTTTTATTGGAATGCTAAACGGCAGCAGGAGGATTTTTAGCGCGGCAATTATTCCGGCGCCTGCATACCTTTGCTGTAGAGAACCTTGCCCTGGCTGGTGATAATCACGGCATCAAAACCGGGAGTGTTATTGATAATTTCCAGGCCTTTTTCCGGGCCGAGGATAAACACTATCTTGGCCATAGGGTCGGTATCAAAACCGGCAGGGCCGAGAATGGTGACGCTGTTGACACCGTGGGGGGATTTGCCGGTGCGCGGGTTGAGGATGTGATGGACGCGCTCGCCGTTTTGGTCGATGAAGTAACGCTCGTAATCGCCCGAAGTGGAGAGGGATACGTCAGTCAATGGCAAGGTCACCGCTACTGCTTCAGCGCGCGGGTTTTTAATGCCCACCAACCAGGGGCGCCCGAACTTGTCGCCAATGACCCGGCTATCACCACCGGCAGTGACATTGGCATGCATCACGCCGAATTTTTTCTGCAATATCTCGGTGGCCCGGTCGACCGCATAACCCTTGGCAATTCCGCCCAGATCAATATAAACACCTGGATGTTCAAACCAGACGGTATTAGCTTCTCTATCCAAATGGATAAAGCGGTAGTTAATCAGCGGCAGTAATTCTTCGCGCTGTTGCTCACTCGGTTTAAGTTTTTTGCGGTAGTCGTAATAGCGTCCGAGGGAGGCGAAGGTGATATCAAAAGCGCCGTCACTCAGGCGGCTGTAATAGAGGGATTTATCGATGATGGCAGTCATTTCCGCCGAGATTTTCAGCGGGGTTTTGGCATTGGCCTTGGGTGCTAATTGATTGACGCGGGAGAGTTCGCTGGTTTCGATATAGGGGCTGAACTGCTGGTCGATGCGGCGCATTTCATCCATCACCGCCTGCACTGCCTGCTCGGCCTTTGCGTCGTCTTCCAGCCATAAAGTGACACTGACGTTGGTGCCCATGATGCCCTGGTCCTCGCCGTGCCATTTGGCCTGGCAGCCGAGACTGAAAACGAGGAGTGCAGCCGCAGCGAGGAGTTGCTTCATAGGAATTGCCTTACAGATTTACATCGACGCGATAGTGCGTTTTCCCCGCTTCGTCCACCCGCTCTTCCTGGGCGAACATACCCAACATATCCAGGGCATTGGCACCTTCAAAAAACGCCTTGGGTGCAGCCAATTCGCCGGTCACCTTGCCTCCAGCCGGGGCGGCCAATTCGATTTGCAGATTCACATCAACCGGACCACTCAACTGGAAAAATTTGGCGCGCACGCCATTTTTGCCGTTGTCGCTCAGCTCGGCTGCGAAACTGCCGATATCCAGCCAGTTAGCGCCGGTGTTGACGCGGGCACTATTCCAAGTGACCTTGCCATTGAGCTTTTGGATTACGTTTCCACGTATATCCAATTCATCAATGTGCCCGGACACTTGACCCTGAACCGGGATGGGAAAGCGCCCTTGCACCAGCGCAGCGGCCAGCGAAAAGTCGGCATCGTTCAGCTTCAGCTTATCGCCCATACCGCCGCAGATGTCGCCGCTAAATTCCTGGGTATTGAGTTTGGTAGTGACATGGGCACAGGGGGTCAAGGTCAGCAAGGAGAGAGGATTCAAATCCCAACTTACCTGCCCCAGCGAATACTCCTGGCTGGCGGTGCGGAGGCTACCCAAACTGGCGCGCCCGTTCCACACGGTGCCAGTCACGCCATTCAGAGCGATACCCGACCCCTTACTGAGCGCATAAGCGCCCCAGATGGCCGGGATGCTGGTGATCGTAAAGACCAGGAACAGGGCAACCCCGAGCGGAACCCAGAGTTTTTTATGGTTATTCAGCAAAACAGAAAAACGGCTCATAGGGCTAGTTTCAATCAGGCTAGGTTTGATCGACGCAAACATGTGCTTATCGATGATTAATGGGCTTTTTGTAAGCGCAGGGTTACGGTCACCTGCCCCGGGTCATTGGTGGAGACAATAGACAGGTCGCTCACCGTAATACCCTGTTTGAACTCCAGCTCGTACAGCCATTGCATCAACGGCTGGTAGGACGCCCGATCCAAACGCACGCGCGCTTCGCCGTTAGCGCCCAGCTGCAAGTTAGTCATGGCGAGGCCGTTGGCGCGCAGGGTGGAATCGACAAGACTGCTGATATTGTCATCGCTTGCGGTCGCACCAGCATTGCGAACCTGCTGGAGTTGCGCGGCCACCACTTGTACGCGGCCGAGGGTCAGGGTCGAGGCGATATTCGCGGCCGCCATTTGGTCGCGTTTGTTCTGGATGGGCACGAGCACCACCAACCAGATCAGATACACCAGCACCGCCAGCGCGCAACCCAAAATCAGCGTTTGTTCCCGGCGGTTATATTTATTGAGAAACGTCAGTATCTGGTTCATAGCAGCTTACCGGTTAGGGATTTTTAGTCACTTTAAGGCGTGCGGTCTGCACATTGCCCTGGGCGTTAAAGTTGGAGGTCTCGGCTTTCAACCCCTGGTTGCCAATGTTTTGGCTGAGCGTTTCAAAAGCGCTAAAACTGTCTGCCTGAACACTAATATTCAATTCACCCGTCTCGCCCGCAAAGGAAATACCCTTGATGCTGACATTGGGAACCTGCGCAATTTGTGGCAGGGTCAGCGCCAGCAGTGACATGACACTGGCCGATTGGGTCGTTGGCTGACTTTGCTTGAGCAGAGTGGTCAGCTGCTTTTCAGGATCGACAATACGGCCTTGGGGGATAGCCGCGCGGGCGGTGGCTTCGATTTGCTGGCGGATTTTAGCGTTCTCGCGACTGAGTTGCTGGATCTCGAACATCAACGTGCCCAGATAAACAGCGACGCAGAGACCGGCGAAAATCGCAACCGGCTGCCAGAGTTTCCACCAGCGTTCAATCGGCAGACGCTGGGAAAAGTCACCCTGGCATAAATCGATGGAGCTACTGCTGAAGTCCAGCGCCCACTCATCCGCCAGTGTCTGGCTGGCAATAGCGCCCTGCAATTCTGCCGGGATCAATTCGCCCAATACGGCTAGGTCGGCCTCAGTCGCTGCTCGCAAATGCAAGTTGGGCAAGCTGTCCGCCCGTTCCTGGTCGCGCAGCAACATTTGCAACGCCATGCGCGCGTGCTGTTGCGAAACGCAGAATCCCATAG
Source organism: Cellvibrio sp. (assembly GCA_035456025.1). Lineage (GTDB taxonomy): Bacteria > Pseudomonadota > Gammaproteobacteria > Pseudomonadales > Cellvibrionaceae > Cellvibrio. The sequence continues at coordinate 14,737 of DATIDX010000140.1, read as the reverse complement.
TTTTGGCGTAACGCAGGTGTACCTGGTTTTGGTATAAACCCAGTGTCCAATGATTGTTGGTATCGGTGCCTGCCTCGGCGGGGAGCGGCAGTGTCAATGGCGCGGTCCAGCAGCGGGTCACTTCAATACCCAGCGCCGCCAATTCAGCAAAAACCGCTTGCAGCCAAGTTTTATCCGCGAAAGCGACAACGACCTTGCCATCGGCGGGAGTGCCGAGAGCAAAGTGCAGGTCATCGATATCACCCACCACCGAGTCTTCTAACTGGAACGGCAATAGGTTGCGCAAGTGTTTCTTCTCTTTTTCGCTGTATTCGAGCTCACGCGTGTTGACTTGGCTGCCGGGCAATATCAACCAGGCCGACTGCGGATGAGTCGTCCTGGCGCTGATGAGCGCGCGCAGTGCTTCACGGTCACCACTTGCACCCTCATCGGCAGGCAGGCCATCGGCACCCAGCCAGCACCAGCGGAAATGGTCCGCCAGGCTTTTGCCATCCTCGGAAGTATTTACAGAGAGCACCAATTGCATGGACATAATTTGCTCTAACTCTTGCTCAATCAGGTTGGGGTTAAGGCTTATTCAACCAATTCGGTATCGCCGTCTTTATCTTTTTCACCGCGTTCCACGGTTGGCAACTCAAACATATCATCGCGCCGGATCACCTTGAGCGTACCCGGCTCGGTACCCGTCATCATCAAACTGCGCATACTGCGGCGCTGATCGACCAGCTGCACAGTCGAGTTCAGCCAAAAATATTTGGTGAGGGTAGTAAGCCCCTCAGGGTCCAGCGGTTTACCGGCGAACATGCTATCCCAAGCGCTGGTGACAGCGGTTTTGTCAGGGAAACCCGTCGGCGGTCGCAACTCAATAAACCGCTGCATATCGGCAGGGTCCATAGGCGCCAGGTCATTGGAGCCGTTAAAACACAACAGCAAGTTATTAAGTCCCTTGCCGTGGGGCGCCACCAGATCCATGGTGTTGATGTTCATACCTGCATCCGCCACTGGCAAAGCGGTGACAAAGGGCATCAAACGCGTCACCAGGAGCGGGGCTTCATTGAAACCGCGCACCAGGCGCAACTCATCGACTGATTTAAACAGCGCATTGGCAGCGCGATAGGGCTCCTGCATGCCTTGGTAAAAATTCGACTCTGCACCGCCCGACCCGGATTCGGCCTCATCCGCATCAATCCAATCCACCACACCGGCAAGCAGGACTTCGGCCTGGTTCTGGTCGAGCGGCATATCCGGGAAAGTTTGCAACAACCGGATAAACCGGCGCTGCGCCTCGCTGTAGCGCTCGGGCGTGCCATCGGGCTTGGTCAGGTCAATCGGGCGCGCCAAGTCATTCAAATTAAGCTGAGTGGTGGCATCGGTCATCTTGGCGAAACCGCTCACCCCCTCGTCCTCAATCGGGACTTCGTTACCCCAATCCTCCCCCAAATAGTCGACTTGAGGGTCAATGTTGGCCAAGGGAAATAGTAACTTGGCGATTTCCTCTGTCCCTTCCAGAAATGACCGCGCCTGGGCGCCGTGCCAGCGCGTCTCGGCCCGCGCTAACCCTAATTGGTACTGCGCTGCAAACTTGACGCTTAAACCAGCAACCAATGCCACTACCAGCAACACCAGTAGTAATACAGTTCCCCGCTCGCGCGCCGGGCGACCGGCAGGCAAACTACTGTGGTTCTGGCATGGCGAAGAGACGCACACTGGTGCCAACCCCTTTTAGTTCGATGGTTATTTCTACTGCCAGAGGCAAATCTTGGGCACTAGCGCCCTGTTGGGTGTTTTCCGGCCACTTTTGCAGCCAATCCTCGGAAAACTCACGATCCTCCAGCACTGACTTACCCTTAGAGGTAATTGCTCCCTGGTACAGAAAGCGCAGTTGTACATCCTCGACGTCCTCTAACAACAACTGATGAAAGGCGTCGTCTTCAATATCAATGTCTGCCAATTCAAGATTGTGCTCGGGCAAAAAATCGCGCCACAACTTGCCCTCTTCCACACGGTAGCTCACCAGCTGTAAATCGCTGCGCGGCAAGTTGGAAAAATTAACCCAGCCACGGCGCTTGAACAACATCAACATCTGGTCGGCATCCTCGCCGGAGGATTTGAGGCTCTCCGCCTCGAACACTGTATTTTTATCGGCGGCGGAAGGCGGTATAACGTGGCGTAAATCCGCGCCAATTATCTGCCAGGCGCGATCAAGTTTATTGATTTCGGCCAACACTTCATTGGTCTTGGTTGCGCCTGCATCCGCGGCATTGAGCGACTCAAACGCCATCACCGCGATTAGCGCCGAGATTACCAAGGCAATCATGACTTCCAGCAGGGTAAAACCTTGCTGACGGAATTGGCGTTGCACGCAAATCACCCTATTGCACCCGCACAATTTCAGGGTCGCTGATGTAACCAGTCAAGCGCGCCAGCGCCGCTTGGTCTTCATCGACTCCCGCGCTGCCCAAGGATGCACCATCCGCAAGCCCCATAAGGCGCACCGCAATTTCAACGCGCTTGAACCCGGGCACCGGTGAAGATTCCATCACAATAGTTTTAAGCTGCCACTGCCAGCGCCTACCGGCCATATCGACCAGGCCAGAATCCTTTTCCGGCACTTGATAGTCCGGCAAGGCCTTTTTAGCCTTTTGCTGTTGGAGCAGGCGGATCCGCGTAAGCTGATTTTCGGCCACCCAGTAAGCGTAGGTTTTATCGCGGATTGCCGCCGAACCATCCAGCTGCGTCATTACCAGGGTTATCAATGCCGGCAGCGCCATGGCAACAATCATCAGGGCAATCATCGCCTCCAAGAGGGTAAAACCACGCTGCTGGCGCGGGCGAAATTGCCTCGCTATGAATCTTGTGGAACAACCGGAGAGAGAGATGTTCATCGCCCGCGCTGCTCCTCTTCAATCCGCTCTTCTTCGCTAACCCAGTGCAGCTCACCCGCAAGATCCAGTTCAAACCGCTCGGGCTCAACGGTCTCGGTGGCTTGCGATGAATTTGCATAAATAGCGATTTCAATTTTACCCGTGCCGTCGCCACTGGGGAAAAAGCCCATCACCGGATCCTGATATTCAAGTTCAGGGTCAAATTCCCACAGCTCGTCATCAACGACAAATTCAATTACTTGCCCCTCGGCCAGACAGTGCTGGGTTAGCTCGGGAAGATCCTGCCATTGGCGGTCGCGCACCCGCCGCCACTGGTAGCACCACTGCTCCTGTCCATCGATATCCTGCGCTGCGCGCGGTTCGACAAACAGGCCGTGGGTCTCGCCCTTAAGCACCGACTGCTCGGCAATATAATCCGCCTGCAGTAAAAACTCCTGGGCCTCTTTGCGCGTCATATCGGCAGCCGCGTTTCCGCCTACCGAGATGGAAATCACCCCAACTGCCATACCAATGATAAAGACCACGAAAATGATCTCGATCAGGGTAAAACCGCGCTGGTTGGAGTTCACAGGCACCGCCCTTGAGGATTAAAACTTATTGTTCATCCCAAACACTGATATCGGCATTCTGGCCTTCGCCGCCGGTAACTCCATCAGCGCCCAAACTGTAAATATCATATTCCTTACCATCCGCTGGGCTCATGTATTGGTAGTCGTTACCCCATGGATCCTTGTTCAGGTTATCGATGTAACCACTGGCCTTGAAGTTACGCGGCACCGGGGCGATGGAGGTCTTGGTCACCAGCGCTTCCAAGCCTTGCTCGGTAGTCGGGAAGTTGAAGTTATCGATGCGGTAGAGCTTGAGCGCGGTTTGCAACGAACTAAAGTCAGCGCGCGCTTTTTGCACGTTGGCTTTATCGAGGTTATCCATCACGTTGGGCACCACAATACCGGCGAGCAGGCCGATAATAATTACCACCACCATAATTTCCACCAAGGTAAAGCCGGCCTGGTGCATTCTGTTTTTCATCATTCTTGTTTTCATATTTGTCTCCTCAAATAGCGCTATCAACTTAATCTGTAACCAATCCAGGTAAACTTAACCCAGCTTGGTCATTTCGAAAATCGGGGTGAGGATCGCCAATACAATCACGCACACCGCTCCCCCCATGAAAATAATCGTGGCAGGCTCCAACAAGCCCATAGCCACACCCAACATCATTTCCAATTCCCGCTCCTGGTCTTTGGAGGCGTTGTCCAACTGCTGTGGCAAAGTTCCGTTGGTTTCACCACTCGCAACCAGCTGCACTAACAGCGGCGGAAAATGCCCGGTATTTTCCATCGCGCGACTCAGGCTCATCCCCTCGCGCACCGAGGCGGCGACGGTATCGCAAGCCTCTTGCAGGATTTTATTGGTCATCACCTGGCCGGAGATATTCAGCGCCTGCAAGAGAGGTACACCACTGGCAGACAGGAGGCTCAAGGTCGCAGCAAAGCGCGCCGAGTTGATCTGCTTGACCAGCTCACCGATCACCGGCAACTTCAACTGCACCACGTGCCAGGAGCGTAAGCGCTTGGGATCGCGCATCAGGTGTTTGATAAAAAAGTGGAGCCCTATTAACGCAAATAATAGGTAAACGCCGTAGTTCAGCAAAAAATTACTGGTAGCGATAAGACCCTCGGTCAGAGCCGGTAATTCGCGCTTGCCCTGATCAAAAATTTTGACCAACTTGGGAACGACCAAGACCATAAGCGCAACAATTACCGCGAGGCTTACCACTAACATGACCACCGGGTAAATCATCGCCATTTTGATGCGCTGTTGCAGTATTTGGCTGGTTTGGGTGTAGTCCGCCAGACGCTCCAGTACCGGGCTTAAAAACCCGGAGCCTTCACCAGCGCGCACCAGTGCGCGGTACATATCATTAAACGCAATCGGGTTGTCGCTGAGTGCCTGCGCCAAGCTCAAGCCCTCCAGGACCTTGGTACGCACTTGCAATACGACACGCTTTACATTGGCTTTCTGGGACTGCTTGGCGGTAGCGTGAAGAGCCTCATCGAGTGGCAGACCAGATTTGACTAGCGAAGCCAGCTGGCGGGTAATCAAACTCAAATCCCGAGTGCTCAGCTTGGATGCGCGACGACGGAAACTCGCCGCAATGTTTACTCCTTCACCATTGGCGGCAGCTACGGAAGCATCGCCATTCGCGCTGGCAACTTCCAGCGGCTTGAGCTTTTTGGCGCGCAATTGTGTGCGAATATGGCGCTCGGAGTCCCCCTCAAGGATCCCCTTGACGGTTTTACCCTCTTCGGTCAGCGCTTTGTAACTGAATGCACCCATAATTTACATCCACTACAGCTGGGTGGTGACACGCAGCACTTCTTCAATGCTGGTAATGCCATTGAGTACACACTGACGGCCATCGTCACCCATAGATGGGCTGTGTTTGCGCGCCTCGGCCAACAGCTCCTGTTCGCCAGCCTGCTCGTGAATCAAGTGACGCAAATGCTCTGTGATCTCAATTAATTCGTAAATACCTTTACGGCCACGATAGCCTTGGTGGTTGCAGTGCCTGCAGCCTTGCGGTGCTGGGCGCCAGATCGGCGTTTCTTCGGGTAGTTTGAGCATCTCTCGCTCGGCGTCGCTGGGCATATATTGCTCTTTGCAATGGCTGCAAAGTACACGCACCAAGCGCTGCGCCATCACCACCTCGATACTGGACGCCAGCAGAAAGGGCTCAACACCCATATCCTTCAAGCGCAATACTGCCCCAATCGCGGTATTGGTATGGAGTGTCGATAACACCAGGTGCCCCGTGAGCGACGCTTGAATCGCAATCTCAGCAGTTTCGGCGTCACGGATTTCACCGATCATCACCACGTCTGGGTCCTGCCGGAGAATGGCGCGCAGGCCGCGCGCAAAAGTCATATCGATCTTGGTGTTCACCTGGGTCTGGCCGATTCCAGGCAGCAGGTATTCCACCGGGTCTTCAACGGTGAGAATGTTTCGACTGCGGGTATTGATATGGCTCAAACCCGCATAAAGTGTGGTGGTTTTACCAGAGCCGGTGGGTCCTGTTACCAAAATAATCCCATGCGGTCTAAGCAGGTTTTTGGTCAGACGCTCATAGACCAGCGGCGGCATCTGCAGTTGCTCAAGCCTGAGCTGACCAGCGGCCTGATCGAGAATACGCAAAACGATCCGCTCACCAAACGCCGAGGGAATGGTTGACACGCGGAGATCCACCGCATGGCCTGCAAGGCGTACGGTGATACGGCCATCTTGCGGCAGACGTTTCTCAGCGATGTCCAACCGCGCCATTACCTTCAGGCGCGAAACCAACACTGGTGCCAGTTCCGCCTTGGGCGAAAGCACCTCAGTCAGCACGCCGTCAATACGAAAGCGTACCGACACGCGGTCTTCAAAGGGTTCAAGATGGATATCCGAAGCACCCTCGCGCACCGCTTGCGACAGGATGGCATTGATCAGGCGGATAATTGGCGCATCGTCATCACCGGCTAACAGGTCGGTGCGGTCGGCCAAGTCATCGGCCATGGAGGACAAATCAAATTCATTGCCCAAATCTTCAGCCGCGCGCTGGGCGGCGCCGTCACCACTTTGGTATTCGCGCGTAAGGCGCTTCTGAAAATCCTCGGCGGGCAGCTCTTCCAGCTCTACATCTAAACCAAACACGCGCTGCAATTCCAGTAACACGTCCAGCGTCAAACCGGGACGATGCAACACCCGAGGCATTAAACCCGGGGCTAGCTCCTCCAGCATTACGCCGTGGGTCGAGGCGAAACTAAATGGCAGGCGCTCATGGATTGAGGGCTCCACCGCCGTCTCGTCAAGCAACCCCTCGGTCGCCGTAAGCGGCTCCAATACTTGCTCGCTCACGTTTATTCCCCGGCGGCTGCAGCAGCGCGCGCTGCATCTTCTTGTTTGACTTTATCGAGATATTTTTGGATCTCGGCATCCCACTCAGGCAACACGGGAACGTCGCTGTCGTTCAACAGCAGCCCCTTATCGCGACGGAATTCAAGTTGATTGGCGCGGATTGCACGGTATTTTTCAGCAGTTGCACCGGTCAGGACACGGTCGTCGCGCACGATGGTAGGACGAATAAAGATCAACAAGTTGGTTTTGACTTTCTTCGAGGTCTGGCTGCGGAACATATGCCCGAGCACTGGAATACTGCCTAACACCGGCACGCGGCTGTTGGACGACAGCACGTCATCTTTGATCAGACCACCCAACACCACCGTTTGGCCGTCCGCCGACAGTATCTGGGTTTTCACTTCACGCTTACTGGTTACCGGACCATCTTCGGTGTTGCGCACTACGCTGGAAATTTCCTGCTCAATGTCCAGCACTACACTGTCACCCTCGTTGATATGGGGTGTTACTTGCAGCTTGATACCTACGTCTTCGCGATTAATAGTGGTAAATGGGCTAGAGAAGCCGCTGCCGGAATCACCTGTTCCACCAGTAGTCCCGGAAAAAGAACCGGTTTTGAAGGGAACCTGCTCACCCACCAGGATTGAAGCTTCGGTGTTGTCGGTGGTCAGCAAATTGGGAGTCGATAGGATGTTACTCGAGTCGTCCGTCTGCAGCATTTTCAATACCGCAACAAAGTCGGTGCTGCCGCCCAAACGCCCCACGCCGAAGATCTGGCCGGGAATACTGGCGACGCCACCGGCCAATTTGGCCAGGGAGTCAGTAGTGGAACCGTTAGCTTCCATATCAAGTGCGGTGGCACCCACTTTACTAATCGCGCCCGCATTGGTTGATGCGCCAAAACCGTAATCATCGCTGCGGTACATCCATTCAACACCGAGCGCCTTATCGTTACCGCTCGACAATTCCACAATAATCGCCTCGACCAGAACCTGCGCACGGCGAATATCCAAACTTTCGATGATGGACAACATAGTATCCATAGTGTCGACGTCGGCAGTGATCAACACCGAGTTGGTCGCCTCGTCAGCTTGCACTGCAGGCGGTGTGGCGTTGGCAGGCGCGCCTTCCGCAGGTTTGCTTTGCCCCAGGCTTTGCATCATGCCAGACAGCACTTTGGCAACATCTTCCGCCTTGGCGTATTGGAGGTATTCAACGCGCACGTTGTTGTTTTTGGACTGCGGACGATCCAGGTCATCTACCAATAGTTTGAGTCGTTGACGGGTCAAATCATCCCCGCTGATGACAATCGCGTTGGTGCGTTTGTCAGCCACAATTACTGGTGGAGAGGTAGTCATACCGCGGTTTGGATCGGGTTTTTCAAGTTGGGTCAGCATCGCCACTACATCGGCCGCATTGGCATAGCGCAACGGGATAACATCGGTATGGGTAACGCCAATTTTGTCGAGCTGTACTACCAGCTCGTTCATGCGCGCCACGTTGGCGCGGGTGTCGGTAATGATCAGGGCGTTACTGGGTTCGTAAGTGGTCAGGTGGCCGTACTGGGGAACCAGTGGGCGCAAGGCCGCAAGGATTTTGGCAGCGCTGGTATTTTTTAGCGGGATAACCTGGGTGATATACAGGTCGTCTTTGTTGGTGACATTGTTTTCGGTCGGGATTGGCAGGTTGCGCGCATCGCGGTTCATCACGATCCGCACAATATTGCCGCTTTCTACCGCCGTAAAGCCATGCACATCAAGAGAGGCCAGGAAGAGCTCATACAATTCCTTGGCGTTGAGCGGCTTGGTGTTGATTACCTTAATCGGTCCACGCACTTTGGGGTCAATAATGAACGTCTTGCCGGTCAACCCGGCAATCGACTTGATCACTTCCTGGATATCGGTATCGTTAAAATTGACTGCCCAGCGGGTCTCGCCCTGCGCATCTGCAGGTTGTGCCTGCACCTGCGCGAGGCTTGAGCAACTCATACCCATGAGCGTCGCCAATAAAAGGCCGCCAATGATGTTGTTATTCTTACGACCATGAAACCGGATCACGAAAACCTCACTTGAGCATAACGTCTAGGTTAACTGTACTACCACCGCGTCTGATCTCCAGATTCGCCGATGTGGCACTACCCATACTTTTATAAATTTCCATAATTTTCCCCGGGCTACTCAACGGCACGCCGTTGACTGCCGTGACTATGTCATCGGTCTGCAAGCCGAGCGAATTAAACATCTCTGGATTGCGCCCAGGGCGAATTTTATAACCCACAACCTGGCCGCCTTCGCGATAAATACTCATCGCCACAACGTCCGCCAGCGTCTTCACGGCGGCGGTCACAGCAGGGTCTGCTGCCGCTGGACGCGGGGAGTCTGCCATTGGCGCCTTATCAGTATAGAGAGGCGGCTGTTGCTGGTAGGGCGGCTGCGCATAACCACCGGGAGTCGCAAATTCGCTACTAGCCTGCCCACCTGCTTCGCCAACGGAAGTGGTGAGCTTGGGCGCGTTAGGGTCCTCCTTGAATAACCAGAGGGATTCAAAGGAGCCGTTGTTATTGATAATTACCCGGCCATCGAGGACTTTCGCCAAGGTCACATTGCTGCCGACCGGGAGTGCATCACCCACTGCATAAACATCCGCCCGCTCGCCCGAGGCGATAATCGCACGGCCGGATTTTTCTTTATTGCTGCCGATAATGCCACGCAAAATCAGGTTGAGCTGGGTATCCGCAGCGCCATTCTCAATTGATTGGGTAGCGGGTGCCGCTGCCTCTACTGGCTGAGCCGCCACCGGAGCCGAATCGCCAAACGGCGCAAGGGTTTTAATTTGGCTAATATTGACAGATTCGGTCGCGCCCTCACCGCTGCCCTGAGCCGATGCCACCACCAGATTCAAGGTGGCGGGAGGAATAGTCGGGCTAGGTACAACCAGCCAGAAAAGGCGCGCTAGGCTGTGGCTGAGCCAGATAACCAACAACAGCATCACCAGCCATTGCCAGCGCTGTAGAGAAACCTGATTTAAAAGCGCAAAAAGGCGGCTCAGTTGGACTTCCAACTGGGCGGTGCGCTGCTCCAAAGCAGCTCTGTGAATAAGTGAACGAGCTTGCATAGGTCTGATTGGTTCCCTCACCCGGGCAGTACGACATAAACCTGAGAGTGGCAATTAGTAGTCGTATCAAAAGCTTAGTGCGTTATGTTTATCAAAGCCATGAGATTCTACTCCATCCATATTACAAAAGCGAAGAGCTAAGATGGGACTTGGAAAGTCATATGCGACGCGAGTTTCGGCGCATTTTGGATAACAGAACAGCAAAGAAGTTCACAATAAATGAAATATGCGACATATGCCGCAAAATATGACAGGTAAAATGCGAAAAACCCCGGCTGCGGGAGGGGGCAACCGAGGTCTTTACAGGATGAAGCGCCTAACCTTGGCGATGGATGGGCTTGATTCCATTTTACTCCTTGCTAGTGCCGCTTCCTGCAGCACTCTCCAATACCCCATTATTGATGAATCAAGCGCCAATCAATAGTGGCCAACTTCTCTATGTTTTGTAGGAAATATCTCACATGCGTGTCAGTCAAAACGACTGCACGCATAGCCGGGCGGGTTATAATCCGCCGCCGCATATTTTCGACCAGCGAGGACTGAGCATGCCACCCAAGAAAAAAAGCATCGATTTTGAGCAGTCGCTCAATACGCTGGAGAGCCTCGTGACCCGGATGGAACAGGGCGATATGACCCTGGAAGAATCATTGCAAGCCTTTGAGGCCGGCATTGCCCTGACGCGCGAGTGCCAGGCGCGCCTGGCGGCAGCCGAACAACAGGTGAGCAAGCTGATCGAACAGCAGGGCACCATCAGCCTGGAGCCCTTTCATACCGATAGAGAAGGCGAAGACTAATGCCAGCAGAATTCGCGCAATTTGCCAGTCGCTGCCGCACACGCGTTGACGCAGCCCTCGATCAATACTTGCCCGCCAAAAACGATGATCCAACACAACTGCGCGCCGCCATGCGCTATAGCCTGTTTAACGGCGGCAAACGCGTGCGCCCGATTCTCGCTTACGCCGCGGCACTGGCGGTCAAACCTGAAATCGATTTAACCCTCGTTGATCCTATTGCCGCCGCACTGGAAAGTTTGCATTCTTACAGCCTGGTGCATGATGACCTGCCCGCAATGGACGACGACGACCTGCGCCGCGGCAAACCCACCTGCCATATCGCATTTAACGAAGCGACCGCCATACTCGCGGGCGACAGCCTACAAACCCTCGCGTTTGATTTGCTGACCCAAACTGATCTGCCCAGTCAGATCCAGATACAGCTGATTCGCCAGCTTGCTTTAGGATCGGGAGTAGACGGCATGGTATTGGGGCAAGCCATTGACCTCGCCGCTGTCGACCACCAGTTGGACCTCACACAACTGGAAACCATGCACAGACACAAAACCGGCGCACTGATTCGCGCCAGCGTTGCCATGGGTGCTATCAGCGCCGGCGCTGACAAAGAACAATTAGCTGCGCTGGATAAATACGCTGCTGCCATTGGCCTGGCCTTTCAGGTGCAGGACGATATCCTCGACGTCACCGGTGATACCGCCACTATCGGCAAACAACAGGGCGCCGATATTGCGCGCAACAAACCAACCTATGTTTCACTGCTCGGGCTGGATACTGCTAAAGCCAAAGCGGCCGAGCTACATCGCCAGGCGCTTGACGCATTGAGCGAATTTGGCACAAGTGCGACCCCTTTGCGCCAGCTCGCCAGCTATATCGTCGAAAGGTCAAACTAGCCAAGACTTGGGCAAGCTGCCTACAATAACCAACCGTGGCAGCCAGCCGCACAACGATAATTGATGACTTGCATGTATAACGAAATCCCCACGAGCCGCCCACATACTCCGCTGCTGGACAGCATCGATTCCCCTGCCGACCTGCGCGCGCTGGATGAAAAGCAATTGCCACAACTGGCGGATGAACTGCGTGCTTTTTTGCTTTATAGCGTCGGGCAAACCGGTGGACATTTCGGTGCCGGCTTGGGCGTGGTGGAGCTAACTATCGCCCTGCACTATGTGTACGAAACCCCCGATGACCGCTTGGTGTGGGATGTAGGCCATCAAACCTATCCGCACAAAATCCTCACCTCGCGCCGCGAGCGCATGAACAGCATCCGCCAGGGTAATGGCTTGTCGGGCTTCCCCAAGCGCGAAGAAAGTGACTACGACACTTTTGGCGTAGGCCACTCCAGCACCTCGATTAGCGCGGCCCAAGGTATGGCGATCGGCGCCAAAATGGCCGGAGTTGAGCGCAAAGTTGCCGCGATCATCGGCGATGGCGCCATGACTGCCGGGATGGCGTTTGAGGCATTGAACCACGCCGCCCACACTGAAACCGACATGCTGGTCGTGCTCAATGACAACAACATGTCCATCTCGCCCAATGTCGGCGGCTTCTCCACTTATTTATCCAAGATCTGGGCGAGCAAGTTTTATAACTCCCTGAGAGAAGGCAGTAAGCAAGTATTGGGCAAAATCCCGCCCGCCTGGGAAATTGCGCGCCGCACCGAGGAGCATTTCAAAGGCTTTATGTCGCCCGGCACCCTGTTTGAAGAGATGGGTTTCAACTATGTCGGGCCGATTAATGGCCACGATTTAGGTGATCTGGTGCTCTGCCTGCGCAACCTGCGCGAGATCAAAGGCCCCAAGCTGCTCCACATCATCACCCAGAAGGGTAAGGGTTTTGAGCCGGCCGAACTCGACCCGGTGGGCTATCATGCCCTCAATAAGATTGAACCGAAAAAGGCTGCGATTGGGGCGGTAAATGCGCCGAAAAAACCTAAATATCAGGATGTGTTCGGTCAGTGGCTATGCGATATGGCCGCGCAGGACGACAAGCTGGTCGGCATCACCCCCGCCATGTGTGAAGGCTCCGGCATGGTTGAATTTGCACGCGATTACAGTGAGCGGTTTTACGATGTCGCTATCGCCGAGCAACACGCCGTCACCCTCGCCGCCGGTATGGCCTGCGAAGGGCAAAAGCCGGTAGTCGCTATCTACTCCACTTTTTTGCAGCGCGCCTATGACCAGTTGATCCATGACGTCGCCCTGCAAAACCTCGATGTCACCTTTGCCATCGACCGTGCCGGTTTAGTCGGCGAAGACGGCCCCACCCACGCCGGCAGTTTTGATATCAGCTTCCTGCGCTGCATCCCCAATATGGTCATTGCCGCGCCGAGTGACGAAAACGAATGCCGCCAATTGCTGTACACCGCCTATCAACACCAAGGACCAGCGGCCGTGCGCTACCCGCGCGGTACTGGCACCGGCGTTGCAATTGAAAAAACCATGACCGCCTTGCCGATGGGCAAAGGCCTGCTTAAACGCGAAGGCAAGCAGGTCGCCTTACTGTGTTTTGGCACCTTGTTGCCCGTCGCGCAGCAAGTGGCCGACCAATACGGCTACAGCCTGTGCGATATGCGTTTTGTGAAACCGCTGGATGCGGAACTGATCGAGCAAATGGCTACCAGCCACGAATTGCTGGTGACCCTGGAAGAAAATGCCATCGCCGGGGGCGCGGGCAGCGGCGTGTGCGAATACCTCAACAGCCGCGCACTGACAGTGCCAGTATTACAGCTGGGCTTTGGCGATGAATTTGTCGACCACGCCAGCCAGAAACAGCAATTAGCCACCCAGGGATTAGATGCCAAATCCATCGCCGAGCGCATCAACCAGCGCTTGACGACCGCTACCGCCGATACCAAATTAGCCGCTAGCTAAACCCGCCGGTGGTGGCGCCAATGGCTGCCACCACCCCATCGGATTAATCTGCGAGGAGCCCTTACCTTGCCATCTGCAAAAGCCGACCACGCCCAGGGCCTACTGCTATTTCGCCTGCACAACCAGCAGGTGTTTGCCTTAGGCACGCTCAAAATCCAGGAACTGGTGCCCTTCCAGCCAGTCACCCCCATCGTCAACCAGCACCCGAGCATACTGGGCGCACTCAATGTGCGCGGGCAGACCATGCCTATCGTTGACTTGGCCGCCGCAGTTGGTAAAGGCGCCACACCCAAAGACCTGCTCGCCAGCAGTTTTATCATCATCACCGACGTGCAGCGGCAGAAGGTCGGCTTTCTGGTGCGCCAGATTGAGCGCATCGCCGATGCCAACTGGCGCGATATCAGCGCGCCAGACAAATTTTTAGGCAACAGCACCTACATTACCGGCGTCACCAAAGTGGATAACCAGCTAGTACAGCTGATGGATGTGGAAGTGATTATGGCGCGCCTCTTCCCGCTCGACCCCTCCAAGGCCACGGCGACCATTACCGATGTGGAGCGCGAACAATTGCGCCCGATGAACATCCTGCTGGTCGATGATTCGCGCACCGCGCGCAAACAACTCAGCGACTCACTCGACGCCATCAACGTGCGCTATCAAGTGACCGATGACGGCCAAAAAGCGCTCGACATCATGCGCGACGCCGCGAGCAACGGGCAGCCCATCGACATATTGGTGAGCGACATAGAAATGCCCGGCCTCGACGGCTACGAACTGGCCTTCGCCGTACGCGACGACAAACAACTCGCCAGCGCCTACATCATCCTGCACACCTCACTCTCCAGCAGCATCAGCGTCAGCCAAGCCCGCCAAGTCGGCGCCGACGAAGCCCTCACCAAATTTGATGCGCGGGAATTAATTGATGGGATGTTGCGTGGGGCAGGGAAGAAAACAAGCCAACCCACCAGGTAGACACACCTAACCCAAACCTCTCATTGCCACTTATATAAAATTTTGTATAAAATCACTCATGGATGACTGCAAGCCAATTCAATTTAGAGGGAGCGCCCTCGACGATCTACGAAGCTTTCCCTTGTCGATACGACGAGAAGCTGGGTACCAATTGGATCACGTTCAACATGGCTCGGAGCCAGATGACTGGAAGCCAATGCCC
>DATIDX010000139.1:0-6925 GCA_035456025.1 Cellvibrio sp. | reverse complement strand
CAGCCTGATCTGCGCTGCAAAAAGCACTGCTATACACATAGCCATTACCGTAACGATTAGTGAGCGGAATTTTCCACGCCCAACCATGTTTGAGTGCAGTGGAGACAGTCTCGGATGGAATTTTTTCACCTATGTCGGTCGGCATAGCAACCGCTGCATCGTTGAATAAATTATTGCGATAACTAACAAAAGGCACCTGCAAAGTTTTTTGCAACAACAAGCTGGCAAAGCCAGTGCAATCGACAAAAAAATCGGCGCCTATCACTTCGCCTTTATCCGTCACCAGGCTGGCGATATCGCCCGACTCCTGTTGGCGCACTTCGGAGACGTGGCCATAGCTGTGCCCCACTCCACGCGCAATGGCTTTTTTTCGCAAAAATTGCCCGAGCAACACCGCATCAAAGTGATAGCCATAATGAACATCAAAAGGAAAATTTTCCGGTGCCAGGGGCGCGAGGCACTGCTGTGCGAGGCGCGGTGAAATAAAAAAGCGGTCGGGATGAGTATAAAGATCGGCGCCGCGCAAACGGGCCTGCACATTGTGCATAAAAATCGGCAAGGTCTGACGATCCAACGCCGAGGGGAAAGGATGGAAATAACTGTCGCAACCCGGTCGCCCCGACCAGTTTTCAAAGCGGATGCCGCATTTATAAGTGGCGTTGCACTCAGGCATCCACTCTGCTTCAGCAATTCCGAGCGCGTCAAAAAATGCTTTCAATGCCGGTGTCGAGCCTTCGCCTACACCGATAATGCCCACCTCCGGCGACTCCAGCAGATGGATATCAATACCTTGGTTAATCCACTCGCGCGCCATCACCAGCGCGCTCATCCAACCGGCGGTGCCGCCGCCGACAATCACAATTTTTTTCATAGGCGCCCTTGGCATCTGGTGTTTGACCACAGCCGAACGTTAAAGGATTGCCCGCTGTTTTTTTACAGAAATAATCGCCTCATTCTCCCACACTGGATCGACCACCAACAATCCATGTTTGCCTATTTCTCCGGTTAGCTTTATGGCTGCCCGATAATTTTTTAGCGCGCGCTATTGAGGTAATTTTTCTCCCGCAAAACAAAATCGTATATGATGGAAAATACACGCCCAGCGGCAACAAGATCGCACCAAAAGCAACACCACTGTCCAGCAATTTACATCAAACAATAGCCTTCAGGATTTCATCAATGTCGCATCAACCGGTTAACAAAATTGTGATTGTCGGCGGAGGCACTGCTGGGTGGATGGCTGCGGCCAGCCTCTCGCGCTTTGCAATGGGCAAGCACCTGAATATTACGCTGATTGAATCCACGACCATTGGCACCGTAGGCGTAGGGGAAGCCACTATCCCCAGCATTGTGCAGTTCAACAATTCTATCGGTTTGGACGAGCTGGATTTTATCCGTGCAACGCGCGCGAGCTTTAAACTCGGCATCCAGTTTGAAAATTGGCACACCGGTAGCGATAGATTTTTTCACCCGTTTGCCGATTACGGCATTAATTTCAGTGGGGTTGAATTCCAGCATTTTTTCTACCGATTTAAAAAACATAATCCCGCTGCAGATTTACAGGATTATTGCCTCGGCAGCCAATTAGCCAAACACCATAATTTTGCCCAGCCGCACGAAAGCCCCGACAATCCCCTGGCCGATTATTCCTACGCCTATCACTTTGATGCTTCACTCTACGCCAAAGTCTTGCGCGAACTTTCGCTTTCACGCGGCGTTACGCACATCGACCAGAAAATCGAAAAGGTAAACCTGCGCGAAGGCGATGGTTTTATCGAGTCGCTGTTGCTGGACAACGGTGAAGTGATTGACGGTGATTTATTTATCGATTGCACCGGCTTTAAAGGTTTATTAATTGAAGAAAGCCTGAATACCGGCTATGAAGACTGGCAGCAGTGGTTGCTGTGCGATTCAGCAATTGCAGTGCAATCCTTGAATACTGGCGAGCCAGCGCCCTACACACGCGTAACGGCATTGGATGCCGGCTGGATGTGGCAAATTCCACTGCAACATCGCACCGGCAACGGCTATGTTTTTTGCAGCCATTTTTTAGATAAAGCCCAAGCGGAAGATCGCTTGCTGCAAAATATTAGCGGCGCAACCATCACCAAACCAAAGCCCTTTGCATTCAAGGCGGGGCGGCGCAAACAAGTCTGGAATAAAAATTGTTATGCGCTCGGGCTCGCCTCAGGTTTTATCGAGCCACTGGAAAGTACCAGTATTTCATTGATCCAAACCGGCATCACCCATTTGCTGACCTTTTTCCCCGATATGTCGTTTGACCAAGCGATGATTAACGAAGTAAACCGTCGCCACCAACACGAGATGGAACGCATCCGCGATTTTATTGTGCTGCACTACAAACTCACGCAGCGCACCGACACCGAATTCTGGCGCTATTGCCAGGCGATGGAAATTCCAGCGAGCCTTGCACACAAAATCGAATTGTTTAAAAGCAGCGGCTACTTATTGCAACACGAACCTGAAGCCTTTGAAAAATCCAGCTGGCTAAGTATTTACAACGGTTTTGGAATTATTCCGCAGCGTACCGACAACCGCATCGATCACTTTAAAGATGCGGATATCGCCAACCAACTAGCGAAAATTAAACAGACGCTGGATCAAGCAGGAAAAAGCGCAATTAGCCACGGTGAATTTATTCGCCGTCATTGTGTTGCGCCAGACTTCGAATAGCTATTTTTGAATAGCTGTTGGCAGTAGCACTATGTTCGGGAGCATGTTCAGCTTTTCTCCCTGAGACCGTCAGCAGCAGGGACGCTGCTGACGAGCCCCCATGGATGGGTTCACGGCGTGTCTCAGGGAGAAGAGCGGAACATGCATTGGCACATTATTTTGCTGGGCAATTGTGCTTAATGAATTCACCGTGCGTTGGCAAACGCATTACTGTATCGCGAATCGCCCTCGCGCCCTGACTTAATGACTGTCCTAATTTTTGACTATCTAACGCATCTACCAGCGGATGGTATTTTTCCGGCCGAATATTCATCCCCTCCAAAATTGACAGCCAACTCTCGGCTGCAAACAAATTTTCCGGATGATGTTGCAGCTGCCCGCGCTGGCGGAACCGGGTTATTTTTTCACGCAGGGATTCAGGAATCTCCATGGCTTTGCACCAGCGCCAGAATGCAGTGTCATCGCGCTGGGTTGTGCAATAGTGCAATACAACAAAATCGCGAATCTCTTCATAATCCCGCGCTATCTGTTGGTTGCATTCTTGCTCCAACGACGGATCAAAATCCCGATCAGGAAAATTGCGGATAAAATGCACCAAGGTGCGATACACCAAATGGATGGCGGTGGATTCCAACGGCTCAATAAAACCTGACGCCAGTCCTAATGCTAGACAGTTGTTGTGCCAGATTTTTTTGCGCATGCCGGTGACAAACGGAATCACACGCGGCTCATTAATCAACTTGCCTTCAACTGCGTTCATCAAGGTATTAATGGCTTCATCATCAGAACAATAATCACTGGCAAATACATAGCCGTTGCCGGTGCGATGTTGCAGCGGAATTTTCCAGGTCCAACCTGCTGCCCGTGCACTGGCTATTGTATAAGGCAGAGGATCGCCAGCATTTTCAGTTTGCACCGCAACCGCGCGGTTGCAGGGTAAATAATGCGACCAGTTTTCGTAGCCAACTTTTAAGGTTTCCGAAATTAACAGGCCTTTAAAACCGGTGCAGTCGATAAAAAAATCACTTGCTATGAGTTCGCCGCTGGTTAACTGGATTGATTGGATAAATTGCCGCCCATCCATTTGCACGCTGGATACTGTACCCTCAATGCGCTCAACTCCGCGCGCGATGGTAATTTTGCGCAGGTAGCGCGCGGCATGTGCAGCATCCAGATGTAATGCATAACCGTAACTTGCCAGCGGCGTGTTTTGTAATTGCGCCTCGGTCATAAAGCGATTGTGCTCCGCCATGATCGCGGAAGGTGAATGATCCATCCAGCGCGTAACATTGCCATCGGCCAAGGTTTTTAACCAGACTTGATAAAAATCATGACCATCAATGCTGCGGCCGATTTTTCCAAAAGGATGCAAAAATTGGTGCGTCTGTTGATACCAGTTATCAAAGCGAATGCCGAGTTTTATCGTAGCAGCAGTCGCCTGCATAAATTCTTTGGTATTGATTTTTGCACTGGTGAGAAAAGCCATAAAGGATGGAACAGTCGCTTCACCTACACCGATGGTGGCAATATCCGGTGACTCCACCAAGCGGATTTTAATATTGCTACCCTGGCAAATATTGGATAGCAATGCAGCGGCCATCCAGCCGGCGGTGCCGCCGCCAACAATACACAGCGATTGGATCGGGTTTGCACTCAATTGCATAAACTATTCACCTTAAACTAACCGTCTTATGCCATTGGCACTTTGCAGTGTTGATTAATAAATTCCTGGTGCGTCGGCAAACCGGTGACGGCATCGGCGATAGACTTGCGCATAGCCGCCAAACTTTCGCGCAGATAATCGGGGTTCAATCGATCCACATTGGGGTTATACACTTTTGGATAAATACCAAATCCACTGTAGATCGCCAGCCAGGAATCCGGGTGAAAAATCTCCCAGGGATAATGCAATAAATCGCCGCGCTCTTCATAGGCGGTAATTTTTTGTTGCAGCGGCTCCGGCACTTGCATGGCGCGGCAGTGCTGCCAAAAATCGCTGTCGGTGCGTTGGTTGGCTTTGTAGTGCAGGATAATAAAATCGCGGATGCGCTCCCATTCGGTCGCCGTCACCTGGTTAAAATAATCCGCTTTTTCCTGATTAAAAAAGGGATCTGGAAAAGAGCCGCAAATTTTTTCAATGCCGGTTTCAATCAGCGCGATACTGGTACTTTCCAGGGGCTCCAAAAATCCGGCGGCCAAACCAATCGCAATACAGTTTTTATTCCAGGCTTGCGCGCGCCGCCCGGGTGTAAACGAAAACTTGCGCGGCTGGTGCAAAACTTTTCCATCAATATGTTGCAGCAAGGTTTGTTCGGCCTGTTCATCGCTGATCTGCTGACTGGAATATACATAACCATTACCCTGGCGATGTTGCAGCGGAATTTTCCATTGCCAACCGGCTTTGTGCGCGAGCGACACTGTGCGCACCGCAGGTTCACCCACCAATTCCGATTGCACCGCTAATGCCCGATCGCACAGCAGCCACTGGCTCCAATCGACATAGCCGGTTTTTAATGCGCCGGAAATTAATAGGCCATTAAAACCAGTGCAATCGATAAATAAATCGCCCGCAAGATTCTGCTGATTATCAAGTGCCAGCGTTTGGATAAAACCATTTGCGGAATTTAATTCCACCGCTTCTATTTTCGCATCAAGGTGTATCACCCCCTGTTCGAGGGCGTAGTCGCGCATCAGCTTGCCGAACAGGCTCGCATCAAAATGCAATGCCCAATCAAATACCGAAAGTGGCGACGATGGTTTTTCCGAAGGGAAAGTAAATTTATTCGCGCGCGCCAAGGCGATGCCGAGGGAATATTCTTCCAGCTTGCTTTGCTCACCCTGCTGTTGCAACTTCAACCAATAATGATGGAAGCGAATGCCATTGGCCTCGTGACCAAATAAGCCGAAGGGATGGATAAAAGACGTATTGGGCTGGTGCCAATTTTTAAATTCAATGCCCAGTTTTACCGTCGCGCGGGTTTTGCGCATGACATCAAGATCACTCATGCCGAGCGATTGGTAGAAACGACGCAAGGTTGGGATGGTTGCCTCGCCCACTCCCACAGTGCCAATCGCAGAGGATTCCACCACCGTAATTTTTATATCGGTTTTGGCAAAATGTTGGCTCAATTTTGCCGCTGCCATCCACCCGGCCGTGCCGCCACCGGCAATCACAATTGATTTGACTTGATGGTTTTGAGCCACAGGAAACTCCACAAATTTATTTTTTGCCGTGCGCCTTGGTTTGATAAAAGTAGCTTAGCAGTCAAAACAATAAAGCCACGGTAATTGCTTACCGTGGCTTTATCTTACATCCAATTGTTTGCGTTCAAACGATTAGAAGTTCACACGAGCACCCAGGGCCCAACGCGCCTCGTAAATATTTTGGAAAGCTTTTTGCTCTTTGTATTCCAAATAGGTTTGTTGGTACTCCTCGAGAATGTTGGAACCATTCACATAGAGTGCAACATTGTCGGTTACATCCCAAGTCACGTTCAGATCCAGTTGGCCGTAATCGTCTTGATACAACGCCTGCTGACCGATAGCCGAGTTGCCTTGCGCAACCAGACGCTCAGAGCGGAAGTTATAAGCTAAACGCGCTGACCAGCTTTCATTTTCGAACCAACCCACCAGGTTGTAGGTGTCTTCTGAGTTGTTAATAAACGGCAACTCTTCATTGTTAACACCCTTGGTCTCTTGCGAGCTGTCGGACAGGGTGTAGTTCACGTCCATACCAAAGTTGGAAATAAAACCTTCGGTGAAATCAGCAAACGCCACACGGGTTGCCAATTCAAGACCTTGCACCTTGCCGCCCTTGCCTTGCACTGGCTAATTAAAACGCCAGGGTCCACGATGGACACCGTCAGCATCTGGCTCATCGATATAAACACTACCGGTTTGGATAAAGCTGTCGATGGAGATATCGAACAAGGTCGCGGTTACTGCCGACGCACCACCGAAATACCACTCCAACGCCAGGTCGGTATTATCTGCGCGAGTAGGATCCAGCTCAGGGTTACCGGCGAGGTTGCCGTTGTTGGTTACCCGCATACAGTCACAGTCGTCGTTGAATACGCGCGCTACAGACTTGGCACCACCCCATTGCAACAAATCGAGCGGTTGCATGGTTTCGCCGTAACCAAAACGCAGCTTCAGATCCTCGGTGAAATCGTAAGACAGGTTCAAGGCTGGCAGCACATCGGTGTAGTTGCGCTTGGTCACTGTATCGCCC
>DATIDX010000138.1:0-12301 GCA_035456025.1 Cellvibrio sp. | reverse complement strand
ACCCTCAGCGCACTCAATGCGGTATCACCTGTCGACGGCCGCTACGGCAGCAAAACTATTGCATTGCGCAGTATTTTCAGCGAGTTCGGTTTGATACGTTTCCGCGTGGAAGTAGAGGTTCGCTGGCTACAGCAACTTAGTCGTTTGGCCGGTGTTCCGGAAGTACCTGAATTTAGCGCCGCGACCAACGCCATCTTGGACAAGATTGTTACGGACTTTAACGAAACTGACGCTCAAGCCGTAAAAGATATCGAACGCACGACCAACCATGACGTTAAAGCAGTCGAATATTTCCTGAAGAACAAATTTGCCGGTAACGCAGAACTCGAAGCCGTGTTGGAATTTGTTCACTTCGCATGTACATCTGAAGACATTAACAATCTCTCGCACGCTTTGATGTTGCGCGAAGGCCGCAAAGTATTCGTAAAAGATGCCGAAACCATCATCGACGGAATAGTAAAGCTTGCACACGACTATGCCGAAGACTCCATGCTGTCTCGTACCCACGGCCAAACCGCATCGCCTACTACCGTAGGCAAAGAAATGGCCAACGTAGCAGCGCGTTTACGCCGCCAATTGAAAGCGGTTAAAGAAGTGGAATTGCTCGGCAAAATTAACGGCGCTGTGGGCAACTACAACGCACACTTATCTGCTTACCCAGATGTAGATTGGCAAACCAACGCCAAAGAATTTGTTGAAAGCCTGGGCCTGAGCTGGAACCCCTACACTACCCAAATCGAGCCACACGATTACATCGCCGAATTGTTTGATGCGATAGCACGCTTCAACACCATCGTGATCGATTTTGACCGCGACGTCTGGGGCTACATCTCTCTAGGTTACTTCAAACAGAAAACTATCGCCGGTGAAGTAGGGTCATCCACTATGCCGCACAAAGTTAATCCAATTGATTTTGAAAACTCCGAGGGTAATTTGGGAATCGCCAACGCGATTTTTACTCACCTCGCACAAAAGCTGCCAATTTCCCGTTGGCAACGCGACCTGACCGATTCGACTGTGTTGCGCAATATGGGTGTTGGTTTTGGTTACGGCATGATTGCTTACGCATCCACGTTAAAAGGTATGAGCAAACTGGAAATCAACCGCGCACGTCTCGCGGAAGATTTGAATAATTCCTGGGAAGTATTGGCCGAACCAATTCAAACCATTATGCGTCGCTACAACGTCGCAGAACCTTATGAGAAATTAAAAGCGCTGACGCGTGGCCAGACGATCAACCGTGAAGTTTTGGCAGCGTTTGTGGAAACACTGGATATTCCCGAACACGCCAAACAGACCATGCGCGACTTAACGCCCGCCAATTACATTGGCAATGCGGTGGATCAAGCCAAGGCGATCTAAACCGTGAAAAAATAAAGGGCTCTTCAAGAGCCCTTTCTTATTTTGATTCCCATTTTATACCCAGGTAATAAAAATGACCTCACCACTCACTCATCTTGGCGATATGCCAATCGAAGAATTCCTACGCGACTACTGGCAAAAAAAACCACTGTTGATCCGCAATGCATTCCCCGGTTTTGAATCACCCATCTCGCCCGATGAATTAGCGGGCCTGGCATTGGAAGAAGAAGTGGAATCGCGCATCGTATTGGAAAACGGAACGACACCATGGGAATTGCGCAACGGGCCATTTGATGAAAAAACCTTTGAAACATTACCCGAAAGTCATTGGACACTATTAGTTCAAGCAGCCGATCAATATGTACCGGAAGTAAACCAGATGCTCGATGCATTTCGATTTATTCCTAACTGGCGTCTGGACGACATCATGATCAGCTACGCACCGGATAAAGGCGGCGTCGGCCCACACTTTGATTATTACGATGTATTTTTGTTGCAAGGCTTGGGCAAGCGCCATTGGAAGATCGGCCAGATGTGCGATAACAATTCACCGCGTGTTGAAGGCACTCGTTTAAAAATCCTGAGCGAATTCCACACTACTGACGAATGGGTTGTTGAGCCCGGCGATATGCTGTATATCCCGCCCGGCATTGCACACTGGGGCAATGCACAAGGCGATGACTGCATGACCTATTCCATTGGTTTCCGCGCCCCGAGCCACGCCGATATTATTTCGGAAGTCGGTCAGGAAGTTGCGCTGGCGATTGCTGATGATCTTCGTTTTAGCGACCCGGACTTGCAACTGCAAAATAATCCCGGCGAGATTGGTGCCGAGGCTATCGCCCAAGTGCAGAAAATTTTGCAGCAACATTTAACTCCGGAAAACATCGCGCACTGGTTCGGTAAATTTATGACCGAGCGTAAGTATCTTGATCACACCGACGAAGAGCCGATGGATATAGATGCCGACGAATGGCAATCAGCCCTCGCCGATGGCGAACTGCTCTGGCGCCATCCGTCCGCTCGACTCGCCTTCCACAGTGATGCTAAAGGCACTTTATTATTCGCTGACGGTGAAGCCATTTGCTGCTCGCGCGAGCTAGCGGAATTGGTTTGTAAAGAAGTGGAGATTAGCTGGCGCGAACTCAAAGAGTTGGTGCAAGATCCGCAAAACCGCGCGGCAATTACCCAACTGGTGAATCAGGAGACCTTATTGGTGGATGAGTAATATGTTGATCACAATTCTTCCCACCAACTGGCAGCAACATCAAGCGGATTTAATTAAAATCCGCACCGATGTTTTTATGCATGAACAACAGATTTGTGCAGCAGATGAGTGGGATGGATTGGATGAGCACGCGACTCATTTTTTAGTTCGCACATCTACCGACCACACCATAGGTTGCGCGCGTTTTTTACGTGAAGAGCATGATGGAAAATCCCTCTACCATATAGGTCGCGTCGCTATTCTTAAGTCTTTTCGCGGCCAAGGCCTTGGCCATGAATTAATTGCATTTATTATCGACTTCTGCAAAAAATCTGCGCCGGAAAGCAGCATTTATTTACACGCACAAACTGATCGCCAAGGGTTTTATGAAACACTGGGATTTGTTGCCGAGGGCGACATTTTTATGGATGCGGGTATTCCTCATATCAGCATGTATTTAACCTGTGCCGATGATGTAGAAAGAAATTCGGATAGGCAGCACGGATAGTGTTCAACCCGCTTCGCTTGATGACAGTATTGGCCTTTCTGGTTATAGCTGGCCAAGCAGGTGCGCAGACTGCCAACTCCAGTTCTAACGCATTAGATAGATTCATCGGCAGCGACGGCTTGGGGTTGAGCACCGTCAAACGGTCCGATCTTGACGAGCTCTGGGGCCGAGCCGATAGCGAAAAGCCAACTACAGCCTCACCTCCCTCACGCGAACGCGGCACCTGGCTGGTACTCGAATACAAGTCCCTGGGTCTAATGTTCACAACAACGCCAGGTTCCTATGGCTCAGGCAACCCTCAGATCAACAGTGCCTACTTCAGTACCCCCTTCAAAGGCTGTACGCCACAGGGCTTGTGCATGGGCATGCCGCAAGAGGCAGCGCTCACGATAATCTCGGCGCAGTACAAAATCACGTTTAACGACGACGATTACTACTCTGCATCCAACCGGGGCTGGCGCACTACACACTACATGAGCTTTTCCTTTAAAGAAGGCCGCCTCCATTCAATGCAATTTCAGCTCATTCCATCACCGCTGCTCGGATATAAGGAGCGCAGCTTGCTCTTCTTGGTGTTCTTGCTTGCGGTGATAATCGGAGTCGAACGAGTATTGCGTCCATATCGGCGCCAAGTAGAGCCTGTGCGGAAAATGGCAAAGATCGGATGTATGCTCTACTTAGTGATCAGCGCCTTAGTTGGACTGTTCGTGTTTTATATCCTGCTTAATACTTGGTGACGGTTTTGGGACCGCACCACCTGCCCACAACTTGCCGACGTAAGTCGAACTACTGATCGACATAAAAGAGTAAACAATATGGCTGAGCAATCATCAGTAAGTAACACGCTGTGGCTTTTAGATGGAGTCACTGATTTTCGCAACTATAGTGAACAATTGATAACCCAAAGTCGCCGTTCAATTATGATACTCACCCGCGATCTCGATACATCGGTATATGCCACACCTGAATGCGTACAAAACCTATCAAGTTTTGTGCGCGCCAGTCGCACTGCACAAGTACAAATACTCATTAAAAATCCCAAGCCCGCCATCGAAAACGGACACATACTTGTACAGCTCGCACAGCGGCTTTCATCCAAAATTCTTGTGCGCAAAATGACCGTTGAACCCAATAATAAAGAAATGGGGTTTATGCTCGGCGATACCGACAAACTTTTGTATAAAAATGATGACGCACTCCACCGCGGCTTTTTTAACAGTGCCGCCGCCAGTGAGATAAAATCCTTGCGCGAAGAGTTCAATTATCTCTGGCAATACGGTGAACTGGAGCCCGAGTTTCAATTACTGCATATTTAAACTACATATCCCTGTATACAAGAGGCAAAAAAACTGTTGCCAAACGTCACAACCCGTAAAAAAAGCAGTTTTTACCGGAAAAGACGCGTATTTTTTGTTGCTGATTACTTTTTTATCCTATATATATAGCGTCAATCCGCGTTTAGGGCTGCTTTAGCCTGTAAATGCAGGGCTTTTTGATATACGAGTTGTACGTGAACTACCAGAGGCAAACAGACTCTGCAATTCACGTTAGTACTGGATGTATTACACGAGCATCTTAGTTCACAAGATACGAACACCCACTCTTTTTCAATAAATAGAAGGAAACCAATATGGCTGCCAAAAAACCTGCCGCCCCTAAAGCTGCACCAGCTAAAAAAGCACCTGCTGCTAAAGCTGCCGCACCAAAAGCTGCTGCCCCTAAAGCCGCACC
This sequence comes from Cellvibrio sp., assembly GCA_035456025.1. Classification (GTDB taxonomy): domain Bacteria; phylum Pseudomonadota; class Gammaproteobacteria; order Pseudomonadales; family Cellvibrionaceae; genus Cellvibrio. The sequence goes on along the minus strand of DATIDX010000138.1, from coordinate 7,493 downwards.
AAAAGCTGCTGCTAAAAAAGCCCCAGCTCCAAAAGCTGCCGCTAAAAAAGCACCCGCTGTTAAAGCTGCACCCGCTGTTGTTAAGCCTGTTGCTGAGCGCCAGAACAAAACCCAAATTTTGCAACAGATTGCTGATTCAACTGAGCTGAGCAAAAAGCAGGTGCAAGCAGTATTGGATGAATTGACCAATGTGATTGAAGCACATATCAAAAAGAAAGGTGTAGGCGAGTTTGTATTACCAGGCCTGTTGAAAATCATCACCGTTAAGAAGCCAGCCACTAAAGCGCGTAAAGGCATCAACCCATTCACCGGTGAAGAAGTTACTTTCAAAGCCAAACCAGCAAGCACTTCTGTAAAAGTTCGCCCGCTGAAAAAACTGAAAGAATTTGCTGTTTAAATAGCGATGATGCTTTCGTAAAAAACCCCGCATTGCGGGGTTTTTTTATGTATCAACTAAAGGATTTTGAAGCCTTCACCCACCAATGCATTTTGCAAGCGCTTGATCCGTTCAAAAAAATCTTCCTCGCCATATTCCTTTGCCGGAAGCTTGCCCCAAATGGGTTGTGGCCAAGCCGGATCATCGGTAAACCGCGCAATATGATGGATGTGCAGTTGGCGCACTACGTTACCAAGCGCAGCCACATTCATTTTATCGGCGTCAAATAAGCTGGTCATGACTTCTGCCAAACGGCATGATTCACGGATTAGTTGCAATTGTTCCTCTTCACCCAGATGATGGATTTCATAAACGTCCTCCCGCTTGGGCACTAAAATGCACCAGGGATAATTGGCGTCCCGACTTAATAACAACAGTGATAAATCAAATTCACCAATAACGATGGAATCCTGGGCGAGACGAGGATGTAGTTCAAACATAATTGCCTTCCTTTATTTAATAGCCTTTTATTCAACAATCTTTTATTTAACCAGAACAGGAGCGCCCGGGGCGCTATACCAATATCGCCAACAGCCGTAGAATATCCGGCTTTAAAACCCATTATAGCTACCAAGAAGTCATAACTATGCGTTCCAGTCGATTTTTAATTGCCACCCTGAAAGAAACCCCTTCCGATGCGGAAGTCATTAGCCATCAATTGATGCTACGTGCGGGTATGATCCGCAAAATGGCTTCTGGACTCTACAACTGGTTGCCGATGGGTTTGCGGGTATTGCGCAAAGTTGAAAATATTGTCCGTGAAGAAATGAATAAATCCGGCGCAATGGAGGTGTTGATGCCAGTAGTACAACCCGCCGAACTCTGGGAAGAGTCAGGCCGGTGGCAACAATATGGCCCCGAGTTGCTGCGTATAACTGACCGCCATGACCGCCCTTTCTGCCTCGGCCCGACCCATGAGGAAGTGATTACCGATTTGATCCGCAATGAGATCAGAAGCTACAAACAATTACCGGCCAATTTTTACCAAATCCAAACTAAATTCCGCGATGAAATCCGTCCACGCTTCGGTGTAATGCGTTCACGCGAATTTATCATGAAGGACGCTTACTCCTTCCATACCAACACTGAGTCGCTACAAGAAACCTACGATGTAATGCACGCTACCTACTGCAGCATCTTCACCCGCCTCGGCCTGCAATTCCGCCCTGTACTGGCAGATACAGGGTCCATCGGTGGCGCCTTCTCCCATGAATTCCATGTGCTCGCCGACAGCGGCGAAGACGACATCGCATTCAGCAATGCCAGCGACTATGCCGCCAATATCGAAAAGGCCGAAGCCCTGCCTCCAACCACACCGCGCGCTACGGCCCAGCATGTGCTCAAAGAAGTCGCCACGCCAGGCAAACATACAATTGAAGAAGTATGCGCATTCCTCAACGTAAGCCCACAACAGACAGTTAAAACCCTGATCGTTTTGGGTGAAGTGCAGGAAGATAAATCCCAGCCGTTGGTAGCATTGGTATTACGTGGCGACCACGAACTCAATGAAATCAAGGCAGAAAAATTAACGGGTGTCGCATCACCGCTAAGCTTGGCGCCGGAAGCGCGCATCAAAGCTGAGCTGGGAGTGGGAATTGGTTCAATTGGTCCGGTCGGATTGAAAATTGCTGTGATTGTTGACCACTCAGCTGCACACCTCACTGATTTTATCTGCGGCGCCAATAAAGATGGCTTCCACCTCACCGGAGTGAATTGGGAGCGCGATGCGACCGCCCCGCTGGTTGCCGATATTCGCAATGTAGTGAGCGGAGACCCTAGCCCGTGCGGCAAAGGCACACTGGAAATTAAACGCGGTATTGAAGTTGGCCACATATTCCAGCTCGGCACTAAATATTCCGAAGCCATGAAAGCCAAGGTACTGGATGTCAACGGCAAAGAGCAAACCATGATTATGGGTTGCTACGGGATCGGGGTAACCCGCGTGGTCGCATCGGCCATTGAGCAGAACTTTGACGAGAACGGCATCATTTGGCCTGACTCAATAGCGCCCTTCCATATCGCCATTGTGCCAATCAACATGAACAAATCACCCGCAGTTGCGGCCAAGTGCGAGGAACTTTACGCCCAGCTGCAAGAAGCCGGCTTCGATGTGTTGTTGATGGATGAAGACAAGGCACGCCTCGGCACTATGTTGGCCGACACCGACTTGATGGGCATTCCACATAGAATTGTTGTTGGCGATCGCGGATTGGAAGCCGGTAGCATCGAATACAAAGGCCGTCGAGATGCAGAAAAGCAGGAAATACCTGTGAGCGAGATTTTCAATTTCCTGAAAACAAATGTAAAAGTGTAGTCTTCTCCAAGTGGCCCTCCCGCATGAGGGCCACATCCGTGAATGCCCGCTCCCCAATTAAAACCTAACCGCTCTTCTGCAATAAAAAACACCTGCTTCTTAGTTTTCGCTCATTTATCTTATTGAGCATGAAAGGCATCATTGCCGCCCAATAAAAATACCCGTCTAAAAGTCCGTTCGGTATGTGCGCTTGCGCATAAAAAAATCGTTTTTTTGTACCACTTTTCAAAGTGGCAATTGCGAAAAAAGTCGAACCTCGCCGAAAAATTTCCCACTTTAAGTATTAAGTGGCACCTTTAAAAAGCTGTGACGCAGATTGCAATTGTGTTTACCAATTGAATGCTAAGTTTGTTGCGCTGCTGTGCGTAACTTTTTGTTTGCATTATTGATGACGCGACAAAATGCACATCACTAAATGTCGATTTACCCGATCTTTTGGGCGATCGGGAAATTGAATTCGCATTGATAACACTCATCACAATAATTGAGAGGAAATGCAATGAATCAGCATCAACCCAGCATTACACCTACTAAGATACGCTTTGCCAAATTAAGAGCAGCCGCTAAAAAATGTCTATGGGTTAGTATTGCCAGTATTGCATTCACCAATGTCGCGCAAGCAGCAACGGTGGATTTGTTAGTACTTTACGATAACTACACCAAGAATTATTTTAGCGGCGATCCGCAGACGGCAATGAACAGTTGGGTTAATCAAATGAACGCCGCCTATGCAGACAGCCAGATAGATGTACAACTGCGACTGGTTGGCGTACGTCAAATGGAACAAGCCGGCGCTGATATGGGCGCTGTACTCGGCAACCTCCGTGTTAACAATGCGGCCATAGCCTTGCGCGATCAGCTGGGCGCGGATTTCGTATCGCAACTCCATGAGCGCGGCGCCTGCGGTGTCGGTTATGTGGCCGTGGATAAAAACTGGACCTGGAATGTGACTGCACCCGGTTGTGGGCCTATGGTAATGGCGCACGAGCTCGGCCATAACATGGGCCTGAACCACTCGCGCAAACAGGGTGACCAATCAGGCGCACGCTTCCGCTACGGCGTAGGCTACGGTGTGCAAAATGTGTTTGTCGACATCATGGCCTATGAGGGTGTTTTTAATACCACCCGCGTCAACCGCTTCTCTAACCCAAACCTCACTTGTCGCGGACTGCCCTGCGGTATTGCTGTTGGCCAAAGTGAAGAAGCTTATGGCGCTTTGGCAATTCACAATGTGCGCAACGAGATTGCCGGCTTTCGCCCCACCGCTGGCGCATCCGGCCCGGTTCAGGTCGCACAGCATTGCGATTATGGGGGTTACAACGTTGGTTTGGGTGTTGGCAGTTACAACCTGAGCCAACTGCAAGCGCGCGGGATTGCTAACGATGATATTTCAGCACTGCGTGTGCAAACGGGTTACAGCATCACGCTGTACCAGAACGATAACTTCAGCGGTAATTCGATTACTAAAACCGGCGACGATAATTGCCTGGTTAACGAGGGCTTTAACGATTCAGCCAGTTCAATCGTTATTTCCACTAACGGCGGCTTCAGCACCTTGATCCAGGCTGAAAATTATTTTTCCAATAATGGTGTGCAAACCGAAGTCACAACAGACACTGGCGGCGGACAAAATGTTGGCTGGATAGAAGCAAATGACTGGATGGCCTACAGCAACATCACCATTCCCACCACGGGTACTTACACCATTGAATATCGCGTCGCGAGTCCAACTGGTGGTCGCTTGTCGGCAGATTTAAATGGTGGAGGAATTCTTTTAGGTGAAGTGGCAATTCCAGCGACGGGCGGTTGGCAGAATTGGGCAACCATTTCCCACACCGTCAATATCAACGCTGGCACTTACAACTTTGGTGTGTTTGCTAAAACCGGTGGATGGAATATCAACTGGATTCGCATTAAACGTTAATTCAACATTTGGCGATTAAAATCAAACTAATAAGGAAGCGTTGGTTTGACTTTAATCGCGCCGCTACTTAATGCATTAGCAACAATAACGAGATCAAAGACATGCAAACCCAACAACATTTTTGGTTAAAAGCGTTGAGCTTCGGGGGTGTACTCCTGCTGGGATTTTATTTTTTTTCACAGCCAGAAAGCGATTTGCAACCGAAAGATTCAAGTGAAATAACTGAAACAAAAAACAATGTGCGAGTAATAAGTAAAGAACCGGAATTACATCAAGCTGCTACGACAAGCACCTCCAGAGTAGCGAGCAATTCTTTATCATCAAAAAACAGTCAACCACTTACACCAGAATTAGCTGAGCGCTTAGCCGAAATGCAACAGCGCCGACCAAATCAGCATTTCGTTCCGAAAGATGTTGCCGCCGCAATAGCTCGCACTAACACTTGGTCGCCAACAGCTGAGGTACCCGCCGGACTACCGTTAAAGCCGGAGGAATATAATGATGGTCGTCAATTTATTGAATTGGATAGTTTAAAAATTGAAACGCTGGTACCGGGTGATCAAGTAAATGTTCGTGTTGAAAAAAGTGCGAAAGACTACAAAGTCGTTATCGATAAAGTTGAAAAACACGATTACAACAGCATTAGCTGGTACGGACACATACAAGGTGATGACGGGCAAAAGTATAATGTGAGTTTTACGCGCGGCGAGCACTTAACTGTTGGAGGCCTGGACACACCCGATGGACACTACGTATTACAAGCGCACGGTAATAACGGCTGGGTCGCATCTAGCCAATTATTATTCAAAGCGGACACCTCGGTGAGCGATGCGATCCATCCGGGTGACGTGGACCCCAACTATGCAAAAAATCAGCAAACCTCTCACAACCATTAGTTATTTTGGTATCAACAAAAACTCTGCCGGAGATAACACACTTGGAGTGACGCGCACTTGCAGAATGTCGCCATTGAACCAATGGACCTGGTTCATCCGTGCGCCTATGGAGGTTTTAGCATCAGCTGCAATCGGTAAATAATCCACATGCCCTGCAAGCTCTCTCTGACCATTTACGAACGACACAAACTCACGATTTTTATAGGTTATTGCCGCATGCGCCCACACTCCGACCGGGTGCACTTTGGTTGGATCTATTAAAGCTAGCTGTGACTTTTCCGATTTAATATAGGCATCCAGATACCATTGCTTTTTGTCATTCAAGCGCAATTCAATAGTGAGGCGACGATCTGGATTAGCGGGAGATTGGATATGAAAAAACCGTGGCTCCAGATTATTTGGGTAAGCGTCGGCCGGGTTAAAAATAATTTCGATGGTAAATTCAGTAGCGTCATGCAATGGATTGGCGTCGACCAACAAACGGTCGCCGTCACCATCAAAACGTATAGCAGGTCCGAATGAAGTAGAGATCAATTGCGGCGATCCCATTTTGGTCGCAGAGTGGTTACTTACCTTATCGAGTGAGTCGAGCCGCCAAAGCACCGATGATTTTTCAGGGGAGCTTACCGAGGTACATGCAGATAGAAACACAAACAGCAGACTAATAAGAAAAGCCTTCATACCATTTTCAGCAACCCGTGTTGCTGCCTCTTTGTTGTCAAATGAAGCACAGGTACGACAAAAATCTCCAAACTATTAATGCGCTCACTGTAAAGATAGCGCACCCGCAAACGGGGCGCGCTGCATATTGCTGCTATTCATCGCTGTATTGCGCTTGCTCTTGTGTCAGTTGCCGCTCAACATCGCCCGGCGATCCGGTTTTGCGTGCGAGCAAACTATAAGCAACGGGAACAAAGAATAACGTCAGCAGTGTCGCGACTAATATTCCAGCAATTACTACCACGCCAATGACAAAACGCGTTTCCGATCCAGCGCCCGATGACACCACCAACGGAATTGCTCCGGCAACAGCAGTGAGGCTCGTCATGAGTATTGGACGCAAGCGTGCAGAGGAAGCCTCAAGTAGCGCTTCGGTAAATTCAACGCCACGGTCGCGCAGTTGATTGGCAAACTCGACAATCAATATCCCATTTTTCGCAGCCAACCCGATCAACATAATTAATCCGATCTGCGAATAGAGATTAAAACTGCTGCCGGTGATAAAGAGCCCAATCATCCCGCCAAGCATCGCCAAGGGCACCGTCAACATAATCACAAAGGGATGCACATAGCTTTCAAATTGCGCCGCCAACACCAGGAAGGTAATTAAAATTCCTAGCAGGAAAATAAACATCACCGAACCCCCTGCGGTCTGGTAATCCCGCGACAGCCCTTTGTAATCAACTACAGCTGTACCCGGCAAGTGTTCGCGCACCAATTCATTTAGATGATCGAGCGCATCACCGAGTGCCAGATTTTCCGCGAGGTTGGCTTCAATGGTCAGCGCACGCATTCGGTTGTAACGATTCAGCCGGCTCGCATCGGCGATTTCTTTTAGAGTCACCAAATTGGCAAGAGGAATTAATTCACCGCTGCGCTCCGAGCGCACATACATGTTTTGCAAACTGGTCGTCGTGCGCTGCTCATCCCTTTCACCTTGCAAGATGATGTCATACTCTTCGCCATCATCAATATAGGTGGTTGCACGGCGCGAGCCCAACATAGCCTCAAGCGTTCGCCCTATCGTACTCACGCTCACACCGAGATCTGCGGCGCGATTAGTATCGATAACCACTTCAACCTGAGGCTTGGTTTCTTTGTAATCCCAATCAATACCAATCAAACCCGGATTATTTTTTTCCAATTTTTCCAGGAGAATGTCCCGCCACTGAGCAAGCTCTTCATAAGTGCCGCCGCCCAACA
>DATIDX010000137.1:0-8631 GCA_035456025.1 Cellvibrio sp. | reverse complement strand
CGCGAACGCTATCAAGCGGTTTCGGATAACGCGCAATTTCCGAGCCTTGAGCAGCGTATTACGGAATTAAATCAACTGTATCCCCACCGCGAATTTTCTTCGGCTGAGGTATTGGATCTACTGGCGCAATCAAATGCTTGGGAAAACTCGGCTGATATTCCTGATAGCCTGCCACTTACCGATGCGCAGCGAACTGATGGTCGCGCATTTATCGAATTGAATCCCGAGCGTTTTCAAGTGTTGCTGCCCGGCGACACGATTGAGCTACCGCTGGAACAGCTGGGCATGCATTTGCAAATGCAGGTGGATTCGCGCGAGCCCTTGGCAAATGGCGGATTTACGTTGCACGGTCATGTTGTGGGTAGCGATGAAATGATGCGCGTCACTATCACGCAAGGTCCTGGTTTAAGTCTCGCGGGTATCGATACACCTCAGGGACATGTAGTGATGCAAGCAAATGATACACATGGCTGGATTGCATCCAGCGAAACGCTTTTTAAACAAGATCCTCATGCAACAGATATTTTATTGCCCACAGATGAATAACCGATAAAGGTAATGTCTATGAAACCGAGTTTGCTAAAAAAGTTAATGCTATTGGTGGCTTTGCCGCTATCGGGAATGAATTCTTCTTTTGCGGCCAATGTTGATTTATTGGTGCTGTATGACGGGTACAGCGCTAACTATTTTAATCAGCAAGTTGAAACTGCAATGCAAAATTGGGTTGCGCAAACTAACAATGTTTATAAAGACAGCGGCATCGATATCCAATTGCGTTTAGTGGGCGCGGTTCCACATGAGCAGCCAGGTGCGAGTATGGATGCAGTGTTGACCAGCCTGCGCGTAGATACAGCTGCAGTTAATTTACGCAATCAATATGGAGCGGATTTTGTAACCCAATTGCACCAGACGGGAGAATGTGGCATTGGTTACATGGCAGTGAGTGCCCCTTGGGCGTGGAATGTGGTTGGTCCGGATTGTGGTCCCTTAGTGCTGGCGCATGAGTTGGGGCATAACATGGGGCTCAATCATTCGCGCAAACAAGGTGATACCGGCGGTGCAAGGTATTCTTATGCATTGGGTCACGGTGTGGATGGGTTGTTTGGCACAGTGATGACTTACTCCTGGCTTTATGTGAATAAAGCGAGTGGGCGCGTGGCTAAATTTTCTAATCCCGATGTGAGTTGTCTTGGTGTTCCCTGTGGGGTTGCGGTCGGTCAGCCCGATGAGGCTCATGCTGCGCAAGCGTTAAATAATGTGAAAAATGAAATTGCTGCATTCAGATCGGCAACTGTATCTTCATCGAGCCAATCGTCGTTAGTTGTCGCTTCATCGAGCCGTTCATCGCAGGCGACCATTAACAATTCCAGCATCCGCTCAGTGGCCGCGACAACGTCAAGTCGCTCTTCAGTAGCCAGTAGTCTGATTAGGACTTCGGCGGCCAGTTCCCGTTTGGCTGTATCGAGTCGGGCTGCGTCCAGCCGGGCTGCGTCCAGCCAAGCTGCATCCAGTGTGGGTGTGGTATCTGGCTTGGCGCAGTGTGATTATCGTTTGGTGAATCAAGGCTCGCGCAGTTTTACTGCGATGATTGATATTACAAACTCCAGCAATCAAGCCATCAATGGCTGGTCTGTAAATTGGCGCTACAGCAATGGTGCTTATCTGACTTATGCCAGCGGCGCTAACGTGTATGGCCGCAATCCCTATGCTGCAGCTAATCAAACGGCTAATGCGAGAATCGCTCCGGGGCAACGCGTTAGTATTACCCTTTACGGAATTAAACCGCGCAGCAGTAATCACGAAGTTCCCGATGTAACAGGAAGTATTTGCCGCTAGTTATTTTTATCTGCATTAATTCGCCCCGTCTAGCCGACGGGGCGATGTCTAATTGGCTCAGGCTGATAGCGAGCCTCGTTTGATTGGTAAATCTTTGCCCGGTTAAAACGGGACGTATGGCCGGCACTTCGCACTAGCTATTTTTTAAGTGCTATGGAAATTTGAGCAAACTAATTCAGATTTGACCTGCTAGTATTCTCGCTATGTATCTGTGTAGATCGAGAAGCTATTTATGTTGATTTTTTCCGGAATTCCCGCCGAGTTACATGCCCCTGCCCAGCGTTACTGGGATCAATTTGAAGTTGCCATTCAAAGTCAAAATCTTCCGCATCCGCGCGATGTCTTGCCGCCATCGGTTACGGCTGACGAATTTTCCCGCCAGTTAACGCGTGCATTCGTTGCGAGTGAATTTATCGCCAAGACTGCGGCGCAGCGGCCGCACTATTTAATTGAGTTGGTGCAGTCCGGTATTTTATTTGAAGCGCAGACGGATGCGCATTTGGAGGCATTTGCCGCAGCGGTAAATGCCTGCGCTACGGATGCGGAATTGGATGCTTGTCTGCGGCGGCAGCGGCAAATGGCGATGATCCGGATTATCTGGCGCGATATGAACCGCTTGGCCGATATGCGCGAGGTGACGGGTGAGTTGTCGCGCTTTGCGGATAAATCCATTCTGTTCGCGGCAGAATTCCATTATCGCGCGCTGGAAAAAATCTATGGCACACCGATTGGGCGCGAGTCGAATTTAGCCCAGCCGTTTATGGTGTTGGGTATGGGGAAATTGGGCGCGGGCGAATTAAATGTCTCCTCGGATATCGACTTGATTTTTACGTTTCCTGAAGGCGGCGAAACCAATCACGCCAGCCGCGCGATTAGCAACCAGGAATTTTTTATCAAGCTCGGCCAAAAACTGATTAAAAGTTTGGATAGCGTTACTGCGGATGGTTTCGTATTCCGCGTCGATATGCGCTTGCGCCCCCATGGCCAGAGTGGTGCATTAGCTATGAGTTTTGTGGGCATGGAAGATTATTACCAGACGCAGGGGCGCGAATGGGAGCGCTACGCGATGATCAAAGCGCGCACGGTGGCCATGGCGGGCGGTGAAGAGCAGGTCGCTGCGCGCAAATTGCTGGGCAAAATGTTGCAGCCGTTTACCTATCGCCAGTATATCGATTTCAGCGCGATTGAATCCCTGCGCGAAATGAAAGGGTTAATTGCGCGGCAAGTGCAGCGCAAGGGTATGAACCTCGATGTGAAATTGGGCGAGGGCGGCATCCGCGAAGTGGAATTTGTGGTGCAGGTGTTCCAATTGATTCGCGGCGGGCGCGATGCCAATTTACGCAAGCGCAAAGTGTCGGTGTTGTTGCCGATCCTGGAGCAGGAAAATTATCTGCCGCCCGGTGCTGGTGCGGCATTGCTCGAAGCCTATATTTTCTTGCGCAATACCGAGCATGCGATTCAAGGCTATCAGGATAAACAAACCCAATCCTTGCCCGTTGATGCCATCGGCCAGTTGCGCTTGGCGTGGGCCATGGGCTTTGACAATTGGGATAGTTTTTTTGCGGTCCTGAGTGCGTATCGCCAGCGTGTGAATACCGAGTTCAAAGCGGTGATCGCCGCTCCCGACGAAGAGGATTCGGTCGACCAAAAAGCCTTGGCATTTTGGATGGGTTTATGGGAGGGCAGTCTGCAGGGTGAAGATGCCATTCAGGCCTTAAACGCGCGCAACATCGAGGGGCCGGAAGCGCTGCTAAAAAATCTCGCCGACCTGCGTGAGGGTCGCGCGGTGCGCTCTATGCAGGCCAGCGCACGCACGCGCCTCGATGCGTTTATTCCGCGGCTATTGCAGGTGATTGTGCATGAGGCTTTTGGTCCCAAGTTGCCAATTACCATCGCCGAGACTTTTGCGCGAATAGTCCCGCTGATTGAAGCCGTTGCGCGCCGCAGTGCCTATTTGGTGTTGCTGGTGGAGAACCCCACCGCTGTCCAGCAGCTGGTGAAACTCTGTGCCGCCAGTCCCTGGATTGCCGACCAGATTGCGCAATATCCGGTATTGCTCGATGAGCTGCTGACCCCGGAAAGCCTCTATGCTCCGCCCGACAAAGACCTGCTGCGCGATGAATTGCGCCGCGACGTATTGCGTTTGAATTGGGATGACCTTGAGGGTCATATGGAAGCCTTGCGCTATTTCCGCTCGGCCCATGCCCTGCGTGTGGCGGCGAGCGAGGTAAGCGGCGCGCTGCCGCTGATGAAGGTGAGCGATTACCTGACCTATATCGCCGAAGTAGTATTGGAGCATGTGCTGAATCTGGGGTGGGAGCATTTGGTTGAACGCCATGGCCGGCCTCAGCGTGCCGACGGTTCAGTTGATGCCGCCCCGGACTTTGTAATCGTCGGTTACGGCAAGCTGGGTGGCATTGAGTTGGGCCACGGTTCGGATCTGGATCTGGTGTTTATCCACAATACCGATTCCAATCTGCAGACCGATGGCGAGCGCCCCATCGATAACACTACCTTTTATACCCGCCTCGGGCAGCGCATTATCCACGTGCTCAATACCTACACACCCTCGGGCAAACTCTACGAAGTAGATATGCGCTTGCGTCCGTCCGGTAACTCGGGGTTGCTGGTGTCTTCGCTCGCGGCGTTTGAGAAATACCAGGCCAATGAAGCCTGGACCTGGGAGCACCAAGCGCTGGTGCGTGCGCGGGTGGTGGCGGGCGATGCCGCGCTCGGTGAGCTGTTTGAACAGGTGCGCCAGCGTGTCCTCACGCGCGAGCGGGATCCGGAAAAATTGCGTGCGGATGTAAGCGATATGCGCCGTAAAATGCGCGAGCAGTTAGGAAGCGAGGGAAAATCCAAACCAAACCCTCTAAATGCACCGAAAACGCCCGCGGTATTTAATTTGAAACAGGATTCCGGTGGTATCGTGGATATTGAATTTATGGTTCAATACGCGGCTTTGGCTTGGGCCGCTAAGGAGCCCAAGGTCATCCGGTACACGGACAACATTCGCATACTCGGATCACTGGAAGAGGCAGGCTTACTCGATGCCCAGTCCGTGGCCCACCTGATCGCGGCTTACAAAGCATACCGATCCACCGGGCACCGCCTCGCGCTACAGCGTCAGGAGGCGGTACTAGAAGGCGACCATCACTTCCTGACCGAACGCGCGCAAGTCACCGCTTTGTGGCAGCAGCTGATCGATCACGACTGATGGGATCGCCCCGAACATTGAGCGGTGCGCGCTAAAGGCCGCGCCTGACAATCCCCCGAACACACAGACCTGTTTTACACAGAATTTGGAGTTGCTATGTCTTTTGCCGATCGCGACGGCGTTATATGGCTCGATGGTGAACTCATTCCCTGGCGCGATGCCAAGGTTCACGTATTAACCCACACATTGCACTACGGTATGGGCGTGTTTGAAGGCGTGCGCGCTTACAACAGTTCAACTTTGGGTACCAGCATTTTCCGTCTGCAAGAACACACTGATCGCCTGTTCCGCTCTGCGCATATTATGCGTATGAAAATGCCCTTCACCAAAGATGTGGTGAATGAAGCGCACAAACAAGTCGTGCGCGAAAACGGCCTTGCTGAAGCTTACCTGCGCCCGATGGCGTTTTATGGCTCTGAAGGTATGGGCTTGCGCGCTGACAATCTGAAAGTGCATATCATGGTTGCTGCCTGGCACTGGCCTTCGTATATGTCTCCAGAAGCGCGCGATCAAGGTATCCGTATCCGCACTTCAAGCTACACGCGCCATCACGTGAATATTTCCATGTGTAAAGCGAAAGCCAACGGCCACTACATCAACTCGTTGTTAGCGTTGCAAGAAGCGTTGGACAGCGGTTGTGAAGAAGCCTTGTTGCTCGACGCTGAAGGTTATGTGGCAGAAGGCAGCGGCGAGAATTTCTTTTTGGTGCGCGATGGCATTATCTACACACCGGAACTGACTTCCTGTCTCGACGGCATCACGCGCAACACCATTTTCCAATTGGCGGCTGATTGCGGTTATACCATCAAAGAAAAACGCATCACGCGCGATGAAGTGTATGTTGCTGACGAAGCATTCTTCACCGGTACTGCAGCTGAAGTATTACCGATCCGCGAATTGGATGGCCGTATCATCGGCGAAGGTCGCCGTGGTCCGATCACTACCCGTTTGCAGGATTTGTATTTCAAATCCGTGCGCGGCGAATTGCCCGCGCATACCAACTGGTTGGCACCGGTTGCAAAATAGCAACCAGCGTGACAATCGCGATAACGGAGCCAACAGGCTCCGTTATTGTTTGGATGGTTAATGTTTAAATTGTTAATTTCGTGTTGATGTTTTACCGCCAGCGTTCAATGTTTTATTAGCTTGTCTATTATTGAAGCGTTACCTATGACTGAACTGTCGTCTATGAATGAGATGGAATTTCCCGCCGAATTAAAAAAAATCCAAAAAATTTTGGTGGTTGGTCCTGCATGGATTGGCGATATGATGATGGCGCAAACCCTGTTTAAATTACTCAAGCTGCGCAATCCGCAGGTGCGCATCGATGTGCTCGCCTCCGGTTGGACGCGTCAGTTATTGGCGTGCATGCCTGAAGTGACTGATGTGATTGATATGCCGCTCGGTCACGGCGCGTTGGGTTTGGGTGAGCGGCGCGCGTTGGGAAAATCCCTCGCCGATAAAAATTACGATCAAGCGATCGTATTGCCCAACTCGTTTAAATCAGCGTTCATTCCCTTCTTCGCCAATATTCCTCTGCGCACCGGTTGGCGGGGAGAAATGCGCTACGGATTATTAAACGATGTGCGCATACTGGATAAAAAGCGCTATCCGCTTATGGCACAGCGCTACGCTGCCTTGGCGCTGCCCAAAGCAGCTGCGCCGCTAACCGACTTTCCCTATCCGCAATTGCAGGTCGATAAATCACAGCAACCACAATTATTAACAAAGTTTGCTTTGCAGCTGGATCGTCCGCTGTTAATACTTTGCCCCGGCGCTGAATACGGCCCAGCTAAACGCTGGCCGGAACACTATTTTGCAGAAGTTATCGATGAAAAAATTCGTGCCGGTTGGCAAGCCTGGTTAATGGGCTCTGCGAAAGACCGAACAGTGACTGATGCAATCCGTCATTTGCTTCCTGAGGAAGCACGGCAGTATTGCCACAACCTTGCTGGGAGTACCGATCTTGCGGAGGCGATTGAATTAATGGCTTGTGCCGATGCGGTATTGAGCAATGATTCGGGTCTAATGCATATCGCTGCGGCGCTGCAAAAACCACTCGCCGTTATTTACGGCTCGACCTCACCAGAACATACTCCGCCGCTGACCAACCAAGTGAGCATCATTAGCAATAAAATTGAATGCGCTCCCTGCTTTGAACGCGAGTGTCCAAAGGTGCATCACAAATGTCTGCGCGAATTAATGCCGCAGCAGGTGTTGACTGCGCTGGATGCATTAATCGCACAGGCGGGAATTGCCGCCCAGGTGCTCCCTGCATGAAATTAGCATTTGCTATTTTCCGCTATTTTCCTTTTGGTGGCTTGCAGCGCGATATGTTGGCTATTGCTCAGGCGGCAACGCAGCACGGCCATCAAGTCACGGTGTTTTGCAGTGATTGGCAAGGTGAAAAAAAATCCGGCATCGAAGTGGTCGAGCTCAAAGGGGCTGGTTTTTTTAATGTCGCCGGCGTGAAAAATTTTGTTCGCGCTTTCCAGCTGCAATTCCAACGCGCGCAATTTGATTTGCTGGTGGGCTTTAACAAAATGCCTGGCCTTGATGTATATTTTGCCGGCGACAGTTGTTTTGCATGCAAGGCGCATGGTGAGCGCAGCTGGTGGTACCGCCAGGCGCCGCGTTCGCGATTATATCTTGCGTATGAACATGCCGTATTTTCCCCTGAGAGCGAAACGCAGATTCTTTCGCTCGTCGCCAGTGAACAAAAACAATTTGTACGCTTTTACACCACTCCACCGGAGCGTTTTCATGTTCTGCCACCGGGGATTTCTGCTGCGCATCTCGCGTGTAAGGATCCTCACGCGGCGCGCAGGGCATTGTGTCATGAATTAGGTTTGCCTCCCGATACCCGTATTATTTTGTGTTTGGGATCAGGTTATAAAACTAAAGGTGTGGATATCAGTATCAGCGTCTTTGCCGAATTGACAAAAATCGCTGCTGCTAAACTGGCCTTGGTTATTGTGGGCAAGGATGATCCTCATAGTTACCGTCAACAAGCAGCGAAATTAGGGGTTGAGCAACAGGTATTTTTTCTTGGTCCACGCAGTCCGGTCGGTGATTTGCTGCATGCAGCGGATGTGCTATTGCATCCCGCGCGCAAAGAACTGGCGGGCAATGTGCTTTTGGAGGCGATGCTCTGCGGCTGCCCGGTCGTAGCCTCAGCGCATTGCGGTTACGCACATTATATTATCGAACAGCAAATGGGCTCATTAATTCCCGCGCAGGTATCGCCAAATGGGATTGCTAAATTGGTGGCAGAAATATTCGCTATTGATACCGGTGTGTGGCGCAAACGCGCTGAGTTATTTGCGCAGACCAGCGATGTATTTTCCCGCCCAGAAGTTGCGGTGAAGGTGCTGGAAAAAGTTGCCGACGCAAAAAAAAATGCTGCCAAAAATTCCCGGCCACCACACACATCTACTGAGCCGGTTGTAATCCTGCGCGATGAATTAATCGATGCATGGAAAGATCAGGATGTATTTTCATTAATGGAAAGTATGCAGGGAGCCGTCGCACGAGAGATGAAAGATCGCCAGACCCTGCGTTTTGAAATTGATGGGCAG
>DATIDX010000136.1:0-8968 GCA_035456025.1 Cellvibrio sp. | reverse complement strand
TTTTATTTCAATATTCCTGACACCCACGCTGTGTGCCATTTTATGGGGCCTGCGGAAGAAACTCGCCACCTGTGGGTTGGCAATGAGCAAGCGGTTGTGTCTCCGCCCTGGTCAATGCACTCAGGCGTTGGCACTGCCAACTACACCTTCATTTGGGGTATGGCCGGTGAGAACCACGACTACACCGATATGGATCACCATAAGCCGAGCGAATTGAAATAAATATCTTTCGGACTAGCCTGTATCACGCCTAGCGAAATACGGGCTGCGGTTACAGCCAAACACATTTTCTCGAACGAGATAAGAATATGACTCATCCACTCTTTGATTTAAGCGGAAAAATTGCCCTGGTCACCGGCGCCACCCACGGTTTGGGCATGGCAATGGCGAGCGGCCTCGGCAGTGCCGGCGCCACCCTGATTATCAATGGCAATTCCTCGCAAGAAAAAATCGACAACGCCGTTAATTATTATCGCGAACAGGGCTTCAAAGCCTTTGGTTACAGATTTAATGTCACCGATGAAGACCAGGTCAGTGCCGCCGTTGAGCAAATTGAAGCCGACCATGGCGCCATTGATATCCTGGTCAACAACGCCGGTATTATTAAACGCACCCCGCTGCTGGAAATGTCGCTCGCCGATTTTGAAGAAGTCATCAAAATTGATTTGACCGGTGTATTTACTATGACGCGCCCGGTTGCGCGCAAAATGGTCGCACGCGGCGAAGGGAAAATTATCAACATCTGTTCGATGATGAGTGAATTGGGCCGCAATTCCGTTGGCGCTTACGCTGCTGCCAAAGGCGGGCTGAAAATGCTCACTAAAAACATGGCGACCGAATGGGCAAAACATAACGTACAGGTCAACGGCATTGGCCCCGGCTATTTTGCTACCAGCCAAACCGAACCTATCCGCGTTGACGGTCATCCGTTTAACGATTTTATTATCAATCGTACGCCCGCTGGCAAATGGGGTAACCCTGATGACCTGCAAGGCGCCACCATTTTCCTCGCCTCCAAAGCGAGCGATTTTGTGACCGGGCAAATTGTGTATGTCGATGGCGGGATCCTGGCGACCATTGGCAAGCCTAGTAACGAAGCTTGATATTGAGCATTACGTTTAATAAGCGCTGCCGGTGGTGGCGCTTATTAAATTTTAGCTAGTAAATAATAAAAAATATTTTCACCGTTAGATTTCGTATTTATTAAGACGGCATAGTTTCCCGAGCATCAGGCATTTCGGTCATAAATAATTCGGTCATAAATAAAGAGCCTCTCAATACCAATAACCTTTGGCTCAATAGAGAAACCCAATCAGCTTTATATCCAATACGAACAATTCGCCCGGCGCCCAGGCAACAGGAATCAGCCTGTGTCCTGATGCGATGATTTTTCCTGACAATAATTTATCCCTTGGAGATTGCTATGCGCTCTTCCCGTTTATTTTTTGCTTTACTGGCAACTGCGATTGCCAGCACCGCTTCGGCGGCAAACCGTCCTGCAGGTTACACAACTATTTGTAAAATCAATCAAACTTGTTCTGTGGCTACCTCCACCACAGTGGCCTACGGGCGCGCGGATGTTTTTACTTACAAAGTATTAAGCGGCAGCTTTGTCTGCAGCGATGTAACCTTCGGCGCTGGCTCTACAGTGGCTGGGGGCATTAACGAATGTTCAGTGCCCACCGCTACAGCCTCCAGTGCTACACCTGGCTCATCGAGCAAATCCAGTGTGAGTATTTCCAGCGCGGTAGCGACCAGTAAATCGAGCTCGAGCGTTTTATCGTCCAGCAAAGCAAGCGTGCCATCATCAAGCATTGCTGCATCGATTAAATCCAGCGCAGCCAGTTCATCTTCGGTAGCGAGCAACAATTGTCAGAATTTCAGCGCGACAAAAACCTATTATGTTTCGCGCAATGGTTCTGCCAATGGCGATGGCAATAGTTTTACCAGCGCGATGGATTTAACCACGGCATTAAATGCAGTTACTGCCGGCCAAATGTTACTACTCGAACCCGGCACCTACACAGTGCCTTACACCGCGGGCGTGGCGAATACGATTAAACTTTCCAAATCAGGAACTGCGAGCGCGCCTATTCGTGTAGTAGCCGCTAACTGCGGGCGTGCGGTGATTGACTTTTCGTTTCCCGAACAGCAGTGGGTGCAAGATTCTTACGGAATTTCACTAACCGGTAGTTATTGGTATTTCAAAGGAATTGAAATTACGCGCGCGGGTTACCAAGGCGTTTACGTGACGGGCAAATACAATACCTTTGAAAATTGTGCGTTCCATAACAACCGCAATACCGGTTTGGAAATTAATAAAGGTGGCGCTTACACCACTGTTATTAATTCCGATGCCTATCGCAATTACGACCCCAAAAAGAAAGGCAGTATGGCCGATGGTTTTGGACCGAAACAAACACAAGGGCCAGGCAATAAATTTATCGGTTGCCGCGCCTGGGAAAATTCCGACGATGGTTTTGATATGTTTGATAGCCCCGAAGTTGTTGTAGTGGAAAACAGCTGGGCATTCCGCAACGGCGTTGATATCTGGAACTACGGCGGCTTCACCGGTAATGGCAATGGTTTCAAATTAGGTGGCAACGCAGTAGTAGCGAAAAATCGCATCACCAATTCGATTGCTTTTGATAACCCGAAAAAAGGTTTTGATCAAAATAATAATGCCGGTGGTGTGACCTTGTTAAATAACACCGCCTACC
Organism: Cellvibrio sp.; assembly: GCA_035456025.1. Lineage (GTDB taxonomy): Bacteria > Pseudomonadota > Gammaproteobacteria > Pseudomonadales > Cellvibrionaceae > Cellvibrio. The sequence continues at coordinate 6,248 of DATIDX010000136.1, read as the reverse complement.
GCAACGGTACCAACTATGGATTTGGCAATCCCGTCAGTTCCGGCCAGAAGCATTATTTCCGCAATAACGTTTCGCTTTCTGGTTCAGTGAGCATTGCTAATGCGGATGCAAAAAATAATTCCTGGGACACTGGCCCGCTGGCGATTGCCGCTGATTTTGTCAGCCTGGATTTATCCGTCGCCACAGCGGCGCGTAATCCAGATGGTTCATTGCCCAACAATAGCTTGTTTAAACTCACCGCTACCAGCGCGCTGATTGATAAAGGCGTTAGTGTCGGACTGCCTTACCTTGGCAGCGCACCGGATTTGGGGGCATTTGAAAAGAAATAATTGCGTTTGATGGGGAAATAAAAAAGCCGTGCAGGTTTTACTGCACGGCTTTTTTATTTATCGCGGTAACGCCGCGCGACTTAATGCGACATTATTTTCGCCAACCCTTTGCATTGCGATCACAATCATAGAATTAATTGATGGCTGTACTATGCTGTAATTTCCACGGCATAAGCATTTTCCCTCTGCAGTAAAAATGCATCGGTATAGAGCGGATTTCTATTCCGCCAATGAAAAAAATCGACAGCATTACCTACTAAATCTTCGCAATTATTGTGTGCGCTTCTTTTACGCGACTTTTTAATTCACATTAGTTGTGACTTTCATCAACCATAAAATGCTTATGCGTTTGGAGATTTCTATGCGCCTATCACGATTACTTTTTGCTTTGCTTGCCAGCAGTATTGCCAGTACCACATTTGCTGCTAACCGCCCCGCCGGTTATGCGACAATTTGCAACGAAGGAAAAACCTGTTCGGTTCTAGCGAACACGCAAGTGGCATATGGCCGCGCCGATAAATTCACTTTTAAAATATTAAGCGGAAGTTTTGTGTGCGGTGAAGTGACCTTTGGTGCCGGCACCAAAGTCGCGGGTGGCACTAATGAATGCTCAATTCCCGCCAATACCTCAGCAGCGAGCAGTATAAAAACCTCCAGCTCATCCAGTAGCAAACTTGCTGTGTCGAGCAATGCACCATCAAGTGTTGCGTCAAGTGTCGCCACCTCTTCTGCGCGCTCATCAGCAAGTTCATCGTCTAGTGTAAACAGCTCGGTTAGTTATTCGTCGCTGCCAGCGGGAGATGGGTTAGTCGGCTGGGGCACTGTGCATGCCGATGGTTTACCCACCGGCGGCGCGGGCGGACAAGTGTGTACGGCCACATCACTCGCAAGTTTGCAGGCGTGTATTTCCACCGCAAGCAGCGGCGTCAACAAAACCATTCCCTGGACTATTTACGTGAAGGGTTATATCGATGGTGCAACCAATGCCGACACCACTGGCTTCACCCAGTTGCGCATTAACCGCGATAGCACCTCGCTAATTGGTGTGGTTGAAAATGGTGTGGTGCCGACACTGAATGCCGTGTGGATTACCGTGGGCGCCTACAAAAATATTATCGTGCGCAATATCCGTTTTGTTTCAGGAAAAGATACCGGCTGGGCTTACGAAAGTTTTTCCAAATGCACTTATGTGGATAAAGATTTTTGCGCAGCCAATGCCGATCCGGATAGCTTGACCCTGCAAGGTACAACCCGCGCCTGGGTCGACCACAATGAATTTACCGATGGCGCTGACTTTAATGGCGTAAACCCCAACAAAGCCTTTTACAAAATGTATGACGGCCTGGTGGATATTAAAAAGGGCGCGGATTTTATTACGCTCTCTTACAATAAATTTTCCAACCACGACAAATCCATTTTGATCGGCGCGAATGACAGTGCCGATGGCGAATACCGCATTACCTTTTATCGCAACTGGTTCCAGTACACTGGCCAGCGCACTCCGCGCGTGCGCAACGGGCAGGTGCACATCCTGAATAATCTCTATGAAGGTGTTAAGCGCACGACTGAGGATCGCCCCTACCATATGACCTATGTGATCGGCTTGGGCTTTAACGGCAAGGCATTTTCCGAGCGCAATGCGTTTGATATCCAGGGCGCAACAGCAACCCAATTACTGTCAGCCAATTTCGATGAATGGAGCCAATATTTTACCGATGTCAGCTCCTGGTTGAATGGTGCTGCGGTGGATTTGAATGCGGCAGCGGCAGAAGTGATCAATGCGCAAAATACCGCGGAAAAAGCCAGCAAGCCTTTCCTTGGGCCAGTCACCTGGGCACCGCGCGACCACTATGTCTACGCGCCGCTCACCAGCCCGGATGAAGTGCGCAGCCTGGTGAAAGCTAACGCGGGAGTGAAGGTGATAAATCCCTGAGTCGGTGCAGCCCATCCCCTTGCTAATCAGGTGCAGCGAGGGGATGGCGGCCCCAATAATTAATTATCCGCAATGATTGCCCGGCATTGGATAATCGCTTAGTTTAGCTGCGCAACGCCGCTGACCATTCAATTGACCAAACGCCAGGGAATTATTATGTATCTCGGGGAAAAGCTGAAACCGGAGTTAGAACACTGGCTGCACAGCCATAATTGGGAATACAGTGAATGGATCTATGTGGGCATAGTCGCGGGGATTATTCTCTGCACTGCGCTGGTCCTGCATTTTTTACTCCACTCCATCATTTTGCGCGCGCTCAAACGCGCCGTACAGAAATCGCAATTCAGCTGGGGGCTGACGCTCTCCAAACACCGGCTCCTCAGCCGCATTGCCTTGGTATTCCAGGGATTTGTGCTGCTCGGGCAAGTGCGCATCTGGATGCCGAAAGAATCCGAAATTTATTATCTGACAAGCACTTTCGCGCAACTTTGGATACTGTTTTACCTGCTCATGACGTTCTTTTCGCTGCTGAGTATCCTGGAGGAACTGTTTGGGCCCAGTAGCACCAAACGCAATTTGCCCCTGCGCGGCATACTGCAAAGTATCAAACTCACCGCCGCTATAATCACCATCATCTACGCCATCGCCATGCTCATCGGCAAATCGCCGCTGATAATCTTGAGCGGCTTGGGCGCTATGACGGCGGTCTTACTATTGGTGTTTAAGGACGCCATCCTCGGCTTTGTCGCCGGCATCCAATTATCGGCCAATGAAATGCTGGCGCTGGGCGATTGGCTGGAAATGCCCAAGTACAACGCCGACGGTGTGGTGATCGACATCAGCCTCACCACCGTCAAGGTGCGCAACTGGGACAACACCATCACCACCATTCCCGCCTATGCATTGATTGCCGATTCCTTTAAAAACTGGCGCGGCATGACCGAATCGGGCGGACGGCGCATCAAGCGCGCACTTTTTATCGATGCGACCAGCGTAAAATTTTTACAGCCGGAGGATATTGCGCGTTTGCGCCGTGCGTCTTTATTAAGCGATTACATCGAGAAAAAAATTGCGGAGATAGAGGCGGACAACCAGCAATCAGGGGCGGACCTGACTTCGCCGGTGAACGGGCGCCGCTTGACCAACATCGGCACCTTCCGCGCTTACCTCACGGTGTATTTGCGCCAGCATAAATCCATCCACCCGAATATGACCCAGATAGTGCGCCAGTTGGCTCCCGAGCCGACCGGCATACCGGTAGAGATTTACGCCTACACCAACGACACTGCCTGGGCCAATTACGAAAAGATCCAGTCGGATATCTTCGACCATGTTTTTGCGATAGTCCCCGAATTTGGTCTGCGTGTGTACCAGGCGCCATCCGGTCACGACATGCAACAAATAGGCGCTGGCCCACGACAATTTGTTTGAAGGGCGGCAACCCTGAATGAGTAATAGTCGTCCAGACTAAAATTTTGTCGCCGCTTTCATTTCCATGTAGCCCTTACATTGACCTGCTGCTGATTTTTATTTTTCCCACCCACGGATAATCCCCGCGCTTCATGCACCTTCCCACGGATAGCCTCGCTATCCGTTCACTTCGCTTATTGTTTATCGAGGGATTAATGAAAATTTCAACGCTACTCATGCGGCGCTCTGCCGCACTTTCGGCTGCGGGCTTGCTGGCATTCCCCGCCGCATCCACCCATGCAGCGCGCTGCGACTATGTGATCCAGAGTGAGTGGAACACCGGTTTCGTGGCCGCCGTGCGCATCACCAATGACTCCACCGCGCCAATCAACGGCTGGGCGGTCAATTGGGCCTACAGCGACGGCTCAAGCCGCACCGGCGGCTGGAATGCGAATTTCTCCGGCACCAACCCCTACAGCGCGAGCGGTGTGGGCTGGAATGACCGGATCAATCCGGGCCAGTCGATCGAGTTCGGCGTGCAGGGCAACAAGGGCGTGGCCAATAGCCCGGCCCAGCGCCCGACGGTGAACGGCGCCGTCTGCTCGCCCGTAATTAATAGTTCCAGCAGTGTCGCTATTAGCAGCAAGAGTTCTTCGAGTATTCCGGCCAGCTCCACACCCGCGTCCAGCATCGCCAGCAGCACACCAGCATCGCGCTCGGCCTCTTCCTCCAGCGCAATGCCCGTTTCCAGCCGTGCGAGTTCGTCGGCGGGTTTAAGCTCGTCACATTTTTCAAGCAGCAGCGCCAGCTCGGGCACTTCCAGCTCGGCAGCGCCAAATACTCCACCGGTACCGGTGCTGAACCTGACCACCCACGGTATGACCGTGTTTATCGACGGCAGTGAATCCTCCGATGCCGAGGGCGAGATTGTCTATCACAAGATCAGTTTTGGCGACGAGCAAAGCATCCTCAGCCCGCAAGCCTGGCACACCTACACCCAGCCGGGCGATTACACCGTCACCTTGGAAGTGCGCGACAACCGCGCGCTGACAGTCATAAAAACCCAGCAAATCCATGTGGAACCAACCCCCGGTAATAAGGCACCCATTGCCATGTTGACCGCCGTGCGCGAGCGCAGCTCTATCATCGCCCACGCCACCGCCTCCTTCGACCCTGAAGGCCAGCCATTGACCTATGAATGGCAGTTCCTCAATGGTGAGGTGGTGGCAGGCGATGCACGCACCAGCTTTACCGACTGTGCCCCGGGCGACACCATCAGCCGCACCGGCCGCGTGACTGTGACGGTCAGCGACGGCGAATTGAAGGACACTCGCCAGGTATTTGCCTCCGGCCCCTGCAATACGGTGATCGATGTGCTGCCCGCGCCGCAATTCACCTACCGCATTAATGGCAGCAAGGTCACGGTCGATGGCCGCGCCTCGCGCGATACAACCGGCCTGAGCTGGGACTTTGGCGATGGCAGCCCGCGCGTGACCGGCGTTGTGGCGGAGCATAACTATGCCGCCCCCGGCAGCTACAACATTGAGCTGAATGCGAGCGGCCCGAGCCTGTTCAGCAACCGCATCAGCCAGTCAGTTGTGGTGGACTTTGCCCCGAGCAGCCAGTCAGCAAGCAGCCGGTCGTCATCCTCGCGCTCGGTATCCAGCCTCGGGTTGCCATCCTCAAGATCGAGCTCATCCGCGCCTGTGCCCTCCAGCTCGGCGAGCAGCTACAACCGCAACCACTATGACGCCCATCGCGCCACCACTGCGCCGGTAATTGACGGCACCCTGGATGCTGTGTGGGAAGCCGCCGCCTGGGCGCCAATTGATGTGTTCTGGCTGGGCACCCAAGCCAACCCGGGCGCGCAGGATTACTCCGGCCGCTACAAAGCACTGTGGGATGAAAACTACCTCTACCTTATCTTCGATATCACCGACGACCGGCTGTTTGATGGCACCCGCGATGCGCTCGACCGCTACTGGGAAGACGACACTGTGGAGCTGTTTATCGACGAAAACCGCAACGGTGGCCAACACGGCTACAACACCAGCGCCTGGGCTTATCACCTGAGCACCTACGGCGATGTGGTGGACTACACCACCTCTGGCCCCAAGCTGCTCAACGACCATATAGATATGCGCCTGGTGAGCATGGGCGATAAACATCGCTGGGAGATGCGCGTGCGCATTTACGGCGAGGACTACGCCGATTGGAAAACCAATGTGCCGCTCAAGTTGGCGGTGGGCAAACTTATGGGCTTCTCGGCGACCTACATCGACAACGATGGCAGCGCCCAGCGCGAGAGCATGATGGGTTCAGTCGACACCGCCGGCCATAAAAATAACCAGGGCTATCTGGATGCGAGTGTGTTTGGCTCGCTCAGATTGGTGGAATAAGGTTGGTGGAATAATGGTGTAACCACAGCCGTTAAATAAAACCAAGCCGGGACTGGCACAACCAGTCCCGGTTTTGCGATTTTTTATTGATAAAAACCCAAAATAAAAATTCCATGACAGCATGTGATAGGCGCAGCATGCATCAATCAAAATGCAAAAAGAAAAATCCTGCAAACA
>DATIDX010000135.1:0-16297 GCA_035456025.1 Cellvibrio sp. | reverse complement strand
TTTTTTACTGAGGGAATGAATAGTCGCCGCGAATTCGCCGCCCGCGCCATTGAATAAAATCAATTCACGCCCCTCCTGCATGCGCAGCACTTTACTCAGATGGTGCGAGGCGGACTCTTCAAGTTCGATTTGTTCTCCGCTTAGCAAATTTTGTCCGGTAAAAATTCGGGGGATTCGCATAGTATTTAAGGCCGTGAAAATCAGTGTTCGGTTTTAATATGAAGCGACGGATCTGCAAGATCGGATGCAATGTCCAACGCCAGTGTTGATTGGATGAATAACCGCGCCGCGCCTGTGTATTCAGTGAGGGCGTCAGCGGCTAATAATATTGCACCGGTTGTCCAGGTGGTTTTTTCGCGCGGCCAGATCACTTGGTCGCGGAAATTGTAGCCCGTCCAGTAACCGCCATCCTCATCCATAAATTGGAATAACCAGCTAAATAAATTGACCGCCTTGGCATGTTCACCAGCGGCCAATAATGCCAGCGTTAGTTCGCAGGACTCAGCCACAGTTACCCAGGGTTCATCGCTTACGCAGCGGCAGCCGACATTGGGCTCAACAAAAGTATGCCATTTTGTTTCGATGCGCTGTTGCGCCGATTTGCCCTGCACTATGCCGGTGAGGATGGGGTAAAACCAATCCATGGAAAAGCGGGTTTTGGGTTCCCAGGTACGATCAAAACATTCGGGGTGATGGCGCAGGGTGTTGCCCAGTTTTTGCCAGGCGCTGTACCAATGGGTAGCATCTACACCGAGTGTGTTCGCAATTAAAATGGCGCATTCAAGGCTTTTATAAATCGAGCTTGATGCAGTGACTAACGCATCTTTTTTTGCACTGCCGTCTTCCGCAACTGCCCAGTAGATTTCGCCCGTCGCAGCTTGATAGCGCAATACAAATTCAATCGCATTTTTAACTGCGGGAAAAAATGTACGCAGAAAATCTGCATCTTCTGTCACTAAATAATAATGCCAAATACCGGTGGCTATATAGGCGATAAAATTGGTTTCGCGATGATCTTTATCGACCGCTTCATCACCCAAATAATTTGCCCACCAGCTGCCGTCGACTAATTGTTCTTGCGCAAGCCATTGATAAGCGCGCTGCGCGGCTTCAAGCTCACCGCCAATGGTTAAACCCATGGCCGCTTCAATATGGTCCCAGGGATCAGCTTTGCCACCGACAAACCAGGGAATGCAGCCGTTGGGTAATTGGGTTTGCAAAATATAATTGATAGTGGGGCGCAGCAGTGCTTCAGGAAAAAATCCTTTGGTGAGCAATAAATTTTTCATTGTGAATTCTCTTTCCTGAAATACATCACCACACTTTTTCCCATGATTGGATTCAATAATTTTTCCAGGGTTTGCGTAAGCCAGGGCTTTTCCATTAAATCCCACACTAACAAACGATGATAGCTTTTAATTAGCGGATTGGTGTCCTGGGTTTTCCACCACAAACATTTTAGCCACCAAAAAGGGGAGTGCAGTGCGTGCGCCCAGTGGCGTTTATAAAATTGAAACGATTGCCTTTCTATCTCGCGACGCAGATGTGATCCTTTAAAAATGCGGATATGGCCACCTTCAACTTGATGATATTCGCTACTTAACCACCAACAAATTTTTTCTGGCCAGGCACGCGGCACCGTAATAGCCAACAAGCCACCGGGTTTTAGGATACGTTCTATTTCTGCCAACACAGCTTGATAATCGGGAATATGCTCCAGCACTTCACTGCAAATAATTTTATCGAAACTGTGATTGGCGAATGGCAATTTGGTTGCGTCAGCTTGTTGTAGATAGAATGCTTTATTCTCTGCAGTTTGTGCGAAAGGTAAAAAGCGTTCGCGGCTGGTGAGCAGATCGCGGTAATTTAAATCGACGCCGATTGCTGTGACCTCGCCGTGCAAATAGGCGTTTATCACATGACGCCCTTCGCCGCAGCCGAGATCCAACACGCGATCACCGCTGTTCAGTGGGAAATCGCGAAAATTAATCGTAAGCATTTTGAATCTGCCCGGTTGCTAGTTCACGATTTTCACGTTGATCATCTTGCAATTGGTTGACAGTTTGATAGTAAAAACTTTCCATTTTTTTGCCGACGCAATCCCAACTCAATTGCTGCAGGATATGCACCCTGCCCTGTGCACCCAGTTGCTCGCGTGCTTTATCGTCATTTAAAAATTCGCGCAGTGTGCTTTGCAAATCATCGACATTGCCAGCGCGAACCAGCCGCGCAGCAGTGCCTACCACTTCCGGTAGTGCGCCACCATCACTGCAAATCAAGGGTACACCGCAGGCCATGGCTTCTGCAGCGGGCAGACCAAAGCCTTCATAGAGTGACGGTACTACCGCGATGCTTGACTGTGCATATTCTGCGACTAATTCAGCATTGCTGATGCCGGATTTAAATTGCACGCAGTCTTGTAGTTTTAACAGCTGCAATTCTTTTTGCGTTTCGCCATTTTCTTTTAATTTGCCGATGACGATTAAATGCAGAGTCGGGAATTCGCCGCGCAGTTGTGCCAATGCACGCAACAATACACTCAGGCCTTTTAAGGGTTGGTCGGAAGATGCGGTGGTTATTAAACGCAAGGATGTTCGCGCTGTATCGTCCTGCGGTTTAAAGATGTTGGTATCAACACCGTTGGGGATGACATGAATCTGCGCCGCCGGGCGGGAAAATGCGCTGGTTATGTCCTGTTGCGATTGCTGCGAGACGGTGATCACGTGGTTGAGCTTTTGCACCACGTGTTTCTGCATTGCCAAAAAACTGTACCAGCGATTAATCAGCCAGCGCTGGCCTTTAGTCGTTGCCGCAGCAAGTGCGAGGTCGCGATCCTGGGTGATGGGATGATGCACGGTGGCGATAATATTTTCGCCGCGTTTTTGTAATTCGAGCAATCCGAAACACAGGCTTTGGTTGTCGTGGATTATGTCGTACTGCGGTTTATGCTTTTTAAAATAGGCAACCAAGCGGCGACCAAAACTGTATGGTTCGCCAAAGGCGCCGCTCAACTTGCTCCACCATTCGTAAAAATCCGCCAGCGATGACAAATGTTTTATACGCAGCGCGCGGGTGGGATTTGGATGGGCGTATAAATCGAGACTGGGCAATTGAATCAGGCGCACGCGCGCATCCAGCTCTGGATAGGGCGGCCCGGAAATTACATCCACCTGATGCCCTAACTCCACCAATGCCTTGCTCAAATAATGCAGATAAATTCCCTGGCCGCCCACATGTGGATGACTGCGGTAGCCAAGCAGGGCGATGCGCAATTTGCCGGGGGATGCGGCGGGCGGGCGTTGTGCATCGACCGGTGTGCGCTGGTGACTCTTAGGGACAGGCGAATAGGACATTGAGCGGACTTACCTTGTTGGATCTGCGCATTATAGGCGCACTTGGCTCCAAATATTCGCCGCAAGGCAATTCAGCGCCCGCCGCTATTTTTTTTCGCCGGCAATGTCCAACAACTGCGCTTTCAGGGCCGCATCAGCATCTACGGGGGCGGGGGAATCCGTAACCGGAGCCGATGCAGCGGCGGCACCCGCAGGCAGGTTTTCCACCACCCGAAAGCGCAAAATACCGATCACCTGGTCTGCCTCGGTCACTACGCGGATTTGCCAGCGACCGATCGGGTTCTCCGGAAAATTCACTTTGTGCGACCAGGCGCGGTATCCGGCTTCGCGCCCGCCGTTGATGTCCAGCGCCACTTTATCCACTTGCTGGCCGTTCAATTGCCACTCGTGATAGATGCGCTCATTTAAACCGCGCGGCGCATGTATGGCGGTGTAGGCGAAGAGCCCATCCTGCAATTGCGCGCGGCTGATTAACGTCAGCGCATTTTCCGGCGCGCGCCTGTCGCTATCGACATAATCGGTCACCGCGACCTCGGTTAACCAGAGGGTCGCCGGTGGTACCCAGGCGCGGGTGATATAGGCGAAAAACGTGCTCATCACTGCCAATACCACCATCGCAATAGCGCGCTGCCACCAACGCCAGGGCAAGTCAGCCGCCACACTCGGCAAGGTGAATGCGAGCGCTATGCCAAGCGACCAGGCATAACTTTTGGCTGTGGGTAGTTGGAAAATAATCGGCAAGGCGGTGAGCAAAACGGCAAATAAGGTGATGCCATGAAAGCTGAAATACAGCCAGCGCCGGGGCGCCAGCCAGCGGAAGTAGAGCGGATCGAGGATCGACACCAGCGCGGCGATCAGCAGCAGACCGGTAAACAGCGCCTGTCCGCTATTCCAGGTGGTGGTGATAACAAAGAAGGGAATGATAAAAAACAGGCTTTCCTGATGCACCAACTGCGCAAAGTAGCTCAATACCGGTTTGGGCAACTGTACGCCGAACCAATTTGCCACGTAACGGCGCAGCACCTTTTCAAGTATTAGCCAGCACCAGCTAGCCAGCATCAAAATCGCGATTATCCGGGCGATTTGCTCATTGCGCTCTACCAGGAGGAAACTCGCCAATCCGGATAAAAAGCCAAACAGCGGCATCGCCCAGGGAAAGCGTTCCGTCAGAGCCACTATGGGTGGTACCCAAAGCGCCAAGCGCTTAAACATATACGGTCATCGACAAGTTACCCGTGCAATCGCGTAGTAGAGGATTACACAGGTTAACGCCGCAGCCAGGCGCGGTTTTGTCTGTTTTACCGCATAGACCTGAATTTAAGCGTGCTTAGTGCTCACGGTTCACATCCAGGCGCTTGTCCCATGCCGCGAGGACGAAGCCCGCAAGCAGGAACAGGGTTAATGCACCGATCAGCAAAGCAGATCCAACAATCGCTGAGATAGTCATGGTATTGCTCCCTCTGTGTGAATGGGCGATTAGTTGCGGGCGACGCTCGCGACCACCCTTAAGGATAGCTTGCCTCGACTCGACCGGAGCGGTATTGACACAGATCAATGGAAGCTAATCAGCGCGACATCTACAGACACTCAAGCCTACTAAAAAAATCCAACCAAAAAAAACGGGCTGAGGAGCCCGTTTTTATCTGCCGTTTGCGCCAACGCCAAGGCGCCAGTGCAATTAGTGCTGGCGCGTGGGTGCGAGGCGTTTCTCAATCAGCGAGAGGGCAAAGCCCGTCAGAATGATTAGTGCAAACACACCGATTAACAGGCCAGGTCCTACGATAGCGGGTACAGACATCATTATTGCTCCAGTTAAATAGGGCGACAGGCGCCGGTCATTGATTCAGGCAGATCACAAACCATCTGCAGTAAAAGTTTTCATCACATAGTCCACGCGCTGTTCAGCGGTGCGATGCATGCGCTCTTTGAGCGATTCCACATGGCGCAGGCGCGGCAGCAAACCGCGGCCGTTGGCGACCTGAATTGCGAGGCCTGGGCGGGCGTTAAGCTCCAGTAGCTGGGCACCGCGTAATTTGTCCAATACCAGGTCGGTACCTATATAACCTAGGCCGGTCATCTCGTAGCACTTGGAGGCGAGCAGCAGCCAGTTGCGCCAGTCGGCGATCTGGATTTCATTGAGCGCGCGCTTGGTATCCGGGTGATGGGTCACGGGTTTGGAGTGCTGCACGGCTTTGAGTGCGCGGCCGGTAGCGATGTCCAGACCCACGCCGACGGCGCCCTGGTGCAAGTTCGCCTTGCCGTCCGATTTGTGGGTCGCGAGGCGCAGCATCGCCATTACCGGATAGCCCTTGAAGATGATGATGCGGATGTCCGGCACACCCTCGTAGGAGTAATCCTTGAAGTAGTCATCGAACTGGATCAGGTCTTCCACCAGCACCACATCCGGCTTTCCACCCAATGAATACAGGCCCGCGAGGGCGTTGGTCATGTGGCGTTTGATGTCTTCGATGGTAATTTCAGCGCCGGAGGATTTGATGAACTTGTCGCCGCGACGGCCGATGATCACCAGAATCCCCTTGCCGCCGGAGCCCTTGGCCGGTTTAACGGCAAAGGCGTCGAGCGCCATTAACTTGTCTTCAATGGTCGCAATTTCATGCTGGACGTTGACCACAAAAAACAGTTTCGGGGTCGCGACTTCGTACTCTTCGGCCAACAGTTTGGTCTTGAGCTTGTTATCCACCAGCGGGAACAAACTGCGCGGATTGTAGGCCGCGATAAAGTCGTGGTTGCGGCAGTTCATTCCGAGGATGCCCATGCGGTTTAAGCGCCAAGGGCTGACCCAGGAATTCCACCAGCGTTTTACCCCGGCCGGCGTCGGTGCCGGTGAAGTTGGCGTCAACGCAGAGGAGCCTGGCGTCACTGCAGAGGAGGTCGGCGTCTGGCTCATGCATCGGCTCCCTTGCCCGGCTCATTGAGTTTGCCGACCTCGGCATTATCCACCATGGCGCGGAAACGACGCAGTTCCGAGAGTTTGTAGCCGGTGTATTGACCCATCAACATGATCAGCGCCAGCGCCACCAGGTTGAGTTCGGGGAAGTTAAACGTCAGGTGGCCGACCAGCGGGAATTGCATCAAGGTATAGGCGAGTACCGCCACCAACAGGCTGCCACCGCCCTGCACCATGACTTCTTTGGGGCCCTCTTCCTCCCACAGGATCGACATACGCTCAATCGTCCAGGCGATGATGATCATTGGGAAGAAAGTGATGGTCATACCGGTATTGAAGCCCATCTGGTAGCCGACCAGACTGAGCGCCGAGATGATAAAAATCACCAGCACCACTAGCGTCGCAATCCGCGAGATTAGCAATAAATTAAGCCGCGAAAGATAGGTACGCAGCACCAGGCCGATAGCGACGACGCTGACAAAACTCACCACCCCCAATACCAGCGAGGTCTGCAAAAAGGCCATCGCGATCAGGATCGGCATAAAGGTGCCCGAGGTCTTGAGGCCGATAATAATGCGCATAAATACCACTACCAGGGCGCCGATCGGCAACAGCAACAGCAGCTTGAACATACTCTGTTCTTCGATCGGCAGATGCTGGATGCTGAGCACGCTGAACACGCTGTCTTTGTACTGGGCTTTGATCAGGTCGAGCGCCGGCACCGTCTGGTGGATCATCGAGAAACTCACGCGCGAGCGGTTGCCGCCCGCCACATCCAGGATAGATTCGCCACCGGTGTGCCAGAGCAACAGGTTTTCAGGAACGCCCTGCTCGCCGGTGTAGGGGTTAAACAGCACCCAACCTTCGCCGTCATACACTTGCACCAAGCGGGTCAGATTCTGGTGGCGGCGCGCATCTTCCAGATACAAGCCCAGTGCCGGGCGCGCAGCTATGCCGGCTTGGTTGATGAGTTTTTCCAACAGCGCCGATTTTTCAGTCTGCGCCGACAGCAACAGCGCCGAGTTCTGGTCGAGGGTATCGGAGTTGAGCAGCTTGATCAGCTCGCGCGCCAGGCTCTGCGGATTACTGGATTTGGCCCAGGCAGTTTCCAGTACCTGGCGGGCGGCGGTTTCCTGGGAAGAGCCGTCCCAATCGACATGGGCTGCCTGAGGCGCGTCAAAGTGCGTAGGCACTGCCGGGGTTGAGTCCACCTCGATAAACTGGGTTTTGTAATAAATCGTCTGGGGACCTATCGCCTCGCGCTTGGACCACTCGCCACGGCGCACGCCATTTTCTGTCACTACCGAGTAGCCATAACCAGGCGCCGCTGCCTGCTCGCTAAAGCTGCGGTAGCCGGGTGGATCGTCCGGCAGGCCGAGGCGCGCGGTGACCGGCTCGCCGGTCGAGTCAAAGTCGATCCGTGCTTCAATCAGCCATACCGGTTTTTGCACACCGGGGATAAAGGGGATTTCCATCTGGTGATGGCGCATCCAGGCGGTAGTCAAGCCGATCAACGCCAGCAAGCCGATAATGGCGTAAAAAGGGGCGCGCGAAGGTTTTTTCATGGGCGTGTTTCCTTAAAGGCGGGGCCTTGCAACACCGGCGCTGACGGCCGGTGCCAATTGAACCAAACTATTTTTTTGCCGGTGCAGAGGTGGGGTTGCCAGCCTCATCAACCCGCTGCAAGGGCGCGAGGTTGTTGCCGCTCACATCCACCAGCATCACATCGCGCAGCAGGTTGCGGCCAATCAGGATGGGGAATTCAGAGTCGCTACGATCCGCCAGAATAAACTCGCCCTTCTGGGTGAGCTTGCCGATGGTGAAGCGGATTTCGACTACCGGGCGGCGATCAGGAGTGGGGTTCGCGCTCTGCACTGTTTGGAACCGCAGGCGTTTGCGCTCCAATACATGCGGCTCTTTGGTGTCGGGATTGTAGATGGTGAAGCGCACCCACTCTTCACCGTTACGCTCAAACATCTGGATGTTGCGTGCATCGATGACGGAATTAGCTACGTTAGTGCTGACGCGCGCTTGCATCACAATATTCAGGCCGGCGATCAGCGCCTGCTCGCGCAAGCCGACGATTTGCTTGTCGGTCTGCGGCTGCTCTTTCGCCTGGGTTTTGGCCTTTACCGGTACCGGCAGCGGTGGGCACACGACTTTGGCCTCGCGGCGCTCAATCCCTTGCAGCTTGGCATCCACCGCCTGTTGCTGCGCCGTCATCTGCTGTTGCACCTGCTGCACCTGCCGCAGGATCTCCGCCTGCTGCTCGCTAAACGCCTGGGTTTGCGCCTCTTGTTTGGCGATACAGGCTTGCGCCGAGCCCAGTTCCGCCTGGGTTTGCTGGTGTAGTTTTTGGTTGCTACAGGCAGTGAGCGATACCGCAGCTACCGCCACCCACGCCAGAGTGCAGAGCGGACGAGCCGCTATCAAAACAGATTTTTTATTCATCACAACAACCGGAAATTCCCGAAAAAAAGTTATAAAAAAACAAGTGGGCTAATTGTAGCCGCTGGATTCCGCTAAAACACCTTAGCGCGGGGATTTATACAGCGATTTGGCAGATCACTTGCTTTCCAAATCACCTAAATCCAAATCACTTAAATTCCAAATTACTTAAATTGATAGTGCTTGGGATATTCAGGGGGTAAACGGCGAAAACGTTTATATTCCCACTGGTATTGCGCCGGGGCGCGGCGCACACAGGCGGCCACGCTGGCATTCAACCCGGTCACTGAGGTGTGCTGGTCGGCGCTGTAAATCTGCTCATCCGCTTCTATCACTACCAGCTTGAAGCCACCTTCAACCCGCTCCGCATAACAGGAGCAGACCGCGCAGCCGGTGCGCTGGATCAAGCCGTGGACCAGGGTCATGGTCAGCGCCGGCTGGCCCATGAAGGGCGCAATTTCGATCCCCGCATCGCGCGCGGGTACCTGGTCGGGCAGTATGCCGACGATAGTGCCGCCCTGGAGCGCCTTGAACAGCATCATCACCCCCTTGCGGTTGGTGGGTGCCATGGTGATATTGAGCTTGCTGCGGCCGGACAAGACCAACTCGTCCATCTTGGGGTTATCGAGCGGCTGGTACATAGCCGTGAGGTTGGCGACACTCGCCAGATAAGGAGCAACCACTTCCCAATTGCCGTGGTGCGGCGCAAGAACCAGTACACCTTTGCCCTCGGCCAATTTCCCGCGCAAAATTTCATCGCCCTCCAGCGCCACTATATTGCCCTGCAGCCACTCCCAGGAATGGCTCCAGATAGCGCCCGCTTCCATCGCCGTTTTGGCGGTTTCCTGCAAGCTTTGGCGGGCGAGGCGGGTTTGCTCGGCGGGGGATAATTCAGGAAAGCACAGAGCGATATTCTTGCGCGTCACCTTGGCGGCGCGACCCTTGAGCAGCCAGGCCAGCGAACCCAGACCCGCACCCAGTGCGCGCAATAGCCCCAGCGGCAGCAGTGCTAGCAGTTTGAACAATGCGGGGGCCAATTGGTCTTTCATCGGACTGAGCCAAAGCAACAAAAAGTGCGCGCAGCTTACCGGAAATCGGCTGCCAACTGAATGCACCTCTGCAACTCGCTCATGAGTGAGGCCAAAACACCGCCCCACAGGGCAGTGTTGGCGCAGGATTAAATCGGGAAATTAATGCGCTTTGATAGCAATAAAGATATCGAGGAAAGTCAGTTCTTTTTCGATCTCGATGGGGGCGTGCAAACGGCTTGCAATCTCGCGCGAAGATACTACCCCGCGAATATGGTGGGCATCCTGGTCGACCACCAACAGATACTCCCGGTGGGATTTTTTCAAGGTGTATACGACATCGCCCACGGTGGCGCTCTTAAACTGGCCGTAATCGACGGCGTTGATATTGGCGCGGGGGTGCATAAGGTCGCGCACCAACAGGTCATTGCGGTTGATATGAGTCGCCATTTGTTTCAACAGCAAATTGTGATGGGACAAATCATCCACACTGATTACCCCCACAAATTCCTTGTGTTCATCAACGACCAATTTAATTTTGACGTTCTCCGCCAACATCACTTCCAACGCCTCGGCCGCCGGCAAATGGCTACTCACCATGGGCGGTGTGTGGCGGCGAAAATCCGTGAGGATGGCCAGTGCAGGCGTACTGCCTTGCACATCCTCAAATTCTTCCGGTTGTACCAAATGGTCTGCTGCGGCTAACTCAAAAACGTCTAAATTTCTCATAGTAAAACCCCGACATAGAAATTGAATCACTACCTGAGACTAACCAGATGGCGCCGGTGGATGTCGGTACTGAAAGCCCGAAATGACGCTGGCCGATTTATCTCTCGCCCTTCTGAGATTTCAACACAGGCGCCAAGTTCGGCGCCCAAGGCCGCAAAAAAAGGGTTTTACGGAGGATTTACTCGCTCTTTACGCTGCGTTTACTCATGCGTGTCCTGGCGCACAATCCAGCAGCGCATTTCGCCGCCTATCGGCCGAGCATGCGCAGCAGCGTCCGGTCTTTGTCGATAAGGTGATGTTTGAACGCACCCAGGATATGCAGGATGAGCGCACCCAGTATCAGATAGCCGACCCACTCATGGGTTAATTGCCCCAGATCAGCTAATCCGGCGTGAATAGGTTCGGTCTGGCCAGTGGCCGGATTTTTATTGCCCGCTACCATCGCCCAGCCAAATACCTTGATCCCCCAACCACCAAAAGCGGAATACACAATGCCCGACACCGGCATCAGCACCGTGCCGACAATCAATACCCAATGGCTCGCCCGCGCCAGCCGCTGCTCAAGCGCGGGATAATTGCGCACCGGCACCGGCCAACCATTTTTAATCCGCCACCACACCCGTACCAATACCACGGCAAAAATCACCACCCCGAAGGATTTATGCCAATCGTAGAGCGGGTAAAACTCGAATATCGACATATAAAAACCTATGCCGGTCATGGCGATGATCGCCAGCGCGATAACCCAGTGCAGGGTGATTGTGATAGGGCTTAGTTTTTGTTGAGTGTCCATATTGTCATTGCTTGGATAAAAGGGAGGCTGGTTAGGCTTGGCTATTCTGCTCCTCGATTAATTTCAATACTTCCGGTGAATAAGTCACTTTAATGTGAGCGAGAATTTCGTTAAGAATCTCGCGCTTTAATGCCAGAATTTCTGTTTTTGGTAAGGTTATTGGAGTGCTCTCACTGGATAAGATTCCAAGCGAGTGGTCAATATATAAAAACAACCGTTCATTTAGCGGGATATAAATAAAATAATCCGGATCCCGATTAGCATTGGCTTCATCATCATCTTCATAAGGCATACTGATGGTTAACATCGACCAATCAAGAATACCGGCAGGATGTATTTCAATTTGTTCAATTGATAACGGCATCATATGCGCTTTCATATTTTCAAGCTCAACTTCAGAATTCAACAGCGACTCATCGCCTCTAACCGAAATTAATCTGAAAAACCTGAACAACCACTCAAGAAATTGTTGTTTATTAAGTGGGTTAAGTTCCGGATATATTTCATCGGGTAACTCGATCAAATAAAGATCAAAGTGCTCGGACGCAACACGAACATACGATTGCTCATCACGATATGACCAAGACTGTCTAACCATGTCAAAAATGCGAAATCCCAATGGATGTGTAACCCAACGGTTGTTGGGCTCTGTGGGTAGAATTTTTTGATTTTGTTTGGCTACGTAGCCAGGTGAACTATCTGGATCTTTAGGTAAGCGCAAGGATAGGTCCGCACCATCAAACTCAAAATTAATGATGTCTGCGTTATCAAAATCAGGGCCAATCACGTCGTGTTTAAATTTCATATCACACTCGTTGTAATGCGGTAATAAAACTTAGTGCGGCTTTGTTAGGTGCAGACGCAGTTGATTTAGGGGTTAACGCTCGAGGATTTAATGCAGCAATGTTTGTTAACGCCTGCTTACTTTTACTCATTGGTGCGCTACCCGCTGTAGCCTCTAATTTTGCTACCATTTGTTGGTGAGGGTATTCCGCATTCCCCTTAGCACTAAGCATTTTTAACGCATCAATAATCGCCTGTTTGCGTGACTCGATATAGATATTGATAGCTCGATTTTGACCCGTATAAGTTACTGGAGCAACTTCATCCGTTGATGGTTTTATTTCTTTGGCTTTTAAAGTTTCCAATAGAGCAGGCGTATTAGTAAGCGGATCGATAAGCCAGTACTTATGTCCTTTAACGGTTCCATTAACCCCCACTAATGCATTGGAAAAAATCTCGGCTCCTTCCGCTTCCGGAACCCAGCTAACTTTTTTATCACGATTAAATTTTATTAATTCCGCCAATTGCGAACCAATTTCTTTTACTGATTGTGATTGGGAAGCAGAGCTCCAAACACCTAAGCTATTCACAACATTTCCGGGAACATAGAACACTGCTAAACGTTCTTTCGATAATCCGGTCCTTTGTTCTGCTTTTTTCAACGCATCGTTAAAACCACCACACTGGCCATTTATATAAACAGCTCTCTCCTGCAGGAATGCCTGCTTGCATGCATTATATTTATTGGAGAAAGAATCGTATAAATACAATCCGGCCTTTTCTTCGCCCTTATCAAAACTCGCTTTAAGATCGCCAATAAATATTTCTTTTCTACCTTGGTCGCCATCCAACACTGCGTAGAAGAGCTGCATATCGGGCAACTTAAGCATAAATCGAAAGGCAGAATTTACATTGGCATGAACACCAGGGCTTGCCGCGTTTAACATGCGCAAATTTTCAATCTGACGAATAACTGTTTGCCCCACATGGGTTTTAGGATCGACCAACGCAGCGAAACGTGGAAATAAGTCCACTTTGATTTTAACTGCTTTGCCAAAAACCCCTTTTGTCTGCTCGGAAAAATACACGTACTCCGTCATATCCAATTTGGAAAGAAAGGTATTTGTGGAGTTGGGTAAATGAGAGAGCGCTTTGGGACTGCGAGGGGGAGTAGCCATGGTTTTTAGCATCCTTTCTCTATTTAAGGGTATAAATCGCTGATCCATCAAAAACACAAATTGAGGAGCAGATGGGAAGTTGCGGATATTAACAGAAGGAAAAACCGGGTGGCCAATAAGCTATTGTGCTTTAACACGTCACAATGCGATTGATTTCACACTCTCTTCATTTACAGAGGGCAACTCCCACCTTCGCCAAATTATCTTCGCTCTCTCCCGTCGCAAGACGCGGTAACTGCTCCTTCCGGTGTTGTAATGGGCTCCCAGTGTTTATTGTCCAGCACCAGTTTTAGGCATGCACACCCGCATCAACCCCGCTATAATCGCCGCATTTTTCTACCTTCATCGACCACCTTCCATCAATCAGGTCCATCATGTCTGAAAAACGTTATGACGTAAGCACCTTCCAGGGTTTGATCCTCGCCCTGCAAGACTACTGGGCGCGCCAAGGCTGCGTGATTCTGCAACCGCTCGACCTCGAAGTCGGCGCCGGTACTTTCCACCCTGCGACTTTCCTGCGCGCCATCGGCCCGGAAACCTGGAATACCGCCTACGTGCAGCCCTGCCGCCGCCCGAAAGACGGCCGCTACGGTGAAAACCCCAACCGCTTGCAGCATTACTATCAATTCCAGGTGGCGATGAAGCCATCGCCCGCCAACATTCAGGATTTGTATTTGGGTTCGCTGCGCGAGATGGGCATTGATACCAATGTGCACGATGTCCGTTTTGTGGAAGACAACTGGGAATCGCCCACACTTGGCGCCTGGGGTCTGGGTTGGGAAGTCTGGTTGAACGGTATGGAAGTAACGCAATTCACTTACTTCCAACAAGTTGGCGGCCTTGAGTGCTTCCCGGTGACCGGCGAAATCACTTACGGTATTGAGCGTATCGCCATGTACCTGCAAGGTGTGGATTCGATTTTTGATCTGGTGTGGACGATCAACCCTAACGGCGACAAAGTGACCTACGGCGATGTGTTCCATCAAAATGAAGTGGAACAATCCACTTACAACTTTGAAGAAGCCGACACTGCATTCTTGTTCAGCAACTTCGATTTCTACGAAAAAGAAAGCCAGCGCTTGATGGAAAAAAATCTGCCGCTGCCCGCGTACGAAATGGTGATGAAAGCCTCGCACGCATTCAATTTGCTCGATGCGCGCCACGCGATTTCCGTCACCGAACGCCAGCGTTTTATTTTGCGTGTACGCACCTTATCGCGCGCCGTTGCACAAGCTTATTACGATAGCCGCAAAGCCCTTGGCTTCCCACTTGCACCGGAAGCTTTAAGAAATGAGTTGCTTAGCGCTTCTGCGGAGGAAAAATAATGTCTGCTGATTTTCTTGTTGAGTTGGGAACGGAAGAGTTACCACCAAAAGCGTTAAAAAATTTGATGGCGTCATTTGCAGAAACGATTGAAGCCAATTTAAAAGCGGCTGAATTATCTTTCACCGCCATTAAACCTTTTGCTGCACCGCGCCGTTTGGCCGTGTTGGTAGAAAATCTGGCAAGTGAAACCCCATCAAAAGAATTGGTTGTCTGGGGCCCGCCAGCGGCAATAGCCTTTGATAAAGAAGGCCAACCAACAAAAGCGGCACTCGCGTTCGCCGAAAAAAATGGTATCACTGCTTCTGAATTAAAAGCAGAGAGCGATGGCAAAGCAGAAAAACTGGTTGCTCGCATTACCACCGAAGGTAAAAAAACCGTCGAGTTACTTGAAGCCGTTGTAACCGACGCGCTGGCAAAATTGCCCATCGCCAAACGCATGAAATGGGGTGCAAAACGCGAAGAGTTTGTACGCCCGGTGCATTGGTTAGTGATGTTGTTTGGCAGCGATGTCATCAGCGCATCGGTATTGGGTTTAACTGCTGGCCGCACCACTCGCGGTCATCGTTTCCATTACAACAATACTATCGACCTCGCCAAAGCGAGCGATTACGCCAGCGTATTAAAAGACACCGGTTTTGTAGTGGCGGATTTTGCCGAGCGCGGCGCGACCATCAAACAACAAGTCGAAGCCGAAGCGAAAAAAGTCGGCGGCGTAGCGGTTATCGACCCTGCCCTGCTCGACGAAGTAACTTCACTTGTTGAATGGCCAGTGGCACTGACCGGAAAATTTGAAGAGCGTTTCCTTGCCGTTCCTGCAGAAGCATTAATTGCTTCCATGAAAGAACATCAAAAGTATTTCCATGTGGTAGATGCTAACGGCAAGCTGAAGAACAACTTTATCACCGTAGCCAATATCCAAAGCAAAGATCCCGCGCAAATTATCAATGGTAACGAGCGCGTTATTCGCCCACGTTTGTCCGATGCCGCGTTCTTTTTTGAAACCGATAAGAAAACCACTCTTGCATCGCTGCGCGAGCGTTTGAAAACGATTGTGTTCCAGGCGCAGCTTGGAACTATTTTTGATAAAACCGAACGCGTTGCAGGCCTCGCAAAACTGATAGCTGGCAAATTAAATGCGGACGCCACCTCAGCAGAGCGTGCCGCGCAATTGTGTAAGTCTGACCTTGTGACCAATATGGTCGGCGAGTTCGACGATATGCAAGGTATCGCAGGTTTCTACTACGCGGTTAACGATGGCGAAAACGCCGAAGTTGCCGCCGCAATGAACGAGCAATATATGCCGCGCTTTGCTGGCGACCAATTACCCGCAACCACAACTGGTGCGATTATCGCGTTGGCAGATCGTTTGGATACCATCAGCGGTATTTTCGGTATCGGCCAACAACCGACCGGCTCCAAAGACCCGTTCGCTTTGCGTCGCGCCAGTATCGCTGTGCTACGCATTCTGGTGGAAAAAAATCTCGCGTTGGATTTGCGTGACTTGTTGACCTTTGCGAAAAGCCAACACAAAAATCTTACTGTTGGTGATGAGTTGGTTGAGCAAGTATTGGCTTATATGCTGGAACGTTTCCGCGCCTTCTTTGAAGATGCCAATATCCCCGCAGAAGTTTTCCAATCGGTAACCGCAAAACAATTATCGCAACCACTGGATATCAACCAGCGCGTGCTCGCGGTAAATGAATTCAGCAAGTTGCCGCAAGCGCAAGCATTGGCGGCTGCTAACAAGCGTG
>DATIDX010000134.1:0-48041 GCA_035456025.1 Cellvibrio sp. | reverse complement strand
GACATCGGCTGGGGCAGCCAGATCCGCTCTTATGTATTGGATGACTCGCGTATTAAAGATTTGCGTACGGGCGTCCAGACTTCCAATACTCAGGCGGTGTTGGACGGTGATCTCGACCAGTTTATTGTTGAAAGCCTTAAGGCCGGTTTGTAATAATTTTTGTTAGGCCAAACCCTAAATATTTATTAATGATTAGTGAAGACATATGAGCAACGAAATCAACTCAGCACAGCCAGATGCACAGGACGAAAATAAACTAATTGCTGAACGCCGCCAGAAGCTGTCAGCGATCCGCGAAAAAGGTAATGCATTTCCTAATGATTTCCGTCGCGAAGACAAGAGCGTTGATTTGCAGGCGCAATTTGGTGAGAAAACCAAAGAAGAATTAGAGTCGTTGAATCATGTCGTTAGCGTCGCCGGTCGGATCATGGCAAAACGCGGTCCGTTTATGGTTGTGCAGGATGGTGAAGGCTCAATCCAGTTGTATGCAGATAAAGCAGCGCAAGAAGTTATCAAAGACAAATGGGGTTTGTGGGATATCGGTGATATTGTCGGTGTAAAAGGCGCGTTGCATAAATCAGGTAAAGGCGATTTGTACGTGAATTTGGAAGAGTATCAATTGCTCACCAAGTCACTGCGTCCGCTGCCAGATAAGTACCACGGCTTGAGCGACCAGGAAATTCGCTACCGTCAACGCTATGTTGATTTAATTGTGAACCCGGAAGTGCGCGACACTTTCCGCTTGCGCTCACAGTGTATGAGTTTTATCCGCAACTACATGATTGGCTGTGGTTTTATGGAGGTGGAAACTCCGATGTTGCACGTAATTCCTGGTGGCGCATCAGCTAAACCATTTATTACCCACCACAACGCATTGGATATGGACATGTTCCTGCGTATCGCACCGGAGTTGTATTTGAAACGATTGGTTGTCGGTGGTTTTGAGCGCGTATTTGAAATCAACCGCAACTTCCGCAACGAAGGTGTGTCAACTCGCCACAATCCAGAATTCACCATGATGGAATTCTATCAAGCTTATGCCGACTATAAAGATCTGATGGATTTGACCGAAGATTTACTGCGTAAATTGTGTATTGACGTCACTGGCGGCACCACATTGAAATACCAAACCAGCGAATACGATTTTGGCAAACCATTTGTGCGCCTGTCTATGTTTGATTCCGTACTGCACTACAATCCACAAATTACGGCGGAACAATTAAGCTGTATTGAAGGTGCTACCAAAGCAGCAGAAGACTTGGGGCTGAAAATTAAACCCGGTACTGCACTCGGAAAAATCCAAACCGAAATTTTTGAAGAAACCGTTGAGCATAAACTGGATCAACCAACCTTCATTACTGAATACCCAATTGAAATATCGCCGCTTGCACGTCGTAGCGACCACAACCCGGCAGTCACTGACCGCTTTGAATTCTTTATCGGCGGCCGTGAACTGGCGAACGGTTTCTCCGAGTTGAACGATGCTGAAGACCAAGCCGAACGTTTTATGCAACAAGTGCGTGAGAAGGATGCGGGTGACGATGAGGCTATGCATTACGATGCCGACTTTGTTCGTGCGCTGGAATATGGTTTACCGCCAACAGCGGGCGAGGGGATTGGTATTGATCGCTTGATTATGTTGTTTGCGAATGCCCCGTCAATTCGCGATGTCCTGTTATTCCCCCATATGCGTCCGGAATAACCTTCCCAATAAGATGAATGGCGCCACACGGCGCTATTTTTTTATTTGTACTTTCCCTCGTGCGGCTTAGATTTCTGTTGCTATGTTAACGTTTGGGTGATTGCGGTAATGGTTGCAAGTCAGCAAAAACCTACCCGGCTTTGGCGGGATCATCGCTTGGTCTACTTATGAAGATTATCTAACCAATTATTCCTTTTCTAATAGCCTGAAAAAATGTGCATTGGTAAATCAATGCAGTTAATAGATGGCTGAATAAAAATGCCCGCGGATCCTGAAATCGGCGGGCCTTTTTTGTGGTGATTAATAATCCAGTAAAAATGAAATTGGATTGCTCGGCACTTACTTAAATTGCATTTCAGCCGGAAGTTCAACAACAAGGGGTTGGTTGGTGTTGGGGCATAAAAATTCAAGCCGATAGGCCAATAACTGTAAGCCGGTAGCGGATTTTGTGCCGTAAAGTTTATCGCCCACAATTGGGTTGCCGATATTGGCGAGATGGCGACGAATTTGATGTTTACGTCCGGTTTCGATATGCACATCCAACAAGGTTTTAGTATTTTCCTCGCGCAATTTTTTGATATGGGTGATGGCTGACTTGCCGTCCAACTCTTCATCCAGTGTCAAGCCTGCGGCCGGTACTTCACAATCGCCAATTACCCAAGCCTGATAAAATTTGCGCATATCGCGCGCTTGGAAGAGTGCGGATAATTTTGCGGCACTTTGGCTGTCATGCGCGAGAATAATAAGACCCATCGCGTCGGCATCCAGACGATGCACTAAAAAACATTCACGCTGCCGCTGTCCTTCTGCGGATTGGCCATTCACTTCAACCCAACGTAAAATGCTACAGTGATCACCCCATTGGGAACCTTGCGAGAGCATGCCTGCGGGTTTAAACCAAATGCTGTAATTGCCAGCATCATGGAGAAGAAGAGCGCTTTCAGGTTTGCGTGAGAGGACTTGCTCATCGTAAAAAAACTGGATTTTAGAGCCCTTATGCAACACTTTTGTGGCACGACGCAGACGGAGGGTTTTGCCCTTGAGTGTCCACCAGACTGCGCCTTTGTTCATCGCATCTTTGATGCGCTGCTTGGATAGCCCGGTGCCTTTGGCTAATAAATCCAACGCAGTCTGTTCGGCTTGGGTGACAGTGAATTCGAATTTTTGCGGTATTTCAAATGAAGTATCGGACATTATTTAGCTTTGATTAAGTGAGAAAATTGTGGCAGTGAAGGCAACTATTTATAAAGCAAACATAAGTTTGTCTGACATGGATCGCAATGTATTCGGCGACTTTAACCTGACAATCGCTTTGCATCCCTCGGAGACGGTTGAGCGCATGATGGTGCGTATTCTAGCCTTTTGTTATCGCGCTGCGGAAAATTTAACCTTTACTAAAGGACTCTCGTCGATGGAAGAGCCAGATTTATGGTTGAAGCACGATAACGGCACTATTCTCGAATGGATTGAGGTGGGGCAACCCGCTCCGGATCGATTGAAAAAGGCATCAGGTCAGGCGCAAGCGGTGAAGGTATTTAGCTATGGTCGGGGTATGGATGTTTGGTGGAAAAGCAACAGCGCCGCCATCCGCGCGTTACCCAAGGTGAGCATTCATCATTTTGTTGCCGATGAGTTGCAGGTGCTCACTGCACTTGCGGACAAAACCATGAACCTCAGTGTAACCATCACCGAATCAATTGCCTACGTCTCCACCGCAACTGACAGCGTTGCAATTAGTCTGCGCGAAATGGAGTAAATTACATGAATCCCCTTGATATGCAGGTCCCTGCGATGAATAACCCGCTACCGTCTATAGTTGACATTACTCTCGATAACGCACAGCAATATTTGATTGATGAATCCTTCAAGCGTCCGGTAGTGATAGATTTTTGGGCGGATTGGTGTGGTCCCTGCAAAAGTTTAATGCCGATTCTGGAGAAAATAGCCAATGAATACGCTGGGGCATTTCTGCTGGCAAAAGTGAACGCTGATGAACAGCAAATGATCTCATCACAATTTGGTGTGCGCAGTTTGCCCACTGTAATGGTGATGCAAAATGGTCAGCCAATTGATGGTTTTAACGGCGCTTTACCGGAAGTTCAGGTGCGTGAGCTGCTGGAAAAATATTTACCCAAGGCGTGGGAGGCTCCCGTTAAACAAGCGCAACTGCTGATGGCAGAGGGAAGCTTCACCGAGGCATTGCCACTGTTGCGCCAAGCTTATGATGCATCTAAACAGAAGGCCAATATCGCGCTCCTGATGGTGCAATGTCATCTGCAGTTAAACCGGCTGGATAATGCCGAAGCTATTTTATCGACAATAAAAATTGTTGATCAGGATGCGCACTACGAACAATTAGCCGCGCAAATTGCGCTGCAAAAACAGGCTGCAAAAACGCCTGAATTAGCCGCACTGGAAGATGCCTATGCCAAGTCACCACAGGACTTGGGCGTGCGCTACCAATTAGCCTTGCAATATCAACAGGAATCGCAATACCGGTTGTCTCTGGAGCATTTGCTGGAAATCATTCGTACCGATCGCAACTTTGCAGAGGGCGAGGCGCGCAAAACATTCACCGCAATTCTCACTGCCTTGGGCAAAGCGGATGCCTTGGCAATTGAATTCCAGCGCAAGTTATTTACCTTGCTTTACTAGGCTTTACCTCGGGGCAAATAGTCGCTGCCACCAAAAGTGGTTACACTGACCTACCTGTAAAAAAACTGTAACGGCGGACCCCAAGAGGGTCGGCTTTGATGGCAGTCACCGTACTGCTGAGGATTATCCGGATAATGAGTAAACGCTGTTCCCTGATTGCATTCCTGGCCATTTCCGTGGCTTTGTTCGGGTGTGGCAAGTCACAACAGGTTGAGCAACTGCCGGTATTTTGCAAGCAGGATGGTGCTCACTTGTATATCAAACAAGGCAAGCTTCAGATGGAGATAATGCCTAAAGTCGGTGCGCGTGTTTCGTCTTTAAAATACGATGGGCATGAGTTATTGGTGGCGATTTCTGATCTGGATAAAATCACTGATTGGGGCACTGTATTCTGGTCGAGCCCGCAGTCAGAATGGAATTGGCCTCCGGTCGATACATTGGACAGCAAGCCTTATGTTTTAAGTTCGGATAACGATCGTTTGGTGCTGACCAGTGGGGTGGATATAAAGACGGGTTATCAATTCACTAAAACTTATATGCCGTCTGGCGATGATCGTATTGCTGTCACCTATCGCATCACCAATCACAGCGACCACGAAAAAAATGTCGCGCCTCTGGAAGTCACCCGTTTGCCGCCATCGGGCAGTTTATTTTATCCAAGTGGAGATACAGATCCTATCAGCGGTATTTTTTATCCACTCGATGTGCAACGTATTGATGACCTGACCTGGTACGAATATGACGCTAAAAAAATTCGCACTGATCATCACAAAGTAATGCAGGATGGCAAAGAGGGTTGGGTTGCATACACAGATAAAGGCTATTTGCTAGTTAAAGAATTTACCGATAACCCACCAGCAGCGATTGCTGAGGGCGAGCGTGAAATTGAATTATTTACCCACGTGGAGCATATCTTCATTGAAATGAAACAGCAGGGTGCCTCGGTTGCACTGGCGCCGGGCGAGCATCTGGATTGGACGGTAGTTTGGCACGTGAAAAAGCTGCCGGATGATTTGGCGAGCAATTCAGATCCTGATGTGCTTGCCGATTATGTTCGCAGCTTGTTGTAAGCTAAAAAAATCGCCGGTTAGCGGCGATTTTTTTTGGTTTTCAAGCGGCGAATGCGGTCGGCTTCTTCTTTCTCTATGCGCTTTTTTTCATCCTCCGCTTTGGCTGTCTCGACTTCCAGTTGAGTCATTTCCGGTGTTTCCCAGCTGATCGGGCCGAGCAGTCCGGCGCGCAATTCAGTGATCAGTATGGACGCTACTTTCTGGATCTCCACGCCGCCGCCTTTGCGGGTACAGCCACGTTTTACGCCTATAGCATCGAGTAATTCCAGATCGGATTCGGGCAATTCATCCAAGCCGTAGCGTTTTTTTAATGCATCCGGATAAGCTTGTAACAAATATGCGGCCGCATAGAGCGCGATGTCGGCATAGTCAAATACCGTATCTTTTATGGCGCCGGTAATCGCGAGACGATAACCACAGGAAGGCGGCGATAATTTTGGCCATAAAAATCCCGGTGTATCGGTTAATAAAATTCCGTTCTCCAATTTTATTTTTTGCTGGGCTTTGGTTACGCCAGCTTCATTGCCAGTTTTCGCAATTACCCGACCCGCAAGGGTATTGATGATGGTCGATTTGCCGACGTTGGGAATTCCCATAATCATCGCACGGGCTGGGCGTACTTCGCGCTGGCGGTCACTGACCAGGCTGGTGCACACATTCAATAAGTTCCTAATCTGTTCTGGGCGTTGTTGACTCACTGGCAATGCTTTTACGCCTGCTTCCTGCTCCATTTTTTCGACCCACAGGGCGGTAATCGCAGGGTCAGCCAAATCTGCTTTGTTGAGCAGTTTGATCAATGGCGTGTCGCCACGCAAACTGGGTACCAGAGGGTTTTCGCTGGAGAAGGGGATGCGTGCATCGATCACCTCAATTACGACATCCACATGGGGCATAACTTCCGCAATTTCTTTACGGGCCTTATGCATGTGGCCGGGAAACCAATTAATTGTTGACATGATGTACTCGGAAGGGGCGTTAAAACGTATCTAGCTGTTCGCTTGCATCGAAGTGATGCAATAGCAGGCATTCGTCATCTGTTTCGCTTTCACAAATCGCCACTGAAACCGGTGCAATTACGGCGGCGTAGGCGGAGTCTTGATAAAGGCGCTTATTGAGCTCCTGCCAAAGTTGTGCGGGAAATTCGGTAAAAAAGTTAAAACTCAGATAGAGCTTCCCTTTCTCCTCGATTGCATCGACTTCGGGTGAACGGATGCTGCGCACGCGTTGCAAGAATTCATCGCGCTTAAATTCGCGGCTAAATTTGGGCTGGATTTGGATGCTGATGCATTGCATGGGGTGATCCTCGGGCGCAATTGCGGCGATTATACAGAAAGCGCATCGCTATCACCCTTAAATAAGTCTGTGCCGCACTAATCCGGTTGTTAAGAAGGATAAAGCATCTCCTGTGCCGTTTTGACCAAAGAGGGTTTCCGCTATGATGCGCACCTGTTTCCACCTTCCGGTAATCAGCGTGTCCTCACCCTTGTTTCGCCCCATTGCGCTGGGCTTGTATTTATTATTTTTTACAGCTGGGATGGTTGGCGCTTTGGTGTTACCGACGTTCAGCTTATTCCTCGCCAAGGAAATCGGGGTGCGCCCCCTATTGGTGGGATTGGCGTTTGCGGGTATAGCCCTGGCGGGAATTGTGTACAACCACTGGCTTGGGCACTGGTCGGACAAACTTTCCGACCGGCGACCGCTCGTCATAACCTGTTGCCTGTTGGGCACAGTCGCCTGCGTTGTTTTTGCACTATCGCGTAATTATTGGTTGGTGGCATTTACCGCTATCTTCCTTCTCAGTTTGTCGATGGTCTCTTTCTCGCAAATCATGGCGTACAGCCTCGATTATGCTGAAGCCGAAATTCCTGTTGAACGAATTCCATTGTTTAACGCGATTATGCGCGCGCAAATCGCTTTTGCCTGGGTGGCTGGACCGCCGACGGGATTTTTTTTGGCAACTTATTTTGGTTTCGATGTGAGTTACGGGGTTGCTGCAGTTTTATATCTATTGGTTGCTGCGACGAGTTTTAAATTATTGCCGCGCCTTAAAAGCCGGCCTGTTAAAGTCGCCGGCGAGCAACAAATACAGACATTGCCGGCGTTATCGCCGGCGGTGAAAAAATCCCTCGTGTTGTGCGCGCTGGCCTTTTCGTTATTGTGGGGCGTCAACAACGCTTATCTCATCAGTCTGCCGATTCATTTGAAAGATAATTTGCATCTGGATGCACAGTGGATGGGGTGGGTGATGGGCACCACAGCGGCGCTGGAAGTCCCATTTATGCTGCTTGCAGGGCACTACGCCAGCCGATTTCGCCTAATTAGTCTGGTTCGCTGTGCAGGTGTTGCGGCATTGCTGTTGTACATCGGTGTCTATTTTGCGGATGAACTATGGCATTTGTTTGTACTGCAAATATTTAATGCCATTTTCATTGGTGTACTGGCGGGGCTTGGGGTGTCGGTGATTCAGGATTTAATGCCTGGCCGCTCGGGCGGTGCATCAGGCCTATACACCAATACGACTCATATAGGTAATTTACTAAGTGCGGTGATGGTAGGGTTGGTGGCTGATTACTACGGTTATCACCAGGTATTTTTGGTCAATATCCTGTTGGTATTTGTGGCGATTTGGGCATTTGGCAAGGTTAAAAATTCGCGCGAATTGGCGGCGACAGGCACTTGAAGCTGCGATGACAATCGCAGCCGGTTTAGTCTTCATCGGTAAGTAATCTTTCCAGATCTTCCACCGTCATAGCAAACAACCTATGCCGTAACTCGATTTCAATTTGGGGCATCATACTCAGCATAACTTCTTCAATTAGATACTGACGCGGCTTGCTGGTTTTAGGTTCGGTAGTTTTGGTAGAGCGGATAATTTTTTTGGCTGCTTCGTATTCAAATAGCGGCGGGGGATTATTGCCGTGCAGTCGTTCGCGAATGTGTTGCGGTAAAAACGGGTTCTCGCCACTGGCTTTTGCGAGCGGCCGATTATCGGTATGCGCACTTCCTGCATAGGAGGTAAATCCGCGGTTTTTTGGAGTAGCAGCATCTGTTTGGAGTGAGCGCATTATGTTGTCGCGCGCCGAGTAAGTGGGTTTATTTAGTTGCTGGGTGATTTTTGTAAGCGCCGAAGCAGGTTCATCGAACAGCGACGTCTGGCCCGGTAAAATGGATGGCTGTCGCGCTCGGGCAGACGGCGCAGGATAAAGATCATCCGTTAGTACATCGTCTTCGAGATCCTCGTCTGCGAGGCTTTCATTTTCGAGATAAACCTCTTCATCTTCCAATTCCTGCAAGATGGGAATGTCATCGTCTTCCAATAATAATCCTTTAATCGATTCCAGCTCCTGCAAAATTTCGGCTTTGGTTTTATTCGTATTGGCCATGATGCTACCTGTCGATCAAATTATCGGTGTGCGTATCACAACTTCCTGGTTTCAATCGGATAGCCGCGTTTCTTATAAAAACTGAAGCGTTCACGGCTCGATTGCAAACTCTGCTGTTCCTGTATGACCACTTCACTCAGGCGCTCAAAGCGACTGAAGTAGGGCGGTATGTTCTTGCTCAAGTTAAGCAATAAACCCTGGTGATCGCCAGCGTCTCCTGAAAAGGTGATCTCTACAGGTGAAGCTTTATTGCTGTTGATGATTTGGTGCGGAACAAAGCTTTCCGGTTTGAAGGTCCACAGCAATTCATCAAACGCTATAGCATCTGTTTCATTATCCACAGCCACTAGCACGCGCATTCCGGTGCGCTGGACCTTGTCGATCAAACGGCAGGCAAACAACCAACGCGCTTCGTTGGTTGCTTCCGGTAATATGTAGAAATCGATCAAGGTCACGGTTACGCCTGATTCAGCAGATATTGCACCAACATTGTCACCGGACGTCCCGTCGCACCTTTAGCGCCGCCCGACCGCCAGGCAGTGCCGGCGATGTCCAGGTGTGCCCAAGCAAATTTTTTGGTGAAGCGCGACAGGAAACAGGCAGCCGTAACAGCACCAGCTTCGCGGCCACCGATATTGGCAATGTCAGCAAAATTACTGTCGAGTTGTTTTTGGTAGTCGTCCCAAAGCGGCATGTGCCAAGCACGGTCCGCTGCTTGCTCGCCAGCCTGGAGTAAGGCTTTGGCTAAGTCATCGTTATTGCTGAACAGGCCGGTTGCGTGGTTCCCCAACGCAATCACACAGGCGCCAGTAAGCGTGGCTATATCGATTACGGCTTTGGGCTTGAATCGCTCGGTGTAGGTGAGCGCATCGCATAACACCAACCGCCCTTCAGCGTCGGTGTTGAGAATTTCAATGGTTTGTCCTGACATAGAAGTCACTATGTCGCCTGGTTTGGTGGCACTGCCATTCGGCATATTTTCAGTAGCGGCAATTACACCGACGACATTGATTGGCAACTGTAAATCGAGCAGTGTCTGGAAGGTGCCGAGCACGCTGGCTGCGCCGCACATGTCGTATTTCATTTCATCCATTGCAGCGCCCGGTTTAAGGCTGATGCCGCCGGTATCAAAGGTGATACCTTTCCCAACCAAAGCAACCGGAGCCTGTTTCTTGCTGCCACCTTTATATTCCAACACGATTAATTTGGCGGGTTGGTCGCTGCCTGCGGCCACCGAGAGGAATGAGCCCATGCCCAACTCCTTCAGTTGTTTTTCCTCAAGGATGCTTACGCTCAAATTGGATTGTTTGTGTGCAAGCCGCTTGGCTTCACTGGCGAGGTAAGTCGGTGTGCAAATATTGCCCGGCAAGTCGCCCAATTCGCGCGCGAGGTTAATGCCTTTGGCAATCGCCTGACCGACAGCCAGGCCTTTTGTAGCGCCATTTATCTGGGTTTTGGTTGCGCCAAACACGACTTTTTTCAGTTGCAGACTTAGTTCTGCCGGCTTGCTCTTTAACTTATCCGCGCGGTAATCCAGCAAGCTCAGACTTTCGGCAACTTGGCGTGCTTGCCAGTCAATGGCATGCCCCGCCACGTTAACTTCAGCTAGCGCCAGAGTAATTTCCACGCAGGTCGTCGCACGCAAAGCCTCGCTAATTTTCTGTACTGTCTTGCGATAATTGTCTGCGCTCACATGGCCATCTTTGGTGGTACCAAAACCCAGCACCAACAAACGTTCAGCCGCTATACCTTGCGGGTTTAGCAGCAACAAACTCTGTCCGGCTTTGCCTTGGAATCCTTCGCGCTTGAGCAGTGCTTCCAACTGGTGCGCATCTGCAGTACTAATTGCGCTAGCTGAAGGAGACAGCTTGCCACCTTCAAAACTGGCCACTACCAAGCATTGGGTTGCGTGTTTTACGGGCTCGATCGTTTTGGCAGTAAATTGGATCAGGTTGGATTTAGGAGTCGCAGGTTTGGCAGATTTTGCTGTGGCTTTAGCGGCAGTCATAGGAAGTCCTTGGTAAAAAGCAGTGAAAATTCGCTCAAGACAAATGGGGCGCGGTGCGTGATAATGCCACAATTCAAGCGGGGCATGGCGGCAAAATTCAGCGAAAACCGGAACCTTGTCGCTTAACCCCAGTCACTAGTTACGCTAATGCAATTCAGCGATGAAATTGCAGGCAATCGCGGATAAGTGCTGGATAATTTTTATACATTCAGTGGTCAGTGTCGAATGACAGGATTATCAATTTGATTATTTTTCGTTACCTTTCGCGGGATTTGTTAATCACCAGTTTAGCGGTGAGCGCGATTCTACTTACCATCTTCCTCTCGGGTAAATTTGGCGACTACCTTGATGACGCCGCTCAAGGGAAGCTTGCGGTGGACGTGCTCTTCACCATCATCGCCTACCGTATGCCGAATCTACTGGAGTTGATTTTGCCGCTGGGATTTTATCTGGCGATTCTGCTCGCGTACGGGCGCATGTATATCGAAAGTGAAATGGTGGTGTTGTCCGCGACGGGTATGAGCCAGTGGCAATTGGTTCGCATTACTTTAGTGCCCGCAGTTTTCGTCGCACTTGTTGTCGCTGCCTTCAGTTTTTGGCTGAGCCCGGTGGGGGCGCAGCTCACTGAAAAAGTCCTGGCCGAGCAACGCAATCGCAGCGAGTTTGAAAGCTTGCAGGAAGGGCGTTTTCAGTCCATCGGGCAGGGGCGCATCATGACTTATGTCGAGCAGGTGAGTGACGATAACAAGCAACTGGAAAAAGTGTTTGTCGCGCAACAAGATGGTCAAACCAACTCCACTATTATGATTGCTGAAACCGGCGAGCAGGCTTACATCGCCGATTATGGCCAGCGCTACCTGGTGCTCCATAGTGGGCACGGCTACGAGGGGCGCCCGGGTACAAGTGAATTTAAAATCACAAAATTTGACGAGTGGGGCAGATATTTACCGCCGACAACCAGTGCAGCTGAATTGGAAAGCGAAGCTGATGCAAAATCGACCCTGCAATTAATGGCAGCTAATGACGCTGAAAGCAAAGCAACTTTGCAATGGCGCATTTCCATGCCGCTAATGGTATTGATCGCAACCTTACTGGCTGTGCCGTTGAGTAAAACCAATCCGCGACAAGGGCGCTATTTGAAAATGTTGCCCGCCATCCTGATTTATATTTTTTACCTCGCCTTTTTAATTAATGCACGCGGAGCAATTGCCGAGGGTGATCTACCGGTTTGGTTGGGAGTTTGGGTTGTGCACATACCATTTTTGCTAATCGCATTGCTTATGCTCAACTGGCAAGAAATTATGCAGTCGCGTAACAAGTCGGCGAGGGCTGCCCATGCGTAAAATTACTGGCTACATATCGCGCACCGTTTTTTACGCAATTGCCCTGACCTTGTTAGTGTTCATTGCGCTCGATTTTATTTTTGGTCTGATTAGCCAGCTGGAAAAAGTCACCGAGACTTATACTGCACTGGAAGCGTTTTATTACATGTCGCTCACGGTGCCGCGCCGTTTGTACGATTTAATTCCGTATGCTTGCCTGATTGGCTGTCTCGCCGGGTTGGGTTTGCTCGCCAGTACCAGTGAGCTTGTAATAGTGCGCGCTGCCGGGGTATCGGTAAAACGTATCGCCTGGATGGCGTTACGTCCTGCACTTATTTTTATCGCTATAGCGCTGCTTCTAGGGGAGTTTGTATCGCCTTATACTGAGCAAATGGCGGAAAACCGCCGTCACTTTTTAAAATACAACATCACCCAGCAGGCGCCACAAAAAGTATGGAATCGTGAGGGCAATGAATTCATGTACGTGAGTGCGGTACTGCCTAATGGTGTTATTTATGGCCTTACACGCTATAAGTTCAATGATCAGAACCAGTTGGAATCTGCGAGCTTTACTAAAGAGGTGGTGTATCAAGATGGATATTGGCAGGAAAAAAATATATCGGTGACGATCCTGGAGAAAAACGAAGTGCGCAATGAAACTATTGCCGAGCGTCGCTGGGAAACTCCTTTAACGCCCAACTTATTCAATATTCTCGTACTTGCTCCGGAAGATATTTCCATGCGCAACTTGCGTTACTACACCAATTATCTGGAAGCGCAAAACCTCACAGCGAGCAATTACAGTCTGGCGTTTTGGCAAAAAGCCTTGCAGCCCATCGCAACAGCCAGTTTGGTATTGATTGCAATCTCGTTTGTTTTTGGCCCTTTGCGCAGTGTCACCATGGGGCAGCGGATTTTTACCGGGATTATATTCGGAGTTGTTTTTGTGCTTTTGCAAAGGTTGTTGGGGCCATCGAGCTTGGTATTTGGCTTTCCACCTCTTATTGCGGTCACAATTCCTATTGTGTTGTGTATCGCTTTAGGAGTTTATTTACTTAATAGGGCGCGCTGATTTTATTTATTTTCTTTGCTCAATAAGACTATGCGCGTTTTGCTCAATTTGTCGTGCAGGGTTTGGCGCTCTGGATTGGCATACATCAGCCAGTAACCTATACCTAATAGAAGCAAAGAAAGTGGGGCGCAAAGGCAGCGGATGAAACATTGTGGGTAACTGGGCGGAGCGAGGCTCGTGCTGGTTACCATTTTCATCCGCCAGGTTTTCATCCCCAATGTTTGGCCAGTTTTATGCCAGAAATAACAAAAAAAAACTGCGATTGTTAATATCCATCCGATAAACACTATCACTCCAAAAGCGCCCCAAGTGACCCGCTCTCCAGTGGCGGGTATGCCATTAATAGCGACATTTGTTCCCGTCACAATCGCGCCGTACAGTATGCTGATCGACATAATCAATAAGCTGTCGTAGGTCATGGCGGCAAAGCGGCGCAGAAGGCTCGGTGTCGAGTAATTAATAATAGTTGTAGTATTCATCGGGTTATTAATCATCTTACGTTTTAAAATGTAGCGCCCAAGGCGCTGCGGCGGTGACGGTTTGACCAAGGCCAATAAAACCTTTTCCCTTCAGGGGTAATTCTTCACGACGCAAATAAATAGGCGGCTGCTCGTCGGTATACACGTAGGTGCCGTTGGTCGAGTGATCAACCAGTACATATTTTCCGCGACGAAATTCAATGTGGCAGTGTTCCCGCGAGGCTAATTCGGTTTCAATCAGCAATTGTGCCTTGTGCGGATCGCGTCCAATCTGGAAAGGAGTTTGCTCTGGGAGTAGTGAAACAGTACAGCCGTTTACCACCAGTTGGAGTTGAAACTTATCGACGAAGCGGGTGACGTCATGGATAGGCATCACCATAGTGGCTCGATTGTCTTTGCCGGAGTGTTCCCACTCCAAACGGTAAATCAATGTTTTTTCTGTTTCACCCTTAATGTTGATCCGGTCAAACATTTGGCAATCGCGGCGTAGGGCGCTTTCCAATACATCTACCACGGATTGAGTGATCACAATCTGGTTGGCGCGTGCTATATGTGCGACGCAGGCTGCGTCATTAACCCTGTCGCCAAAAACGTCACTGGGTGTGATCAATACTTCGCCATAGGCGATACCAATGCGAATCCCTAAATCTTTAAGGCGGGGTTCTTTAATGCTGCGTTGTTGTATGGCGATTGCGGCCTCACAGGCTTGGCTAACCAAGCTAAAGCGCGCCATGATTTCATCGCCAATGGTTTTTACCAGCGTGCCTTCATTAACAATCGTCAGTGCCGTCATAAAGTGCACGGTTTCATCAATAATCGCTTTGGCTTCTTCATTGCCCACCCGTTTATATAGCGCTGAACTGCCGGAGACATCCGCAAACATGATTGCTTGATATTGGCTATGTTGATTCATGCGATCCATGAAGTGGCTGTGTTGACGTTGAGGGGGGCTCATAATAAGCGCTTTACATGATGGATGAAACCGGGTTTTTCCCGGGGGATAAAAATACTGTATAAATTGCTAGTACTGTTTGCGCATACAGGTTTTTGATGTATGCTATATCCATTGGCGGGGGTAGATCCTGCTACATAACAAAATTGATATACCAAATAGATTTCATAACAACCGTTTCATTATTTTATGTTGAGGTGTCAAATGGATACGAATAAAGAGAAGGCGTTACAGGCCGCATTAAGCCAAATTGAGCGTCAGTTTGGTAAAGGCACAGTGATGCGGATGGGGGACAAAGAGCAAATCGCGATGCCCGCTATTTCCACTGGTTCTCTTGGTTTGGATGTGGCACTAGGGATTGGTGGTCTGCCGAAAGGCCGTATTATTGAAATTTACGGCCCGGAATCCTCTGGTAAAACCACCCTTACCTTACAGGTTATCGCTGAAGCCCAGCGCGCAGGCGGTACCTGCGCCTTTATCGATGCCGAGCATGCGCTTGACCCCATTTATGCCACTAAACTGGGTGTAAATGTTGAGGATCTGATTGTATCCCAGCCTGATACAGGTGAGCAGGCGCTGGAAGTGACCGATATGCTGGTGCGTTCGGGGGCGGTTGATGTATTGGTAGTCGACTCGGTTGCTGCTTTGACTCCGCGAGCTGAAATCGAAGGTGAAATGGGAGATCACCACGTTGGATTGCAAGCACGGTTGATGTCCCAAGCGCTGCGTAAAATTACAGGTAACATCAAAAATGCCAATTGTTTGGTAATTTTTATTAACCAGATTCGCATGAAAATTGGCGTTATGTTTGGTAACCCCGAAACCACCACCGGCGGCAATGCATTGAAGTTTTATGCTTCGGTTCGTCTTGATATCCGCCGAATTGGGGCAGTTAAAGAGGGTGAAGAAGTTATTGGTTCTGAAACCCGCGTGAAGGTTGTCAAAAACAAAGTGGCTCCACCATTTAAGCAGGCGGAATTCCAAATTCTCTATGGTTCTGGAATTAATCGCATGGGCGAAATTGTTGATTATGGTGTGAAATTAGGGCTAATCGACAAAGCTGGTGCCTGGTACAGCTACCAAGGTAACAAGATAGGCCAAGGGAAAAACAATGTAATGAAATACCTGCAAGAGAACCCGGTTATTGCTAAAGAACTTGAGCAAAAAGTGAGGGCGGAACTCCTGGCTACCCCGGCACTCTCATTAAGTCCAGGTGGTGGTGAAATAACCGATGATGTGGAAATGTAATCCGCTGTTAGATACACCCCCCGTTTTCCATCATGGTGCGGGGGTTTTATTTTGGGGCCTTATAGCTTGCTTCCCCTGATGTCGCTCACTATGCTGGTGTCATGCATTGTCGTGGGTGGCTAAATATTGCGCACATGATTTGTGGTTTTTGCATTTCATTAAATCAGTATTTGGTACGTGAGTAATATTAAAGATGAGGTTAATCATGAAGCGGATGGGCATATTGATAACGGCAATGAGCATATTGTTGCTCGCTGGTTGTAGTTCCCAGCCTAACGTGGAAACGGATCATCAGGCGGATTTTGATTTTTCGTCATTGAAAGTCTTTGAGGTTGCGGAGACAAAACAAAATACCCAGGAGAGTATTCTTGTTTCGCCGTTTACCTTAAGTCATATACATTCTGCACTTAGTGGTGAGTTAGCAAAACGTTATCAGGGGGTCGAAGCTGGTGCCAAGCCAGATTTTACTGTGAGTTATCATGTGGTAATTGAGGAGAAAATCGATCCTCATAGTTATGATGCTCTTTATGGGTACGGTTATGGTTATGGCTATTACGGCCGTGGTTATTATCGCCCTTGGCCTTATTATGGGTATGGAACAGGTGTGCGCGTGTATAACCAGGGTAGCCTGATTATCGATATCGTTGATGCTAAAACTGGTAAGCCTATATGGCGTGGTGTATCAGAAAAGCGTTTGGGGCGTAGCATGGCTCCCCAGCAGCAGCGGGAGGTGCTTAGTGCTGCGGTGACAGAAGTTTTGGCCCACTTCCCGCCGGTCAATTAGGTTTCAATAATTGTCAAATGGCCGCATTGCGGCCATTTTTTTAATGGAGGTATAGATTCTTATGTCGC
The DNA here is from genome assembly GCA_035456025.1 of Cellvibrio sp. GTDB lineage: Bacteria > Pseudomonadota > Gammaproteobacteria > Pseudomonadales > Cellvibrionaceae > Cellvibrio. The sequence goes on along the minus strand of DATIDX010000134.1, from coordinate 31,298 downwards.
AGGAGTTGCCCTCACTATCTGATGTTCGTTTCAGTGCTATGCGTTTTCTGGCGTTGCGTGAGCACTCCGCCAAGGAGTTAAAAAGTAAGCTGGAGCAAAAATTTGCCAGTCCTGATTTGATCGAAGCTGCGATAACCGGATTGATTGAGCTGCATCTGCAATCTGATGAGCGATTTGCACAGGCGTTCGTGTCGATGCGGCAGCGACAAGGCAAGGGGCCACTTCTCATCAAGTTGGAATTGCGCGAAAAAGGTATATCGCCAGAACTAATTGCTCGATTTGTCGATGATTCAGATGCACTCTGGTTGGTCCTGGCTCGTGAGGCCAAACGAAAAAAGTTTCACGGAGTGGCGCCCATAGATCAACGCGGACGAGCAAAACAGATACGTTTTTTGCAGTCGCGCGGTTTTTCTAGTCGCCATATCAAGGCCGCGTTTGACTCGGTAGTTGTTGAAGATTTGTGAAAATGTAGGAGTTTTTGTCGCCTCGTTACCGCCTTTTTATGTATTCCATCACCTGCCGTTGTCAGCTGCCCCGACTCTATAGCGAGCTTTTCATTGAGCCGAAAAGGCCTTTCTGTTACTCTGGCGCCCCGTCCTGAACGATAAATCCCCCAGCTCGCAAAGAGGGCTGCTTAAGGCATTTATTTCCAATCCGCTCCGCATTTTTCACAGTTAATCAGGTTTTACATGACGCGTTATATATTCGTAACAGGTGGTGTTGTTTCTTCATTGGGCAAAGGCATCGCCTCGGCTTCCTTGGCGGCTATCCTCGAAGCTCGTGGTCTTAAAGTCACCATTATGAAGCTCGATCCTTACATCAACGTAGATCCCGGCACAATGAGCCCCTTCCAGCATGGTGAGGTGTTTGTAACTGAGGATGGTGCAGAGACAGATTTGGATCTGGGGCATTACGAGCGGTTCATTCGCACCAAAATGACCCGTCGCAACAACTTCACCACCGGCCGCGTCTATGAAACTGTTCTGCGCAAAGAGCGTCGTGGCGATTATTTGGGTGGCACCGTACAAGTAATTCCGCACATTACCGACGAAATTAAACGGCGTATCCTTGAAGGTGGCCGTGATGTTGATGTTGCATTGGTGGAAATTGGCGGTACCGTTGGCGATATTGAATCCCAACCCTTCCTTGAGGCTGTGCGTCAATTGAAAGTGGAAATGGGGTCGCGTGCGCTGCTGATGCATTTGACGCTAGTGCCATATATCGCTACCGCTGGTGAAACCAAAACCAAACCCACGCAGCATTCTGTAAAGGAGTTGCGTTCAATCGGCTTGCAACCAGACATCCTGCTGTGCCGCTCTGAACGCCTGGTGGATGAAGATTCGCGGCGTAAAATTGCACTCTTTACAAATGTTGCTGAGCGCGCTGTTGTGCCACTTCCGGACGCAGATACGATTTATTCCATTCCACGCTTACTGAAGAGCTACGGATTGGACCAAATCGTTGTTGAACTGCTGGGTTTACAATGTCCTGAAGCTGATTTGAGTGAGTGGGATAAGGTCGTAGAAGGGAAGTTGAACCCGGTTCATGCCATCACGATTTCCATGGTAGGCAAATATATGGAGTTGCTGGATGCCTACAAATCCCTCATTGAAGCTTTAACTCATGCTGGAATCCATACGCACACCAAAGTCAATATCAATTACATTGATGCTGAGCGAGTTGAAACTGAAGGCGTAGGAATTTTGCAGGATGCCGATGCGATATTGGTTCCTGGTGGGTTTGGTGAGCGCGGAGTAGAAGGCAAACTGATGGCCGTGCAATACGCACGCGAGAATAAGGTGCCTTATCTTGGTATCTGTTTAGGGATGCAATCTGTTGTTATTGAATTTGCTCGCAATGTTTTGGGTTTGAAAGGTGCAAACTCAACAGAGTTTGATCGCAACTCCCCGCATCCGGTGATCGGCTTGATTACCGAATGGATCACGTCTGACGGCGAAGTAGAAAAGCGCGATGAGTCCTCTGATCTCGGTGGCACTATGCGTTTAGGTGCGCAAGAATGTCGTTTGGTATCTGGGTCAAACGCACGGAAAGTTTATGGTGCAGATGTCATTGTTGAACGCCATCGCCACCGTTATGAGGTCAACAATAATTATGTTGATCAATTACAGAAGGCTGGCTTAAAAATCGGTGGATGGTCAGCGGATGATACCTTGGTTGAAATGGTTGAAATTCCTGATCATCCATGGTTTGTTGCGTGCCAGTTCCATCCTGAGTTTACCTCAACGCCCCGTGACGGACATCCGTTATTCACTGCATTCGTCCAAGCGGCGTTAGCAAATAAAAAATAGTTAAAGGGCGCAAGTGATTGCGCCTTTTTTACGTAATTTATTGACTGATTCTAATTCTGAAAGGAATACATGTGTCTCAAGAAATAGTAAAAGTTGGCAGTCTTGAAGTTGGGAATTCATTGCCGTTTGTATTATTCGGTGGAATGAATGTACTTGAGTCGCGTGATATGGCGATGCAGGTTGCAGAAGCCTATGTGCAAGTTACCCAAAAACTGGGCATTCCATATGTATTTAAAGCTTCTTTCGATAAAGCCAATCGCTCCTCCATCCACTCCTATCGCGGTCCAGGCATTGAAGAGGGGTTGAAGATTTTTCAGGAAGTCAAACAGACTTTTGATATTCCTGTTATCACCGATGTGCATGAGATTGACCAGTGCCAGCCAGTCGCGGATGTTTGCGATGTAATTCAATTGCCTGCCTTTCTAGCTCGCCAAACTGATCTGGTTGTGGCTATGGCGAAGACAGGTGCAGTAATCAATATTAAAAAGCCGCAATTTCTAAGCCCAGGTCAAATGAAAAACATTGTTGAAAAATTTGGCGAATGTGGCAACGATAAAATCATTCTTTGTGATCGCGGCACCAATTTCGGCTACGACAATCTGGTTGTAGACATGCTCGGTTTTCGTACCATGCGCGAAGTGAGCGGTAATGCGCCCGTGATTTTTGATGTAACTCATTCTCTGCAATGCCGCGACCCAATGGGGGCTGCATCAAGCGGTCGCCGCCATCAAGTGGCAGAGCTGGCGCGCGCCGGCATGGCTGTGGGTTTGGCAGGTTTATTTTTGGAAGCTCATCCAGATCCTGATAGAGCTAAATGTGATGGGCCTAGTGCTTTACCGCTCGACAAATTGCAACCATTTTTACAGCAAATGAAAACGATTGATGATGTGGTCAAAAATTTTCCGCCCCTCGATATCCGTTAATTAGATACTACTTATTTTGTAAACCGATTTTGTAGAAACACACTCTGGAGAAAAACGAATGACTAAGATTGTTGACATCAAAGCTTTTGAGATTCTGGATAGCCGCGGCAATCCAACTGTATTGGCCGAAGTTATTCTGGAAGATGGTTCCGTAGGTTCTGCAGCAGCTCCTTCGGGTGCTTCCACTGGTTCACGCGAAGCCTTGGAACTGCGCGATGGCGATAAATCACGTTACTTGGGCAAAGGTGTGTTGAAAGCGGTAAACAATATCAACACCACTATCAAAAATTTGCTTATAGGTTTCGATGCTCAGGATCAGCGCGCGCTTGATAACGCCATGCTCAAAGCTGACGGTACTGATTTCAAAACTGTATTGGGTGCTAACGCCATCCTCGCAGTGTCTTTGGCGAATGCCAAAGCTGCTGCAATATCCAAAAAAGTTCCTCTTTACGCACACATTGCTGACCTGAATGGCACACCAGGCAAATACTCCATGCCGGTACCGATGATGAACATCATCAACGGCGGTGAGCACGCTGATAATAACGTAGATATTCAGGAGTTTATGGTTCAGCCAGTGGGAGCTAAGAGCTTCGCTGAAGCTCTGCGTGTTGGTGCCGAGATATTCCATAGCCTGAAAAAAATCCTGCACGACAAAGGCTTAAATACTGCTGTAGGTGATGAGGGTGGCTTTGCTCCAAATTTGCCATCTAACGAAGATGCACTGAAAGTTATCGCTGAAGCTGTTGCAAAAGCAGGCTACAAACTCGGCGAAAACGTAACCTTGGCATTGGACTGTGCTTCTTCAGAATTCTACAAAGATGGCAAATATGATTTGGCCGGTGAAGGTCGCGTGTTTACTACCAATGAATTCTCTGATTATCTGGCTGACTTGGCTGCCAAATACCCAATTATTTCTATCGAAGATGGTAAAGATGAAAGTGACTGGGCGGGCTGGGCTGACTTGACTCAAAAAATTGGCCACAAAATTCAGTTGGTTGGCGATGACCTGTTTGTAACCAATACCAAAATTTTGAAAGAGGGCATTGAGAAAAAAATCGCTAACTCAATCCTGATCAAGTTCAACCAAATCGGTTCTTTGTCGGAAACATTGGATGCCATCAAAATGGCACAAGATGCAGGTTACACTGCTGTAATTTCTCACCGTTCAGGCGAAACGGAAGACACAACTATTGCTGACTTGGCGGTGGCGACTGCTGCAGGTCAAATCAAAACTGGTTCTCTGTGCCGTTCAGACCGCGTTTCTAAGTATAACCGTCTGTTGCGTATCGAAGCAGAATTGGGCGCTGCCGCTCCTTACAAAGGTCGTGCTGAGTTCAAGTCGTAATTGAGTGAAAAACAAAGGCCGAGCATTCGGCCTTTGTTTTATGATAATAAAATTGCAATCAACGAAAAAAGATCGCACGAATACTATGAAATGGCTTCTGGGTGTACTGATAATATTGCTTGCCGCTCTGCAATACCGGTTGTGGGTCGGTGATGGTAGTTTAGCTCAGGCACATCGTCTGGAAGCGGATATTAAAATCCAACAAGCTGAAAATGATCGCATGCGAGAGCGAAATCGCATCCTGGACGTTGAAGTCGAAGAGTTAAAGTCGGGGCTCGATACTATTGAAGAGCGCGCACGTAATGACATTGGCTTGATCAAAAAAGATGAAACGTTTTTTATGATTTTGGATGAAGAACAATAATTATTGAAAAGCTATTCCGCTAATTATTCAGTGTCGAAATATCCTCATGATTGCTTCTAATTTATCCCATGTTCCCGTCTGCTGGGTTATTGTTCCCGCTGCTGGTGTAGGCGCGCGAATGAAAAGCAATTTGCCCAAACAGTATTTGCCCCTAGCTGGCAAAACAGTAATTGAAAATACGCTCGAACGTTTACTTTCCTTGCCTGATATTGCTGGCATTTATCTAGCCTTAGGTGACGATGATACCTATTGGGATGCGCTGTCGATTGCTCGAGATAAGCGCATCCAACGCATATCGGGCGGTAGTGAGCGTGCTGATTCGGTGTTGAATGCACTTGAATATCTGAAAAATGTCGCCGCTCCGGATGATTGGGTATTGGTGCATGATGCTGCGCGTCCCTGTATTCATCCCGCTAGTATTTTATATTTGATTGATCAGGTTAAAGATCATCCGGTGGGTGGCATTTTGGGTGTTCCCGTCAGTGATACTTTGAAGCAGGTTGCCGATTCGATAATTCAATCGACTTCGGATCGTCGTATGTTATGGCAGGCGCAAACACCGCAAATGTTTCGCCTTGGGCTATTGCGAGATTGCCTGCGGTCTGCATTAGCTGATGGGAGGGAGATAACTGATGAGTCATCGGCACTAGAGTGCTACGGCTATAAGCCGTTAATGGTTCAGGGTCGTAGCGATAATATAAAAATTACCCGCCCGGAAGATTTGGCAATTGCTGCTATGCTCATACAGCAGCAAACCTAAGCCTTTTTATTTTTTAAGAAAGTTTGGAAGCAAAATATGTCTATGCGTATTGGCCATGGTTATGATGTTCATGCTTTTGGCCCCGGTGATAAAATTGTTATTGGTGGTGTGGTTATCCCCCATCATCATGGTTTGGTGGCTCACTCAGATGGTGATGTGCTGTTACACGCGTTATGTGATGCGTTATTGGGAGCTGTTGCGCTGGGAGACATAGGGAAACATTTTCCTGATACTGATATGCAATACCGAAATGCTGATAGCCGCTCACTTTTGCGAATGGTTTATGCCAAGGTGGGGCAAAAAGGATGGAAAATCGTCAATGCAGATATGACGATAGTGGCGCAGGCCCCGCGAATGGCAAACTACATTCCGCGAATGGTTGAAGCTATTGCTGCTGATCTTCATGCGGAAATAGATCAGATCAATGTAAAAGCCACAACAACTGAGCGTTTAGGATTTGCCGGGCGGGAGGAGGGGATTGCCTGTTATGCGGTGGTGTTATTGGAAAACTCATAATTATTTTTCAAATAGGGATGTTTAATGCCGTTAATTTATTCAGAATTTCGCTCACCTTGGTGGATGTTTAACAAGGATCTTCAAACACAATTGCCAGTGTTGTTGCGACGAATCAGTCTCGCTGCAAAACCCATAACTATATATACGAGTGACGGCGATGAACTCAGCGCTGACATGTATTTTTCTGCCCCTCATCCACAAAAAAAATTATTGATCATTAGTCACGGACTGGAGGGAAGTAACCGGCAAAATTATGTCCAGGGAATGGCCAAAGCGGCACTTGGTGCCGGGATAAGTGGTAGCCCTGTTGATGTGCTGGCGTGGAATTTGCGCGGCTGTGGTAAGCCGGAAAATATAACGGAAAAATTATATTTTGCAGGCTCGACCCAGGATTTTGATGCAGTAATTACTTGGGCTGAACATAATGGATATACAGATATTTATTTGGCAGCTTATTCTTTAGGCGGAAATATCGTACTTAAATGGCTGGGTGAGCAAGCAGATAAAGCTTCTTTGCGGGGAATAAAATCGGTTTGTGCTGCATCGGTACCCATTGATTTAAGCGCATGTGTTGTTACGTTGGATAGGTGGCGCAACTTTTTCTATCGGCTGTATTTTGTCACCAGTATGAAGTGGCGATTAAAACGCAAAGCCCGTACCTATTCAGGAAAGATTGATTTATCGCGTTACGGAGAAGTTAATAGTTTTTATTCTTATGACGATATTTATTCTGCCCCCTTAAATGGCTTCGCCGATGCGGCAGCGCTCCATGCCGCGGCAAGTGCCAAGCCATTGCTCGAAAAAATCACGGTTCCTTGTTTATTGGTTGTTGCGCAGAATGATCCCTTCCTGAATGCCGATTGTATTCCGCGAGCAATTGCAGAACAGCATCCTGTATTAACCTTGGAGATTACCCGTTCTGGTGGGCATGTTGGTTTCTTAAGTGCTCAGTTGGAGTGGTGGCTGGACTCTCGGTTTCTAAATTTCTTTTCATTATTTTCATAAAGCAGGCAATGTTTTGACAAAATTTTCACTCAATTTCCCTCGTGCCCATGGCGCATTAACAGCAATTGCCACTTTTCGCGCCCAACCCGAAGATTTTCAAGTGGATGAAGATTTAGGTTATATCCCTTCGGGTTCGGGTGAGCATGTTTTCTTACATATTTGTAAGCGGGGTGAAAATACAGCTTGGGTTGCTGGAAAAATCGCAGATCTGGCCGGCGTAGAAGTGTCTGACATTGGATATTGCGGGCGCAAAGATCGTCATGCTGTAACTGCGCAGTGGTTTAGTGTCTATCTCCCCAAGGCTCCAGAGCCCGATTGGAGGTTATTGAACTCTGCATCAATCCAGGTGCTATCAATTTCGCGACATCAGCATAAATTACGTCGCGGTGAGCATCGGCAAAATAGTTTTGTTATTCGCTTGCGTGATGTGCAAACTGAAGATCGCGATCTGTTACAAAAAAAAATCGAAACTGTTTTTGCCCAAGGCGTACCTAATTATTTTGGTGAGCAGCGTTTTGGTTTGGGTGGGAATAATTTGCAGGAGGCCGAAGCTATCCTGGTCGGAGGGAAGCGTTATCGGGACAAACAAAAGCGCGGACTTATGTTGTCGGCTGCACGCTCCTATCTGTTTAACCAAGTGCTTGCAGCGCGCGTGCTAGCTGGTAACTGGACCGCGTTATTGGATGGCGAAATTAATTCTCAAGCATCTGGCCCTTTGTGGGGTAGGGGAAGGCCATTGGTTACCGGTGATTTGTTAGATATGGAACACAGTGTTTTAACCGAATGGTCTGGTTGGTGTGATGGATTAGAGCATGCAGGGTTATCGCAAGAGCGAAGGGTATTGCAATTGCTGCCGCGCAATGCCGAATATTCTTGGATTAATGATGATCTGGTTCTGAAATTTTCATTGGAAGCAGGCGAATTTGCTACGGCGATACTGGGTGAAATAGCTAATTTACAAACGAATCCAACCGATAGAGCACCTATCGATTTGGCGTAGCAAAGCCTTGTTGTCGCTATGCTATAGTGTCTGCTTGCCCGGTGAATTCGCCTAAGCGATAAGATTGAATTTGTAACAATGATGCGTAATAAATAGGGGACATCTGAATATGACTAACTTGTTGATGCAAGGTGTAGGTATGACCTCGCTACGCACTCGTGAGCGTCTCATTCAGCGTTTACGTGATCAGGGTGTCACTAATATGCGTGTACTGGATGTATTGCTTAATACCCCTAGACATATATTCCTTGATGAAGCCCTTGCGCATCGGGCTTACGAAGACACAGCACTGCCAATTGGTCATGGTCAAACCATTTCCCAGCCTTATATAGTGGCGCGTATGACGGAGATATTATTGGGCGCTGCGGGAGGAAAAATCAGCAAGGTGCTGGAGGTGGGCACCGGCTCCGGTTATCAAACCAGCGTGTTGGCGCAACTAGTTCCCAATGTATATAGCGTTGAGCGTATCAAACCCTTGCAGGATAAAGCTCGGGAGCGTCTGCGTAAGATGGGGTTGCGCAATGTCCAGTTGCGTCATGCAGATGGGGGGTTCGGCTGGCCTGAGGCGGGCCCCTACGACGGAATCCTTAGCACGGCAGCGCCCCAGTCTGTTCCTGATGAACTGCTAAAGCAACTCGCACCCGGTGGTGTACTGGTAATACCTGTTGGGGGGCGTGAACAGCAGCTTCATTTGATTCTTCGTGATGGGGAATCGGAAACCTTCATTACGCAAATACTGGAACCTGTGAAATTTGTTCCTTTTCTTTCAGGTACTTCGCGCTAATACTTAAGCCAAAGTCTAAAGTTATGTAAATGAGGGGATTTTTTACACTTGGGTGTTATCTATGGTGGATTAAAAAAGTGCAGATCTGGCGACCCACCACTGATTTTCTTTTTTTTAAACCCCTTTTTGTGCATGTTTTTATAAAAATATTAGATAATTTTAAAATAAATTTGGAATATTAAGTTCAAAATCTTCTAAAGGCGTGTAAAAAACAATCATAGGTCTCACGTAATTTCATGCCCCATGAGCTATTTAGTTGCCAATCTTTATTGAGAAAACTGTTCAATATATTGATCGTTTTTTTGTTTCTTAGCTCATGTTCATCTCATTCGCCTGCTCCCGTTTCGGACCGTTCCAGAATGCTGGCGAATCCGCCCAAAACTCATATCGTTGTTCCCGGGGATACTCTGTTTTCCATCGCGTGGCGGTACGGGTTAAAGTACGAAGCGCTTGCAAAATATAACGGTATTTCCGCTCCTTATCTAATTCGCCCATCGCAAGTGATTCGTTTGGATATGCCCGGATATGGGGGGGCTGCTCTAACGGTTGCAGATACAAATCCGGGTAAGTCTGCAGTTAAAAAAGATCCTGTTTCCACTGGGGAAAATAATGTCGGCCGTAAAAAAAATGCAACAAAAGTAACCGCTCAATCCATTAAAACCTCCGCCTCTCGCGGTGCACCACAATGGCGCTGGCCTGTTAAGGGGGCGGTTCTTTCATCATTTCAGGGCAATAACGGCCTAAATAAGGGTATTGATCTTGGCGGCAAATTGGGAGAGCCTGTGCTGGCAGCTGCTGGTGGACAGGTTGTTTACTCTGGGAGTGGGCTGCGTGGATACGGTAAATTACTCATCGTAAAGCACAATGAAATTTTCCTGAGTGCCTATGCCCATAACGATAGGTTGTTAGTAAAAGAAGGGGATTTTGTTAAAGCCGGACAAGTAATTGCCGATATGGGTTCGAGTGGTACCGATAGAGTAAAGCTTCACTTTGAAATTCGTCGCGATGGAACTCCTGTAGATCCTTTGAGGTTTCTCCCTCGGCGCTAACTAAAGTGTCACACTCATAAGTTACAACGGGTCTTATGAGTATATCTCTGAGCATGCGGCATCATGTTAGGGGTACAGCTTGAGCAAGCTGGATGACTTATAAAAAAAGCCAGCCGGTTAAATAAAAAATTGATTAAGGGGCTGAAAAAATGACTTTACAAAATAGGGAAACGACCACATTTGATCGCGATGATGCATTCATAGCGCCTGATGTAGAGTTGGACGAAGCAGAGTTGATGTTGGCTGAAGAAGACGATGATTTACCCAAGCCGGTAGCCAATGTAAGTGAACGAATTATTGATGATAAATATAATAAGACCCTTGATGCCACCCAGATATATTTAAACGAAATCGGATTTTCCCCCCTGTTAAGCGCAGAAGAAGAAGTATTTTTTGCTCGTAAAGCGTTAAAAGGCGATGAGGCCGCACGTAAACGCATGATTGAAAGCAATCTTCGTCTTGTTGTAAAAATATCCCGTCGCTATGTTAACCGTGGCTTGGCTCTGCTTGATCTTATCGAAGAGGGCAATTTGGGCTTAATTCGTGCGGTTGAAAAATTTGATCCTGAGCGTGGTTTTCGTTTCTCGACCTACGCGACCTGGTGGATACGCCAAACTATTGAACGTGCGATTATGAATCAGACTCGCACCATTCGTTTGCCCATCCATGTTGTTAAAGAATTAAATATTTATTTGCGTGCGGCGCGCGAACTGTCGCAAAAACTGGATCATGAACCTACGGCTGAAGAAATCGCTAATCTTCTTGAGAAGCCCGTTGCAGATGTTGAGCATATGCTCAGCCTGAACGAGCGGGTAACCTCCATTGACGCACCTATTGGCAATTCATCTGATCGCGCGATCGTAGATACGATTGCTGATACTCACGTGTCTGACCCGGCTGCACTTTTGCAAGATGCAGATTTGACGACTAGCCTCGATCATTGGCTGGATGAGTTGACTGAAAAACAACGCGAGGTTTTAGCGCGCCGTTTTGGTCTGCGCGGCTATGAAGTCAGTACCCTTGAAGAAGTAGGTCTTGAGATAGGCTTAACCCGCGAGCGTGTACGTCAAATCCAGGTTGAAGCTTTAAAGCGTCTGCGTGACATTATGGAAAAACAAGGCTTGGACAGTGCGGCGTTGTTTAGTGCTTAAATAATGACTGGCGTGATAACGATTTAAAAAATCATCGCTTGATAACAAACCCCGCCGTAAAAAGCGGGGTTTGTTTTTATTGCAGCAGATACTTTCAGGAAGGGTGGAATAATGGTGCCCGCCACCGGATTAGAGTAACAGTGACATGGCGGCTTCCATTTCTCCGCTCAGATCTTCTGATTCGGAAATATCCACATCCGGATCGAGTCCAAGTCTTTCAAATGCTTTCACCTTTGAGCAATTTATTTTGCCCAAAGCCGAATCTGTGCCTGCATAACTTTGCAGCACGGCCACTGTAACTATATCGCTATAGTCCACTTTTGGGATTTCACGCGAAAAGTTAAGGTGTTGGGTGGGGATATGCGCTAGCTCGTCGGGAAAACCCCAAGTTTTTAAAATGATGTCGCCTATCGGGCCATGCAATTCATCGATTACAGCGTCCAAGGTAAAGCTATCTTTGAGCAGCGCAGGGTGATCCTCCGCGTAAGTGAGTATTGGTAGTACCCCGATTTTGTGTACCAGTCCCGCAAGCGTCGCCTGATCCGGACGCAAGCGGGTGTAATGTTTACAGAGTACATGACTGATGCCCGCAACCTCGCTGGAACGACTCCAGACTTCCCGCATACGCATGTCTACTAAATCGGATGTGGCTTGAAACATTTGCTCCATCGCAAGGCCGGTGGCGATATTGCAGGTGTATTGAATGCCCAGTCGCATTAGCGCGGTGCGCAAATCTTCTATTGCGCGGCTGGCACGCAGGAGCGGGCTATTGGCAACTCGGATGATGCGCGCACTCAAGGCGGCGTCACCACCAATAACGGTGTTCAGTTTGTCGATATCTGCATCAGGATCATCCGCAACTTCTCTGACTTTTAGGGCGACTTCGGGCAGGGTCGGTAAAACAAGTTGGTCATTGTTAATCGCGGTAATAATTTCGTGGCGGACTTTTTCGGCAATGGGGTTCATCGGTGATCCTGCTACAAGCGCTATTCGGTTTTATCATCTGCTGTAGGTATAGCATAGGGTAGTGGCAGGTGGATTAAATTTTCCGGGCTTGTTTCCAATCGCACTTGATCCAATTGTTCGTCCAGAAGTGAGGCGAGCAGCTCGACCTCTGAAGGTGACGCAATCGCTGCGTTAACCACATGTCCGCTAACTTGTTGGGTTTCGGCATTTATCAGGGCTGAGCCGAGAAGTGGAAGTTGGCCACTGTTCAACCGGAAGCGATACATGTGGCGTTTTAGTTTCCCGCGATAATGCAGTCGCGCCACAATCTCTTGCCCGGTGTAGCACCCTTTGCGGAAGCTGATGCCATTAATTAATTGGTAATTGATTTCCTGAGGGGTAAATAGCTCTATTGTTTCCGGGTAAATATCGGCGATGCCTGCGCGAATATTGAGCAAATCCCAAACCTGCGGATCACCAGCACTCGCATGGCTATTAATATATTGGTGAAAATTAGCCATGTTGGTGGAGCTTATCCAGCACTCATAACGATCTGATGCTAACCGGATCAGGATGTTGCCGTTTTTTTCCAGCCAGCCGTCGTTTTCAGTGGGCACTGATGTAAACGTGGTTTCAGCAATTTGTCGCGCGCTGTCCCCGTAGATACCAAACAGGGTGTAATTGCCGCCGTCATGCAATTTGGCCTTAGAAAATACTATGTATTTGCCAAGCGAGGCTTTTGCTTTTTCGACCATCGAAGCTGGGATGCGTAAAGCGATAGTATCTGCATCCAACTGTAGGGCTCGAAATGTAAGCAGAATCCGGCCTTTGGGGTTGCACTGGGCTCCAAGGCGAGTGACTGATGCACTTAGCTCGCGTAGGTCGCAGGTAACCTGACCTTGTAAAAACTTGCTTGCATCCTGGCCCTTAACGAGTAGCACGCGGTTTTGATTGAGCTCAACCCACTGTGTTGATTGGCTTGGTTGGAGGTCGAGGTTAGCCATAATTTAGGTCACCAAAAAATTCGTTAGGAGTTTGAGCCTGCTGACAACCCGGCGAGAACATGCTTGGTTTTGTCTGCGTTATGTTGGCACTTATTACGTTCTGGACTATAAATAGCCAATGCAATTTAGATTTTTAATTGCCACCGTAATTGAAAAATAACTATTTATAAAGCGTCTAATGTAAACCCGGCATCCGAAATGCTTACATAAGGTGAATCCTCGTGACCTATAAGCATTATCCCGAAATCCGTGAAAGCGGTTTTTACAAAGTTTTTCTTTACTGTCTCTTAACCGTGGCCGTCATGTACGCCTACGAATTTTTGCCAGCAAAAAAAATGCTGGCGGTTCCTTCTGCCAATATTCCCCACTATATCTATGCCGATAATAATTCGATGGGTGAATCTATGGTTTCATGGACCGACTTTGAAGGGTTGGCTTGGGAATGCAATATAGAAGATGACGGGAAACCCCATAGCTGTGGTTTCAATGTGTTTTTGGGCGGTGGGCCAGGCGGTAAAGGAATAGATCTGACCAGCTATAAAACCATTAATATCGATGTGCAATACAGTGGAAGTGACCAGCGGTTGCGTTTTTATTTACGCAATTATGAACCGGGTTTTTCGGATATCAATGAATTACAGACCGCCAAATTCAACAATGTACATGTTCCAGTTAATTACATTAAGAATGATCTGGTGTTGAGCCTGTCTGAATTTTCCGTGGCGGAGTGGTGGATTACCCAATATACCGCGCCGAGGGAAAACTCACTGCCCGATTTTCGACATGTAATCGCGTTTGGGATTGATCTCAGTTACGTCAACCTGCCAGGCAAACATAATTTTAAGCTAAACAGATTGGAATTCGTTGGAGAGTGGGTTTCTCGGGAGGATTGGTACCTCGGCATCTTGGTGTTTTGGTTGAGCATTATTGTGATCGTCGGGGCGACTAGCCTCGCAAGACTGACAAAAAGAATTCGCTTGGAGCAGCAGCGACTTGAGCGGTTGGCCAATCAAAATTCACTGCTTGCTCAGGAGACAGATAGATATAAAAAGTTGTCGATGGTCGACCCATTGACCGGGCTATTGAACCGGCAAGGACTCTCCGAATACATCGAGCAATACTTCACGATGGATGTTGAAAAGCCGGTATCCATGGTGGTTATCGATATTGATCATTTCAAGAAGATCAATGATTCGCTCGGGCATGAAGGCGGCGACATTGTACTCAAACAGGTGAGCGGGTTGGTTAAAGCGAATATTCGCCACAGTGACCAGGTGGCTCGTTGGGGTGGCGAAGAATTTGTAGTGGTGTTGCCAGATACTCGCTTGGAAGATGCATACCTGATGGCAGAAAAAATGCGCGGTCTGGTTGCTGCGGCCAACTTCAACCAATTCCCTGAGCTGCGCGTTACTATCAGTTTGGGGGTTGGCGCCAGCGATGGAAAAATCTCGTTCCACCGGTTATTTCGCCGTGTGGATGTTGCGCTCTACGAGGCCAAAGCCCAAGGGCGCAACCGGACGATCAAGGCAAGCGTTTAGCCAACTGCTCGTCTATAATGCCGCTCCGTTGAATGGCTAACAGTAGGTGGAAGTGTGGATATCAATCGGTTGTTTTGGGGAAGCCGGCGCGGAATGCTGGAGCTGGATCTGGTGTTGATGCCGTTCCTGGAAAATGTCTACCCGAACTTGGAGCAGGCAGATAAAGAGCGTTATTGGTTGTTATTGGAAGAGCAGGATCAGGATTTGTTCGCTTGGTTTCTGCGCCGGGAAAATCCAGCCAACCCTGAATTACAACGGATTGTGGAAATTATTCGTGCAAACACTGGCCTTCAAAAAAGCAGTTGATAACACCGGCTCAGCCGACCTCCCTTCGTTAAAACCGTCGCCGTTGCTTGCGGCGGTTAAGATCAAGGCTTCCTCCCACCGCTCGATAATCTATCGCTTCAGTTATTTGCTGTTTGCACTCTGTCTAGGGTTAGCGGTTTATCCGTTTGTTATTGATCAACCTATGTGGATAGTTCCGGGAATTTTCGCCCTCGGCTTCCTTTACATCGTATATCGGCGGGAGATGACGAATGAATTGACCGGTGCGCTTGGGTACGCCGGGAATCAATGGGTGCTTGAGCAAGCAGGGATGAGTCACCAATTGGAACTGGCGGGTGAGGTATTGTGTTGGTCGTGGATAATCATTATGCCCTTAAAGGACATGGCTGACGGTAAGACCTGCCGCCTGTTGTTGTTCGCAGATTCGATGAACTCTGAGGATAATGGCCGTTTGCGCGCCTGGTTGCGCGCATCACTCATCCCCAAGGCTTAATGAATCGTCGGGTTGCCAATTTGCTAGGCCTCCTTACTTACAATCACATCTTGCCCGGCAAAATTGGTCGGCATCACTATGGTATCGCGCGCGATTGGGGACTTTTCCGGATAATCGAGCGAGAAATGCAGACCGCGGCTCTCTTTGCGTTCGTGTGCTGAACGGATAATCAGCTCGGCAACAATCGCGAGATTGCGCAGTTCAATCAAATCGCTGCTGATCTTGTAGTTGCTGTAATACTCGGCGATTTCCTTTTGTAGCAGCTTTATGCGATGGGTCGCGCGCTCAAGGCGTTTATGGGTGCGGACAATCCCTACGTAGTCCCACATAAACCGTCGCAACTCATCCCAGTTATGAGAGATAACCACATCTTCATCTGAATCCCGCACACGCGATTCATCCCACTGCGGTGACAGTTCGGGCGGGCGAATGTTTTGTAGCTTGGCCAGAATATGTTGCGCCGCCGACTGGGCGTATACGATGCACTCCAGCAGGGAATTGCTCGCCATGCGGTTGGCGCCATGCAGGCCAGTAAATGAAGTCTCGCCAATAGCATAAAGATGTTGTAAGTCAGTTTGCCCGTTATTGTCGACCAGCACGCCGCCACAGGTGTAGTGCGCGGCGGGCACTACCGGTATGGCCTCTTTGGTAATGTCGATACCAAACTCCAGGCAGCGGGCCTTCACTGTGGGAAAGTGTTCGCTGATAAATTCTTCGGACTTATGGCTGATGTCCAAATAAACACATTCGCAACCGAGACGTTTTATTTCATGGTCAATTGCGCGCGCGACTATATCGCGCGGTGCTAATTCTTCACGCTCGTCAAAGCGTGGCATAAAGCGTTCGCCGTTAGGCAGGCGCAAATAAGCTCCTTCACCGCGTAGCGCCTCGGTAATCAAAAAGTTTTTTGCGCGCGGGTGATATAAGCAGGTCGGATGGAACTGGTTGAACTCCATATTGGCCACGCGGCAGCCGGCGCGCCATGCCATGGCGATTCCATCGCCACTGGCACTATCCGGGTTGCTGCTATAAAGATAAACCTTGCTGGCGCCGCCTGTCGCAAGGACCACAACCTTAGCTTGAAACACATGTACTGCGTCGTTGTTACTATCCAGTACGTAGGCACCCGTGCAACGCAGTTTGCGCGAATCCGCATCCGCTTGGGAGATCAGGTTCACCGCAACATGATGTTCAAAAATATCGATGTTTGATTGTTGCTGAACTTGATCGATCAAGGTTGAGTGCACGGCTTGGCCAGTGGCATCAGCACTATGGATGATGCGTCGATGACTGTGGCCGCCTTCTTTGGTTAGATGGTAGTCGCCATTGTTGTTTTCTTTGGTGAAGTTGACGCCTTGGTCAATAAGCCATTGGATTGCATCTTTGCTGCGTTCAACGGTGAACCGCACGGCATCCTCATGACATAGCCCTGCGCCTGCGATCAAGGTATCGGCCACATGTGCATCAATAGAGTCCTGGTCGTCCAATACGGCGGCAATCCCGCCTTGTGCAAACCAGGTAGAACCCTGGTTGATTTCATTTTTACTCAGTACTGCGACCCGCGCTTGTTGAGCTAGACTAAGCGCAAGTGTGAGGCCGGCGGCCCCTGAGCCAATAACCAGTACATCGTATTGATAGTGTTTTTTCATGCAAATAAAATCCGATTCGCGAGAAGAATTACAGTATAAAGAGCGACAAGGGGCGGAGTATAACAAGCCCGCATCGGTTTTTACGAAGTAAACAGCTATCGCGATAATTACTCCGTATAATCCGCCATGAACTTTTCAGACATGATTTTGTCTATGAGCCGGTCATTTTTAATAGACTTAGGCATAGAAATATTGGCTTTCCCCGTAACCGAGAAGGTCGGGGCGCTTGGGGGTTAAAGAATGACAGCGCAACTAGCGCCTGATGTTGATCAGCAATTGGTCGAGCGAGTTCAAAAAGGCGATAAACGCGCGTTTGATTTGCTAGTGATTAAGTACCAACACAAAGTATTAGCGGTGATAAGCCGGTTTATTCGTGATCACGCCGAGGCTCAGGATGTAGCCCAAGAGGCTTTTATCAAGGCCTATCGCGCGTTGCCCAACTTTCGCGGGGATAGTGCTTTTTATACCTGGATTTACCGGATTGCGATTAATACTGCGAAAAACCACATAGTTGCCCGCAACCGTCGTCCGCCGACCAGCGATGTGGAAATCGAAGATGCAGAGTTCTTCGATGGTAATGACGGCATGCATGAGTTGAATACGCCCGAGCACAATATATTGTGTGACGAGCTACAGGATACGATTACCCAGGCATTCCGGGATTTGCCTGATGACTTGCGTACCGCAGTAACCCTGCGCGAAATCGATGGTTTAAGTTACGAAGAGATAGCCGAAGTAATGGCCTGTCCGGTGGGTACGGTGCGCTCGCGTATTTTCCGTGCGCGTGAGGCGATTGATAAACGCATCAAGCCGCTGATTGAAGATATATAGGCGTTATCGGCCAGGTGAAACTAGGTAATTGCAAGTCTATTGAAAAACTTGCACAATTTTTTGTAAATCTTTGAACCAATTGATTGTCGTCAAGTCATAGAAAGCAGCTAGGCAGAGGAGCGCTTCTGCTGATCGAGCCAAATATAAAACGTAAATTTTTTCATAGTTTTTTTTGCACAGAGGCATCAGCGAGAATGACAGAGCAAATCCAATCACCAGTGCTTGCCGAATCCTTGTCAGCACTTATGGATAACCAGGTATCCGAGCTGGAGCTGCAGCGGCTGCTTAAGGCGCTTGATGCAGACCCGGAAATCAAGTCCACCTGGTCCCGCTATCAACTCGCAAGCGCTGGTCTAAAGGGTAATTTGGAAGTAATGGCCTCCGGCGATTTTGCTTCCCGTATTAGCGCAGCGATTGATGCTGAAGAGACCTATTCTCAGAAACCGGAAATTGTTGATCAAGCGCCTCCGGTTCAATCGATTACTAATAATGGTGTCATTGCGGGCAATGTAGTTGCTATGCCAATGCGCTGGTGGCAACAAGCAGGCCGTGTCGCCGTGGCTGCGTCGGTTGCCGGTGCTTTGATTGTGGGCGTGCAACAATATCAATCGGGTGGTGCTCCGCAAACAGCCGAGGTTGCCGCTAACACTTCAGTAGTCAAACCAGTGGCTACGGTTGAAACCAAGGCAGCTAATTTGCCATCCGGTATTAATGCTCCGGCACTTTCGGCACGTACTGTAGCTGTGCAGAGCGGTTATGAATCACGCCCGCAGGAAAATCGTCGTGTGATGTTTGTGCCACGACAGGAAGCTGCACCTATTTATAACGAAGACATTAGCACCTATGTGAACCAACTTATTCAGGAACATACTGACAATGCTTCCCTTAATAGCGGTCAAGGTATGTTGCCTTACACCCGTGTGATATTGATCGACGAGGAATAATCTCTCTAGTCATTGCTTTAACAAGTGGAGCAGTTATGCTGCTCCCTTGTTCCACTCTTCGATGAGTTCAGAATGTCAATTCCTTCATCCCTCCGTGTTTTTTTGTTGTTATCCCCACTGCTATTTAGTTTCCATTGCCAAGCACAAGAGTCTGGGTCTGGTGTGTCGGCACAAGCGGCATCTAGTGGTGTTGTGCAATCTCCTGAAGTTGTGAAATTGCTGCAGAAGATGGCGAGCGTACCGCACACGCTTAATTATCAAGGCTCGTTCACCTATCAGCATAAAGACAACCCCTCGTTGCAAAGTTTTCGGATTCTTCACTGGGTGGAAGACGGTGTTGAGCATGAACGTTTACAGCATTTGAATGGTCCGGAACGGGAGTTTTTACGGTCGGGCAAGGCAATTGGTTGTGAGTCGGTTGGCGATCAATTATTGCAAGGCAAGATCAGCCAGCTGGGGGCTAATCTGGCGCGTATGGATCAATTATATAAGTTCGAGATTCGCGGCCCCGAGCGAGTCGCAGGTCGTGAGGCGACGGCATTGCTCGCATTGCCGCTGGATAATTACCGCCACAGTTCACTGCTTACCATTGATAATGAGACTGGTCTGGTGCTTAAGTCGTGGCTGGTTGACGAATCGGCGCGCCCACTTGAGCGCTATCAATTTATCGATCTTGACCTCAGCCCCGATTTAAAAAGTTTGCAGCAGCAACCCGCTGCCAAGCTTCAGCGATCTGCTGCCTCAAAACTGACCGACTGCAATCCATCGTCGCTCAAGCAGCCAGAGCGCTGGCAGCTGGCCTGGGTACCGCCTGGTTTTGCATTTGTTGGCCAGCGCCAAGTACGTGAACAAATTGATATGTTGATGTACACCGACGGCCTCACGACCTTTTCAGTTTTTATTGAAGAGGCTGCAGGCGCCATACCCGAAGGTGTAGCCCAACGCGGTGCGACCCTGGCGGTAATGGATGCGCTGCGCTTTCAGGGGAAAAGTTACCGCATCACAGTGGTTGGTGAGATCCCTGTTATTACTGCCCAGAAAATCGCACAGAACATTGGAGGGATTTAATCCCTCCTTTTTCTTTTCGTTTAAATAGCCCTGCTTGAAGGCAACTTTTTCCAATCCGGCCTAGACTCAAAACACGTTCAGTAATGAAGTCTGAAATATGCTGGAAATTACCGAATACACCAAGTTCCTGATCGGTTTATTGGCAATAGTTGATCCTATTGGCGCCATCCCTGTATTTATTGCGCTCACGGTTCACCAAAGTAAAGAGCAGCAACTTAAAACTGCGCGGCTAACGGTAGTTTCCGTATTTTTCGCCTTAATGGTGGCGTTGTTATTTGGTGAGTGGATCTTGTGGGCATTCGGCATTAGCGTCGACGCCTTCCGCTGTGCTGGCGGCGTGATCCTTTTGTTAATGGGCTTGGGAATGTTGCAGTCACGCGGCTACACACTCGCCGATGTAGAGGCGGCGCAAGATGAAACCATCGCCCTGGTTCCGCTCACTATGCCGTTGTTGGCCGGGCCGGGAGCCATGAGTGCCGTGATTGTGTACGCTCACCAATCCAATTCCATTGCCCACTACGTAGCGATCACCTTGTGTATTTTGCTGATAAGCATTTCTCTCATGCTGTGTTTTAAATTTCTTCCTTGGTTTCGCGGTCATCTGAGTAAGCGCAGTATTGTCATGTCGACACGGATTATGGGTTTATTATTGGTGGCTATTGCGGTGGAATTTATCGCAGGAGGAATTAAAGGGCTATTTCCAAACTTGGCTACATAAATAGGCACGTGCAATTAAAATAGTGTTAATCGTCTATGACTCTATTTTTGGAGCATTTATTATCAGGTTTTGTGCTCCGTGCCAATAAAAATTCTTAAATGCTATCTGCAAAATTTTCGGTCGCACAGTGTTTAACGGTAGAGCCTACTACTGAATCTATAATTAGAGAGCAACTATGCGCATTATCCTGATTTTGATCAGTTTAATTTTCGTTTCAGTTAACCAAAGTTCAACGGCCGCACCCACCCCTGCGCAAGTGCAACATACTATGAAAACCGCCACGCAATTTATGCTCGATAAGGTGAGCTATCGCGGTGGTTTTGTGTGGTCTTACCTGCCGGATTTTTCTCGCCAGTGGGGCGAACTTGAAGCCCGTAGATCTATGATCTGGATGCAGCCACCCGGTACTTCCACAGTAGGACATCTGTTGCTGGATGCCTATCATGCTACGGGAGATGAATTCTATTATCTCGCGGCCGAACGAGTAGCGGGTGCGATTATTTATGCGCAGCTTCCGAGTGGTGGTTGGAATTATGTCGCAGATTTTGGAGGCGAGGAGGCATTAAAAGATTGGTACGCGACTATAGGAAAGCAGGCATGGAGATTGGAGGAGTT
This sequence comes from Cellvibrio sp., assembly GCA_035456025.1. Lineage (GTDB taxonomy): Bacteria > Pseudomonadota > Gammaproteobacteria > Pseudomonadales > Cellvibrionaceae > Cellvibrio. The sequence continues at coordinate 9,999 of DATIDX010000134.1, read as the reverse complement.
CCAGCATTATTATGGTAATGCAACCTTCGATGATGTTGGCACTGCTGAAGCTGCAAAATTCTTGCTGCGCTTATATGTTGAAAAACAAAATTCCAAATATCGTCCGCCGCTCAACAAAGCAATCGATTTTATGCTAGAGAGTCAATATCCGATTGGCGGGTGGCCGCAACGTTATCCATTAATGCACGATCATCCCTCTAGAGATAACGCTGATTACTCTTCCTTTATTACCTTCAATGATGATGTTGCCGCTGAGAATATTGATTTCCTGTTGATGTGTTATCAAGTTCTTGGTGAGGTGCGCGTGCGCGAGCCGGTAATTCGTGCAATGAATACTTTTTTAGTCACACAAATGGGACAGCCACAACCGGGGTGGGCCTTGCAATACACAACTGAATTGGTTCCTGCCGCGGCGCGTTCTTACGAGCCTAAATCCCTGCATACACCAACGACGGCCGAAAATATCTTGCAATTAATAAAGTTTTACCGAATGACAGGTGAAACGAAATTTCTTGCACGAATTCCAGAAGCTCTGGATTGGTTGGACAGTTTGGCCTTACCAGCGAAACCCGAATATGAGGGGCGTAGCCACCCGTCATTTATTGAACTGGGAACTAACAAAGCTTTATTTACCCACAGGCGTGGGGCGAATGTCGGTAATGGCGAATATTATATTGATCACACGCCCGGCAATATGTTGGCGCATTACAAATCGACTAGCGCTATTGATGTCAAAAAATTACGTGTTGCTTATCAAGCGGCCTTAGCGCTCAAGCCCGGGGAGGTGACTGCGAACTCACCGCTTAAAACTATGGATAATATTGAGTTACCTGCTTACTTTACACTCGGTAAAGTCAGCGTTTCCGATTTAAATTTTCGCGCGCAAAAAACCTCTATTGAAAAAAATATTGTTGAACAAACTCAGAGCCTGATTAATGGGCTCAATGCACAGGGCTACTGGCCAACGCCGCTTTATTACACTACAAATCGCTACAAAGGTGCGGCGCCACCGGCCAATATGGGTGATCAATATGCTGGAACCATGGTTGGCGACGAGTGGGATACCTCGCCGTATCCGGTTGAGAATCCAGTAGCGGGAATTTCCACCGGTGCTTATGTGAAAAATATGGGCGTGCTTATCCAATATCTGCAACAAAATAAAGCGCATTAGTGGCTTAGTTATTTCTTGCATGGATGTAATGTTTTAATTTTTTGGAAAAAAGTGGAAAATTGGTATTATTTTTTATTCTGCCCAAGCAGCTTCTAAAGAATTCCTATGTGATTTGAATTTCCTCTACGTAAAGCGTGGTTGGAATAGCTTTTATTTAAGCAAGTGTTGTTTGTGATATTGATTCGAGGTTGGAGTTGGGTTAATGGCAAAAGTGTTGATTGTAGGTGCTGGTGGTGTGGGTGGTGTTGTAGTACATAAATGTGCGCAATTGCCGGAAGTGTTTTCTGAGATTGTGCTGGCAAGCCGTACAGAGTCCAAATGTCTCGCTATAGCGGCGCAAATAAGCCGCCCGATTAAAACAGTTCGGGTCAATGCGGATGACGCGTGTGAAATTGTAGCCTTGATCAAGACCGAAAAGCCGGCGGTGGTAATTAATGTGGCGTTGCCGTACCAGAATCTGGCCATTATGGATGCCTGCTTGGAAACCGGCGTTCATTATCTGGACACGGCCTGCTATGAATCCCGCGATGTCGCTAAATTTGAGTATTCATCGCAATGGTCCTATCGGGATAAATTCAAGGCGGCGGGATTAACGGCTTTGCTAGGCTCAGGTTTTGATCCCGGTGTGACCAATGTGTATACCGCTTATCTTAAAAAACATTATTTTGATGAAATCCATTATCTGGACATTATTGACTGCAATGCGGGCGACCACGGTTTGCCATTTGCAACCAACTTTAATCCAGAAATTAATATCCGCGAAGTGACTGCCAATGGGCGCTATTGGGAAAGCGGTAGTTGGATTGAAATTCCGCCACTGAGTATTAATCGCGTATTTGATTTTCCCGCCGATATTGGCCCTAAAAAAATTTATATGATGTATCACGAGGAGCTCGAATCCATCGTCAAACATTTCCCGGAAATAAAACGCGCGCGTTTCTGGATGACTTTTTCAGATAGTTATTTAAAGCATCTGGACGTATTGAAAAATGTAGGTATGACCAGTATTGAGCCAATGATGTTTGAGGGGCGCGAAATAGTTCCGCTGCAATTTCTAAAGGCATTACTGCCAGATCCAGCGAGCCTCGGGCCGTTAACCAAAGGTAAGACTTGTATTGGCTGTTTTGTCCAAGGGGTCAAGAATGGCAAATCTAAAACCGTATTTGTTTACAATATTTGCGATCATCGGGAAAGTTATCAGGAGGTGAAATCGCAAGCGATTGCTTACACTACTGGTGTGCCGGCTATGATCGGAGCGAAAATGATTTTGCAAGGTAATTGGAATGCACCCGGAGTATGGAATTTGGAACAATTGGACCCGGATGCCTTTATGGATGATCTGAATAAATATGGCCTGCCTTGGCAAGTGGTTGAGGTTGACCCGGCTGTACTTGAAGGTTGATGTATGCAAAAACGTGATTATTTCAAGAGTTTGAATCCTTACCGTGTTCCATCACCGTGTTTTGTAATCGATAAAGCGGCAGTTGAAGATAACCTAAAAATTCTGAACCGCGTGCAGCAGGAAAGTGGGGCAAAAATATTAGCTGCACTCAAAGCGTTTTCCTGTTGGCATTTCGCTCCGTTATTTCGCCAATATTTGTCTGGAACCTGCGCAAGTGGCTTGCATGAGGCCCACTTGGGAAAAGAAGAGTTTAGTGGTGAGGTTCATTGTTATTCTGCCGCTTATAAAGAGTCAGAGTTGCAGGAAATTTTAGCTATTGCAGATCACGTGATATTCAATTCGTTTTCGCAGTGGTCGCGTTTTAAAACTATCGCTCTGAAGGCGCTCGCCTTACGCCCCGAACTGCGCTTTGGTATACGGATAAACCCCGAGCATTCCGAAGGATCAGTTGCGCTCTATGATCCCTGTGCGCCCGGTTCACGGATGGGCGTGACCCTGGCTCAGTTTGAGCAGGCATTGAGTGCTGATCCGACAATTTTGGTTGGCATTAGCGGTTTTCATTTTCACACGCTGTGCCAACAGGACTTGCCGCCGTTGCAGCGCACTTTAGCTGCGGTAGAAAAAAAATTCGGGCAATATTTTTCGCATATCAGTTGGATTAATTTTGGTGGCGGCCACCATATCAGCCGCGAGGGTTATCAAGTTGATGAATTGATCGAGCTGATAAAATCCTTTCGCGCGCGTCACCAACTAGCAGTTTACCTTGAGCCGGGCGAGGCAGTAGCTCTGCGCAGTGGTGTGCTTGTTGCCGAGGTGTTGGATCTCAGCTGGAACGGCATTTCTCAGGCAATTTTGGATACATCAGCGACCTGCCATATGCCGGATATTTTAGAGATGCCTTACCGCGCCGATGTGCTGGGGGCGGGGGAGGCTAATGAATTTCCCTACACCTATCGCTTCGGCGGCATGACGTGTTTGGCGGGTGATGTGATTGGTGATTATAGTTTTCAGGAGCCACTGAAAGTTGGCCAGCGCGTCATCTTCGATGAAATGGCTCATTACACTATGGTGAAAACCACTACATTTAATGGCATTAATCTACCTTCTATCGCAATCTGGGATTCTCGCACGGGTGAGTTAGAGATTGTGCGTGAATTTGGTTACAGTGACTTCAAGCAGCGGCTTGCTTGACCTGTGAGTGTAATTATTAATTCAATTTTTTTCATTGTTATTTTGGTCAGGTTTTCCTATGAGTAAAAAGTCAGCCCATATTGGCCTTGTCAATCCTAAAAGCCCGACCAATGTGGGGATGGTGATGCGCGCAGCGGGTTGTTTTGACGCTACTTCGGTTTTTTATTCCGGTGTGCGCTTTGAGCGCGCGCAAAAATTTTCCACAGATACAAAAAATGCCAGTAAAAAAATTGCGTTGGTTGGTGTAGAGAATTTATTGGATGAAGTTCCCGAGGGCGCCAGCCTGGTAGCTATTGAATTGATCGAAGGTGCTACGCCGCTGATGGATTTTGTGCATCCAGATAATGCTTATTATATTTTTGGCCCGGAAGACAGCTCTATTAAAAAGGAGTTGCTGGATCATTGCCAGCATGTGGTTTATGTTCCGACCATTGGTTGTATGAATCTTGCGGCGACTGTGCATGTTGTACTTTATGACCGCATGGCAAAAGGGGGCAGAGAGGTAATAGAGCAGCGCCCGATTGCAGAGAATCGTGATGTAAATAATAAAATCAGGATTTAGCAGTAATTATTTTTTCGGTAATTATATGGTTTTCATTCATCTCTGCTGGTCGGGGTTTTATGGGTTGTTGATTTTTTTGTGCACACCTTTGTTGGCTTTCAAGCCAATAAACTGAATTGCCCACCAGTGCGACAGATCCTGACACAACTGTGCTCGTCGTGAAGGCCAGGGTGGAAATCGCAAGCGCGCTAATGATTTCTTCTGTACAGCTGTGAACAAGGCAATTGGCAACATCGAACACTTCTATTTGTTCTGTTGTGAGTTCAATTTTTTGCCTTGATGCGTTGCAGACAGAATCGTAGCTCGTCACTTTTTCTGGCACAACGACGCAGGCAGACAGCGCACTTGTCAAAATGGCTACCAGCAATCGGCTGGCTAGATGGGGGAAATCTTTCATACAGGCTCCAATATTAGAATTGCCTGTACCAATAGTGCCCGAGCATGATTAAACAAATTGTAACAATCAGTATCCGCAATACTTTTGGGTTTATTTTGAAAAGGTAATGTGAACCCAGCCAAGCACCAAGCATTTGCCCCAGGATCATGGCGGCACCTGCGATCCAGATTATCTGACCCGCGACCATAAACACTATTAACGAGGCAATATTAGTTGCGAAGTTGAGCGGTTTGGCGATTGCTGTGGCGTTGATTAACTTTAGGGCCCGTAACCCGACACCTGCAACAGCAAAAAACGATCCTGTACCCGGCCCAAACATACCGTCGTAAATGCCGATGGTGGGTACTATCGTATTTTGATAAACCCTGCGCGACATCCTCGGTTCGGTAGAATCGAGCTTTAAATAAGGTGCGGTAATAAAATAAGCGGCAATAATGATCAGTACCAAGGGAATAATAAACCCTAATACTGTCGCATCAATAAATTGCACTATGACTGCCCCAATGGCTGATCCAATAAATGCAGCGATCATCATCGGGCGCAATTCCAACCAGTGGATTTTTTTTCGTTTAAATAACAAAAAGCTCGCAGTGCCGGAACCAAAACTGCTTTGTAATTTATTCGTCCCGAGCGCAGCGATTGGTGGAATTCCGGATACGATCAGTGCGGGAATAGTAATCAAACCACCGCCGCCCGCGAGCGTATCCATAAAGCCTGCAACGGCGGCGGCAAAGAACAAAAATAACAAGGTTTCTACAGCGAAATCCATCAGATGGTTGTCTCATTCTATTGTTTGAGTACCGCAGTTTTAAAGCCCACCGCGTGTTAGCTTTTCAGGGTTAAGTAGCTGCTCCAGCTCGTCCCTGCTTAATTCGGTTTCTTCGCTGGCAACATCAATAATCGCACGGCCTTCTTTGTAGGCTTTCTTCGCAATTGCTGCTGCTTTTTCGTAGCCAATGATCGGGTTTAATGCCGTTACTAAAATCGGGTTTTGTGCGAGCGTTTTTTGCAGGTTTGGGTGATTCACTGTAAATGCGGAGATGGTTTTGTCTGCGAGTTCATTACTGGCATTACTCAACAGTTCAATGGATTGCAATAAATTGTACGCGATCAGCGGCAACATAACATTCAACTGAAAGTTTCCCGATTGGCCAGCGATGCCGATACTTACATCATTACCCATCACCTGTGCGCAGACCATAGTAACGGCTTCAGGTATGACCGGGTTTACTTTGCCCGGCATTATTGATGAACCTGGCTGTAACGGTTTTAAGCTAATTTCCGCCAATCCTGCAAGCGGACCAGAGTTCATCCAGCGCAAATCGTTGGCGATTTTCATCAGGCTCACAGCCAGGGTCTTTAATTGGCCGGAAATCGCTACAGCAGTGTCTTGTGCGCTCATATGCGCAAAAAAATTATCCGCCGGTGTAAACAGCAATCCAGTCGCTTCACTTAAATGGGCTGCAAATTTCCCTGCAAATTCGCTGTGTGCATTGATGCCCGTACCGACGGCTGTACCACCTTGAGCCAGGGCCGATAATTGCGGGAAGGAAGTTTGCAAACGCACATAGTTACTTTCAATTTGGCTCGCCCATCCACCGAGTTCTTGTCCGAAGGTTATGGGCATGGCGTCCATTAAGTGCGTGCGCCCGGTTTTTACCACATCGGTCAATGCTTCCGCTTTGCCCAGCAGGCTGGTATGCAGTTCTTCCAGCGCGGGGAAGAGTTGCTGCTTGAGTGCAAGTGCAGCGCTTACATGAATGGCGCTAGGGATAGTGTCATTGCTACTTTGGCTCATGTTGACATGGTCGTTGGCATGCACTTTTTGGCCGGCCAATTCGCTGGCGATATGGGCGATCACTTCGTTCACATTCATATTGGTGCTGGTGCCCGACCCGGTCTGGAATACATCTACGGGAAATTGGTCAACGTAATGTCCCGCAATCAGGCTGTCGCAGGCAGCGCAAATGGCCCAGGCGAGATCCTCGTCCAACAAACCGAGTTCACGGTTACTGAGGGCTGCAGCTTTCTTGATATGGACTACCGCATGGATAAAGCGGGTAGGTAAGGTGAGGCTGCTGATGGCGAAGTTATCGAGCGCACGTTGCGTTTGAGCGCCATAAAGTGCCGTTTTGGGAACTTGTACTTCGCCCATACTGTCATGTTCGGTACGAAATTCGCTCATATAAACCTCCTTGGGTTGGTAATTGGCTGCTGACATAAGTTGTCAGGCGCTGGGATTAAGCTGCTTAATCTCCAAGTCTAGCCAGTATTGGCTGTGACCAGATGGACGTAAAATAGTTTGTGCTGAAACGTCCCATCATTTCCGTTGAGATTAGTTACAATTCCTTTTTAATTCATTATTGGTTCCCTATGTCCAAACAATTTGTTGTAAATAGTGAATTCCCGCCTGCGGGCGACCAACCTGCTGCCATTGCTGGCCTGGTGCAGGGCATAGAAGCTGGGCTTGCACACCAAACCTTATTGGGTGTTACCGGGTCGGGCAAGACGTTTACCGTTGCCAATGTAATCGCGCAGGTGCAGCGTCCGACCTTAGTGATGGCGCACAACAAAACTCTCGCCGCGCAACTCTATGGTGAATTTAAAGAGTTTTTCCCTAATAACGCGGTGGAATATTTCGTCTCTTACTACGATTACTACCAACCCGAAGCCTATGTGCCATCGTCTGATACGTTCATCGAAAAAGATTCTGCCGTTAACGAACACATAGAGCAGATGCGTTTATCCGCCACCAAGGCGTTATTGGAGCGTAAAGACGCCATCATTATCGCGTCTGTCTCGGCAATTTACGGCTTGGGCGACCCTGAAGCCTACATGAAAATGTTGCTGCATATTGTCCGTGGCGAGAAAATTGATCAGCGCCAAATTTTGCGCCGCCTCGCCGAGTTGCAATATACCCGCAATGATATGGATTTTTCCCGCGCGACTTATCGAGTGCGCGGCGAGGTAATCGATATTTATCCCGCCGATTCCGATATTGAAGCAGTACGTGTGGAATTATTTGATGACGAAGTTGAGCAGATTTCAATTTTTGATCCGTTGACCGGTGAGGTCCTGCAAAAGGTGCCGCGTTTCACCGTGTATCCAAAATCCCACTATGTGACTCCGCGTGAACAGATTCTGGATGCGATAGAAAATATCAAAGAAGAATTGCGTGAGCGCCTGGAATATTTGCGTGAAAACAACAAACTGGTTGAAGCGCAACGTTTGGAGCAGCGCACCCGATACGATTTGGAAATGATGCAGGAATTAGGCTATTGCAACGGCATCGAAAACTATTCGCGCTATTTGTCCGGTCGTAATTCCGGCGAAGCACCGCCGACGTTATTTGATTATCTGCCCGCCGATGCGTTGTTAGTTATCGACGAAAGCCACGTGACGATTCCGCAAATTGGCGCCATGTATAAAGGCGACCGTTCGCGCAAGGAGACCTTGGTTGAATACGGATTCCGTTTGCCATCGGCATTGGATAATCGCCCGATGCGATTTGATGAATGGGAACGCATCGCTCCGCAAATGATTATGGTCTCGGCCACCCCCGGTAAATACGAAGCAGAAAATCAAGGGCAAGTGGTGGAGCAGGTGGTGCGCCCCACAGGTTTGATCGATCCACAAATTGAAATCCGTCCGGCGACTACGCAAGTAGATGATGTGCTTTCTGAAATTCGTGCGACAGTAGGTGAGGGGGATCGCGTATTAATTACCGTGCTCACCAAACGTATGGCGGAAGATCTGACTGAATATCTCGCTGAACATGGTGTGCGTGTGCGTTATTTGCATTCTGATATTGATACGGTTGAGCGCATCGAAATTATTCGCGATCTGCGTCTGGGCCAATTCGATGTGTTAGTCGGTATTAACCTTTTACGTGAAGGTTTGGATATGCCGGAAGTATCGCTGGTTGCAATCCTCGATGCCGACAAGGAAGGCTTCTTGCGCTCGGATCGTTCGCTTATCCAAACAATTGGCCGCGCTGCGCGTAACTTGAAAGGTAAAGCGATTCTCTACGCTGATCGCATCACTGGCTCCATGCAGCGCGCTATCGATGAAACCGACCGCCGCCGCGAAAAACAAATCGCCCACAATCTTGCACATGGCATTACGCCCAAAGGAATTAATAAAAGCATTGCCGATATTCTGGAAGGCTCGGTGGCACCTGGCGGTGGTAGTCGTGCAGCGCGCAATAAAGCCATGGCAATCGCCGAGCGTAGCGGCAAATACACTGTTGAGGTAAATCCGAAAGACATATGGAAAACAATTGAGCTGATGGAAAAACAAATGTTCCAGGCGGCGAAAGATTTGGAATTTGAAGTCGCGGCGAAACTACGTGATGAAATAGAAAAACTGAAAAAGAAAGCGATATAGATAGCGACAGGGGCGACTTGGTGTTGCCCTGGTGATTCCCTTGCAAAAACTACAGCAGACCTGCCGGATGACGGTCAAGCGCTCCTCAAATTTTCTGCTCGCGTCAGCATGGATAGTGATACTATTTCGGGTGCGTTTATCGGTCGCTCCAATAAGTATTAAAGTGTTTTACCGATGAACAATAGCCTGCTGTCTTTGGTTAAAAAATAACGTGTTTAAATAATAATTATGCGGTTTGGATGATATTGGCGATCCAGACATACAAAATGCACTTTATCTGTGCGTGAAAACCACCCGTTAAAAAAGTTGCAGTGCCTTGCCTGGTCGGATGTGCAGTGGATATTGCTTTAATACTTTGTAAGTAGGTTGAGCAGGGTTTTTGCATGGCTTCTAGTTGCAACTGCTGCGAGCAGAATTATCGGGATGGCTAATAATGTCTGTGCCTTATCAATCGATTTTGTCGGAGAAAATAGATGAATAATATGTGGGCATGCAAATCGGTTGAGTCGCTACGCGATGAAGTGGACGGCACCGAGCGCGGATTAAAACGTTCGCTGGGTGTATGGAATCTGGTTGCCTTGGGGATTGGCTGCATTATCGGTGCGGGGATCTTTGTATTAAGCGGTCATGCTGCGGCGGCAAATGCGGGCCCGGCGGTGGTTTTATCCTTCATTGCTGGCGCTATTGTGTGTGTCTTTGCCGGTTTGTGTTACGCCGAGCTGGCTTCTTCTGTTCCTGTAGCAGGTTCTGCCTATACCTATGCCTACGCATCGCTGGGGCAATTTATCGCCTGGATGATCGGTTGGGATTTAATCCTTGAGTACGCGCTGGGGGCAACAACGGTTGCTATCGGCTGGTCGGGGTATGTGGTCAGCTTTTTAAAAAACCTG
>DATIDX010000133.1:0-10649 GCA_035456025.1 Cellvibrio sp. | reverse complement strand
CATTGCACTTTTGTTTGGAGAGATTTTGCAGTATGGATATTGCAATGATTGACGCTATCGGTGCGGGCTTTGGAGGGTTTCTATCCGCCGGAATGAACTGAAGCCGTTCTGTGGGGGCGCGCCAAAGTATAAGGTAGGTGTCGACTGATAATGTATGTAGCTTGCTGGAACGACCAGCCTGCTCATAGGCTTGGAAGATAATGCTTTTGAACCCGTGATTGTTGACCACAGCAGCGTCCTTGTTTTATTGATCACTTAATAGGGCGCATATTTTAAAGGTTTTGCGATGCATGTCTATAACAAGACATCACATATCTTGATTTTGCAGTGTTATTCATTGGATTAATTGTTTAGCTTCACACCAAATCCCGAATTATTGAGCTATTAGATCAGAGCTCCATCACTTACCACTCCAACGTGGCCGATGGCTCTCACTGCTCCATTCGCAACGAACACAAAGTCCCCATGCAAGCCAATATTCGCCGCTTCCTGAAAAAGGAATCAGCGACTACAGGCGGGTTGAGTGTGCGCTCAAATGCGACAGCAAATATCAATGATTGGGTGGATTGGACTACACCGACACTCGCGAACTAAGGAGATCTTCTCGCGGTTAATTAAATAACCGGTTATGAGTTGATACTGACTCATAACCGGATTTTATTTTCGCCAAGATTTTTCCAGGATAAAACGAAGGCTGACGAGTTTCGGTAATCTTACCCAGCAACAGTTAAATCCGCGCAGCCATACTCTTTCACAGGTCGTCCGCGCACATCGGGATGACGATTGTCGTATAAATCCCTCGCCAATCAATAGCTTTGCTGTTTTCATACATGGCGCATCATTTTATATTAAACAACGCCAAAAAGGAGATTCTACAATGCCACCTAAATACTCTTTTGGAAAAGCGGATGGAGATTTAAATAATCAGCAATGGTTTAAATCGGGAATGGAAACACACGGTAGTGCACTTCTGATAAACAATAAGTTCCCGGAGGGTAAATCTCTTGGCATCATGAAAAATAATAAATCAGTAACCATGGGATGCGAGCATGCAGAGGATGTGTTTATCAGATCGATTAAAGATGACACTGCCTCTTTGTCGGTTTCTCCCGCTGTTAACACAGTAATTTTGAGCATTTCAAAATCGCCATGCAGCTCTACTTATGATACTTCCAATAAAACAGTGGGGTGTGCGGAAGAGTTAATCAAGTTTCAGAACAACATTTACAAATCCCCCATCAACGGCAATGAATATGTATTCAAAGTGATTGTGATTGCGCGCGCTGTTTATAAACAATCTACCGGCTCACATAATGCATTGGATTTTATGCGCGCGAATGGCATTGAAGTGACGACAGATGTGCACCACAAAAAAGATGGAACAGCAATGAAGAAAGAATACGCTATGGATGAAAGTGACTAATGATCAGATGAGGCATGACGCCAACTGTGGATCAGCTTTGTAGCCAGATATAGTAGTTAACATAGAAGGCCAGCATTGTTCGCAATGCTGGCTTTTATCTTTTTTGCGCCAGCGGAAAGCTAAACCGCGCGAGCCGCTACGCTAGTTAAAAAACAGGTTAATGGGAATTAATATATCTTTACCCATCGATCACAATTCTATTGCTATAGTTACCTGACGACTTATTACCCTTGAGTCTATTCCACCTGAGGTTGACTGGAATCCGGGAGATGTATCGTGACGGGAAATATTCGATTCGGGCAAAAACTGAAAATCAGCATAGCTGCAATTTTACTTTTTATACTGGGTATAGGCTTCACCCTCGGTGTCTTAATACTTGTCTCTTGGTCTATATGGCTGTTGCTCGGCGTTATTGCCGCTGTTGGAGTTATCGCACTGCCACTGGCGTGGCTTGTTAATAAAATATTTTTCCTCCACCCGCCTGATGCAAAGCGCCTTTTTTTTAGCAGCGCATGGCTCATTTTGGTGTTCATGATTACCACGCTTTTGACTTTCCCCTATTTTTATCTTGCCGTTAAAAGTGAAACAGACCCCTTGGTGCTGCCGCACGCTGTGCTAAGCGATGGCAATAAAACTGTCACCTTTCAGGGGATGGTACACGTAGGTTCGGAGAATTTTTACAAATCTGTTATCTACGATCTTGAAGAGGCCTTGGATCAAGGTTACAAACTTTATTATGAAGGCGTATCGCCATCTACTGACGAAGCCAATAAATGGTTTGCTGATACATTTTCAGGAGGCGCTTCACTTTCGGATAATTATCGACAACTCGCTGAGGTTTGCGGCGTAAAGTACCAGCTCGATTACTTTACTTTGTTGGTTCACGATAGTCAGTCGCATCCGGAGCGCCACGCTACTGTGGACGTCACGACCAGCGAATTAAAAAATGAATATGAGCGATTGCTCAGACAAGATCCAGAATTTGCCGCCGCAGTAAAAAAGGAGCATGAGCGTAAAGCCAAAGACAAAGGCATATCGGATGCTACGGCAAGGAAGATCTTTACCTACATCCAGCAGGCTAATGACAGCCAAAAAAATATGCTCGGTACGCTCTGTCGGGGATTCTTTGTTTATGCATTAAGAACCGGACCTGATAAAAAACCGCAAACATTTGATCCGCTATTATTGGCGTTCCGCAATCATCATCTTGCGCAACAAATTGAGGCGGAACCTGGTAAAAAAATTTATATCACCTACGGTGCAGCGCATTTGCCAGGGTTAATTGAGTCGCTGCGCAAAATCAATCCGAAATGGGAAGTAAAATCAATCAAGTGGATTCGTGGTATGGCTGCTCCTGAACATCTTGAGGGACAACTGTAATAGGAAAATTAACAATTGAATCTTGAATGGGAGAATGTATGCGTTTGATTAAATCGTTTTTCATCCTGTTGATGTTTCTGCCTTTGGGGGCGTGCATTTCCATGAAGCAAAGCACCGCAGTAACATCGAATGGTTTTGAGCAGGGGATTAGTATCGTGCATAGCCTACCCAAGGCCTTGCCCGGTGGTGTATCGCCTGTTCCTGGTGTCCCTTATGTATTTATATTACCTGATTCAGCAGCCACGCTCTTGGTACCAGTGCCATTTATAGGCGAAGCGGTGGTGAGTCAGGTTCATCAAAGTACATCAAACGCATACAAAAATAAATTTGCCTCTGCCGACCCTTATTATTACGCATTCGATAGCTTGCAAAAGACACCCTTTTATAAGGCCGATAATGCGCCCTACAAACTGTATCCCTACGTCGTTATCCAGCAGGGGTTTGATGATGTCTACCGCGCGTCACTGGTGTATCACATAGAGGGGCCAAATTGGGTGGGCCGCTATCTCTATCATTTACCAACCACCTATCCCAAAGCGCAATTTGTTAATACTCCTCCAGCAGAAATTAAATCCTTACAGCAAGAATTATCGTCCGGCGCTGATCAATTAACGGAACTGCTAAAGCGCGATGATGTGGGTAAGCTCGCGCCGCACGGCAAGAAAGCAAAATTGGGCAGTCTATTTATTGTTAGCAGCAAAATTGCTGGCTTGGTATCTCCGGAGGTGTTGGCTTACCCCAATATTGATATCGTTGAAGAGGCGAGTAACTATGTTATCGCGCGCATTGCTGGCGATATAAAAACGGATGGACAATCAGGAGGGATGATGTTTGGTATTCATTATTTCCATAAAAACCAGCTGCACACCTATGCGGTGACAGCGGAAGATAAACACTAAATTTAGTAGTGTGTTGTTCATTTGCGTAAATGTAATTTTATCAACCTAAGGAGATGTATATGCAATTGCTTAAATCAAAATTAGTACTGGCAGTAGTTATGGCGGGGCTTTCGGCATCCAGCCTTGCTGCAAAAAAAGGCGATCTTACCCAAATCGACTATGGTGTGGTAGAAAAGGTAGAAACTGTAAAAGTGGATTCCAATGTAGGTAAGGGCGCTATTGCCGGCGGTATGATAGGTGCGGCCACCAGCGGTAAGCACGCCAGTAATCATGACAAGGCCAAACATGCGGCTGAAGGTGCCGCTGCTGTCGCGATATTAGCAGCCATTGCTGAAGGCAAACGCAAGGCGCATTCGTATCAAGTTAAGCTGACAACGGGTTCGGTAGTGAAACTCGTTTCTGAAAGTAAGGAAATTAGCGAGGGCGATTGCGTTTCAATTGAGCGGGGTGAGTCGGCCAATATTCGCCGTGTAGCATCAGTTTATTGCGAGGAGCCTGAGCATGAGGCATTGCAGCACCCATATGTACGTGCTGCTGCATATAAAGATGCTGCCGAATGCCACACTGCAAAAGAAATGGCGATGCATGCAAAAACTGAACAAGAAATCGATATTGCGCTAAAAAAAGTACAAATATTTTGTGATGATTAGGATTCGCCGTTCTAGCTTTAGTTTTATAAAAACCCAATGGTCATGCTAAAGTGATTTTAGATGACCATTGATAATAGGCGCCACACCGCGTTAGTTAATATACTTTTTAAGCCGCCAATGCAGATGGTGCCAACCGTAACGCAAATGATTAGAATATTGCCTTAAAAGCAAATTCCAGGGGGTGGACATATGATCAAATATATTTTTATTTGCAGTCTGATGTTGGTTACCGGTTTTTGTCGGGCGGGTGAAGTTACCGCTGATTCAAAGCAGGAGATTGAACATCTATTTAACTTCATGGAAACATCGGGCTGTCAGTTTAACCGTAATGGCTCATGGTATTCAGGAGCGGAAGCTGCTGCGCATATCCGAAAAAAATATGAGTATCTGATTAATAAAAAAATGCTGACGGATGCCGAAAGTTTTATCGACAAGGCTGCATCGGAAAGCAGCTTTTCCGGCAAGCCCTATGTAGTAAAGTGCGCAGGCAAAGCTGATACTACCAGCGCCCTTTGGTTCAAGCAGGAGTTGGATGCGTATCGCGTTGCAGCGAAATCCCAAACATGATACGCATGTGAAGCGTGCTGCTTACAATTGCTTTTCCGGAACTATAAACGATAAGACGGTGGTGCTAAAACGATGCCAAAAGCTTGTCTTGGGCTCTTTGGTATAAACAACTGATTCACCATTTTCAATGCTGTGCCATTCAATTGCTCCTTTCTTACTGAGCTGGATTTTGTAAGCCTTGAGCGGTGTATTCTCAGTAAAATTATCATCCAGCATCTTTGCGTATTCATCATCTTTAAAAAAGACTCCAAGCTCAGTATTCAATTCGACTGACCGCCCATCAAGATTAAATGAGCCAACAAATACAGCTACCCGATCAAAGCCAAAATATTTTCCGTGCAAGCTGGATTTGGAAGCGCCCAACCAGCGTTTCTTTTTTCCTGCTGCCGGTGTTGCGGCTGGAGTGGGAGCAGAGGTTGTATCAGAAGTCAGGGTTTCGAGGTTGCGGGCATCCGGCTTGAGCTCATACAGCTCCACGCCACCCTCCACCAGTTTTTTGCGATAGCGTTGGTAACCCGCATGGACAAGGCTGACATCGTTGGATGCTAGCGAATTGGTGAGGATGCGCACGCTGACCCCGGTTTTTACCAAGCCGGTCAAATAGGCGGTAAATTTTTCGCCGGGGACAAAATAAGGCGAAACTATAATTAAACTCGATTTTGCATCATTGGCGACCGCGATCAGTTGTGGAGCCAAATGGGTCTCCGCCGCTACTGATTTGCTTGTGACTTTGATGGGCTGGTCGTAAGCCAGCTTCCATTCGCTCCAGTGAAAGGGAACTTGATCGAGCGCTTTGTAGCTATTGAATTCAGCGTGTTTCAATGCGGCTGAGTAGGGGCTTTTTATTTCTATGCTCAGCACAGATTTATACATCGCGCTAAGCCTTTCAATGGATTCGACTGAACCATTTTTGGGTTGCGCGAGTTGCGTTATTGGAAACGCGTATTCACTATTCCAATATAAATCGAACGAGCCTGCCACTGCCTCGCCGACTCTACCCAGCGCAAGCACATCGATATCCGCAAAATTGACCAAGGTGGATGCATCAAAATATTCATCACCAATATTTCTGCCGCCTAAAATAGTTGCACTGCGATCAGCAGTCATTGACTTATTGTGCATGCGACGATTAATGCGTGTGGACGACGTTAAAAAATCTTTCCAGCGGGAATTGCGGTTGGGGAAAGGATTAAATGTGCGGACTTGAATGTTGGGGTGCTGATCGAGCGCCAGTAAGCGGTCATCTTTTCCCGCCGTGTCCAGATCATCGAGCAGCAAGCGCACCTTAACTCCACGCTCGGCGGCGTTAAGCAAATAATATTGTAAGGTTTTACCCACAGTATCATCGTGCCAAATGTAGTATTGAACATCGAGTGTCTTTTCAGCTGCTTCAATCAAACGCAATCTTGCCGCTAAGGCTTCTGTACCTTGGGTGAGTGTGAAAAATCCGGATTTTTCAGGATGTTGTAGGGCGAAACTTTTTACGCTTTTTGCCAGGGTCGTAGGTGCAACTAATTGTGCGCTAATTGCCTGTTCATCGGCCTGCAAATTCATAGTGTTTCGTTCCGGTAAAGACTGGCAACCCGACATCACCAGGATTGGGATAATTAATATAAACTCGCGCCCCCAGATGGAGCACCTGATCTTGAATATTTTTGTCAGAAAAGTTAAGAGGATATCCATTGGGTTTCTTCGGCGCGCTCTAATTGATACGTAATGAACTTTTTTCCGGCTAAGCAATGGCGAATATTAACAGTAAAGTCATTTGCCAAACGCAACAATGCCACATTGGGATAGAATACATAAGCTCTATTGCGATTCTGGTGTGCATGCTTCCCATGTATGCCGTAATACCAGAATTACCTTCCTGTTTTTCGGGTGATCAACATGACACTTGTGCGGCCCTTGATAATAGCCTTACTTTTCCTGGTTAATACCAGTCTCTTGGCCAATGCGGCGGCGCCGCTATTGCGAACCCAGGACTCCTGCTTGTCTGCAATTGAAAGTGCAGAGAAATCGCACCGCTCATCAACACCCAAACGAATTAATGTGTTGAGCTGGAATGTGCATAAGTTTACAAACGAGGCCGCGATTAAAGAAGTGATCGACTATACCCGCTCTAACAATATCTTATTTTTACAAGAAGCTGTGCGAAGCAAAGAGCTCATTGATAGCAAGCCTTTCACATCGTTTTCTGTTGGATACCAAACAGTTCGGCTTATTTCCGGCGTATTGACCCTGAGTGATTATCCAATCGTGATAAGTTGCAGCTACATGCATACAGAACCTTGGTTGAGAACGCCCAAGGTCACTAACGTAGTACTGCTTAATATTGACGGGACCTTGTTGTTGGCGGCAAATATCCACGCAATAAACTTCACCCTGCGCACCAAATATTTTTCCACTCAATTGCATTCCATTCAGGAGATATTGGTTGCTCATAAAGGGCCAGTTATTTTTAGTGGGGATTTCAATACCTGGAGCAACCAGCGCCTAAAGGTGCTCAACGGTGTCGCGACTACTGCAAACCTCACGCAGGTGGAATTTAAAGAAGACCTGCGCAAACAAGTATTTGGTGTATCGCTTGATCGGATTTTTATCCGGGATATAAAAATAATAGAAAGCAGAACCAAGGCTTCAAAAGCTTCGGATCACAATCCTATATTCGCGACGCTGGAGTTGGTTCCGTCTGAGTGAAAGAGACTTTTTTCTACCCCTTCTGTGCGCTTTACAATGGAAGAAAATCAAACGTATGGATAGAGATTGTGTGTCTAAACGCTCCTTTTCCAAAATCAATTCGATCTATCTCCTGTAATAAAGCGTTCTCCAGTCGTGCACTTTTTAATTCTGATTTAACTATATGCGACTTCACAACTTTGCCGTCGGCATCAATTTCAATTTGTACTGCCAGTCTTCCGGCAATTGAAGGGGTATTCTTTAGTTCGCTCTTGTAAAGTGAATATAGTCTTCCTTTTGATGCATTGAATTTTGCTCTAATATTGCCCTCAGGCCGAACGGTATCTTGGGTTGGTTTTGGTGGAGTTACAGTTGTGGTGACACTTTCGGTTGCGTCGCTTTTAGGTTTGCTATCTGAATAATGAACCTTGCCATTCTCATCCTTCCATTTATAGACTTCCCCTGAAAATGCAGCGGCAGAAATTGATAACAATAAAACTACTAGTGATAATTTCAATTTAAAAATTCCTGTTGATTGGTTTTTAGCGGGGAGGGAACGGAAGTTTGCTATTACAAAACTCCCGCACTCTTGATTTCCAAATACGCATTCGCTACCCGCACAGCTAATTGATCGGCAGTGCAGTCCACCGCGTAAATTCCTGCGGCAGTTAATTTTTTGTGCGATTCGCTGCGCTCGTGCAGAAAGCGGCGGACGCCGGCGTAGTTGAGGGCGTCGTCGAAGGTGCGGACGGGGAGTTCGTTGAGATCATCCAATACTTGTTCGCGTATATTGGCGATCATTACCAGATGGCGTTTTTTTAACAGATTGGCGGCGAGTAGCAATTCGCTGTTGTCTTCGTCGCGCGAGTTAGTAACTAAAATAACCAATGAGCGTTTGGGTTGTAAGACGGCAAGTTTTTCGGCAGCGGTAATGTAATCGGCGGTGGATTGATTTGCGTGCAGGTCGTAAATGCCGTTGAGTAACACTTTTACGCGCTCGACACCTTTTTGCGGTGGAATCCAACGGTATTGATTGCCAAAACTCATCAGGCTGACATTATCGCCTTGGCGCAGTGCGATGTAACTTACCAGCAGCATTGAGTTGAGTGCGTGATCGAAATGGCTGAGTTCATCATCTTTAGCGCGCATGCGGCGGCCGCTGTCGATCATCAACACAATTTGCTGGTCGCGTTCATCCTGGTAATCGCGCGCAATTAATTTCTGGCGGCGCGATGTCGCTTTCCAATCCAATTGGCGCAAGCTATCGCCCTGGCGATATTCACGCAACTGATGAAACTCCATTCCCGCACCACGGCGCTGTTTCTTTTTAATTCCCATCTGGCTGGTATGATTTTCGGTGGCGAGAATCGCGTAGTTAGCTATGGCAACAAAATCGGGGAATACTTTCGCCTGGCTAACTTCACCTGCCCAGTAACGTATATGCCACAAACCCAGCGGGCTATTAAATTGCACATGGGTTTTAGCTAATTCCAACGCACCGCGTACTAAAGGGCGCAACTGATAGTGACTGGTGCTGGTGCTATTCGGCTGTAATGCGATTTGTAGCGGCAGGTTTGCATAATTGGCATTTGCCGGAACACCATCAAAAATCTGAATGTTGGTAGGTTCGGTAAAGTGGTGGCGGATACGAAATTTCACGTCGGTCCATTTGTCCACCGCTAGATTGCCGGGTAGTTCGCGCGTGATTTCCACTGGTGGCAGGCGACGCGACAAAATCCAATCGAGCAAAGCGATAGTAACCAGGGCGAAGAACAATGCCTGGGGTAAATAAGCCGGGCTCTGCCAATTAAAGTAGTGGCCACTAAACGCGCTGATAAATACCAGCGCGCCTAGCAGTGCGAAGGCAATTATCAAGCGGGAGCGAGGAATCCATGTTCTGCGCATAATTTTATTCGACAAAAGGTCAGTGTCTCGGTGCTTCAACTTGTAACAGAATGTTATTCAAAATCCTCTCGGCGGCGACACCTTCAATCGCCAATTCCGGCGATAACAAAATCCGATGGCGCAGTGCTGGAATAAACATTTTTTTCACATCGTCGGGTGTTACAAAAGAGTTGTTGTTAATCAACGCGTAAGCTCGCGCCGCAGAGAGTAGTGCAATGCAAGCGCGCGGGCCGGCCCCGCGCGATATGCCAGACCAACTGCGTGTTGCGCGCACCAGTTTTACGACGTACTGCAAAATTTGTTCATCGACGGTGATTTGCTCGGCAATTTTCTGCACGCTCAATACATGTGCGGGTTTTAATAAGGTGCGGATATGCTCCAAGCCAAAACCACCCTGAGCTTGTGAGCACACCTGACGCAACATTAATTGCTCATCGCTCTCATTTGGATAATCGATGATTACCTTCAACATAAAACGGTCAAGCTCGGCCTCCGGCAGCGGATAAGTGCCTTCTTGTTCAATCGGGTTTTGTGTTGCCAATACCATAAAAGGCTCGCCGGTTTTAAAGGATTCACCTTCAATTGTGATTTGTCCTTCTTGCATAACCTCCAGTAGCGCTGCCTGGGTTTTGGCGGGCGCGCGGTTAATTTCGTCGGCGAGTAGTAAGTTGGTGAACGCCGGGCCGCGACGAATTTCAAATTCCTGTTTGGCCATATTGAACATGGCGTGACCGGTGACATCGCTCGGCATTAAATCGGGAGTGAATTGCACGCGCGAAAATTGTCCGCCAAAACATTTAGCGAGGCTGCGCACCAATAAGGTTTTACCCAGGCCGGGAACGCCCTCGATCAAAACATGGCCGCGCGCGATCAATGCGATTAGTACTTGCTCGATTACCGCATCCTGGCCGATCAATACTTTTTTAATTTCATTGAGCAAATTGTTCGCAACAGTACTCGCCTGTTGCAACCGGCTGTGCACGCTCTCATCGGCATCTGCTTTGGTTATTTCGAGATTGTCATTATTGATTGTTGGCTCTGTCATAGTTGCTTCCTGATGGTTTGCAGATGTGCAATCGCCGCCGCAAATTCCTGCGGCTGATGCAAGCCGGTGGCGAAGAGTGCTTGTTGTATATCGGCTTGGTTGAT